>JAOTSS010000027.1 GCA_029864805.1 Candidatus Nitrosopumilus sp. | reverse complement strand
ATTGAAAGTGGAGTTGTGATCTTTGTAGAACCATTTGTAACACCAGAACTAGAAGTTTGGCCCTTAGCAAACATTACATGTCCACCAATGAAAATTATTTCAGCTATTGATTCTGAAACGTCAGTAATTTTTCCTTTATCAATATCTATTATCAGACCAATTTTTGGAATGGGTGTAATTTTTGTGTAATTTTTGTATGCTTTAATAATTGAATCAATTATTTTTGTATCACTTCCTAATTGTAATCTAATCGATACCTTTGTACTTGTTTTATTGTATTTTGCAGTTGTAGACGCAGTTGCAAATGCATCTGTGAGTTTTTGTTCAAGTTCTGTAAGAGACTTTGAATGCTTTGTAAATAATTGTACCAGGCCATCAATTACAACCTCTTGTGAAGCTTCTTTTGAAAGAAGGGCAATAACAATAGATAATGAACTTGTAATATCATCAAGTTGTTTTGATGCAGGGATTCTTGATACGTCAAGATATTTTCCGCCAAGATTTATTCCGTCTTCGATTAATTCTTTAACATTTACAAATATGGTATCAGGAATCATGGACCAAATTCCAGGATTAGTAATATGCAAGTCTCCAGATAGATGAGAATCTGCCACATCTTTTGGCAGGATGTTTGTAAGTAGGTGTTCAGCAAACACTTTTTGTCCTGTGTTAAAGAGAAGACCTTCAGCACCATTATCGACGTTATCTAAATTAGAGATCATCTCCTGAACGTCATAAACAGGCATGCCTAGACGTGCAAGTTTGTTCCTATATTCCTCATGACCATGCTCAAGAAGAACAGAATTCACCATTTCTCTGATAAGTGAACCAGTAAGATATGTAGTCTGATATTTGTAAATTCTATTTTCAACCTCTTCAGTAATTTTTTGCGCAAGCTCCAATGGGAGACTTCCTTCACGAACTAATGATTGAATAATTTTGTGTGAATTAAATTCCTCAATCGATTGATGAGATGTTCTAACATACATTTTTCCACTTTCAATAATTGATCTCTCTTCAATTTGTCTTGCCAAACTCAAAACTAGTTTTCCAAGATTTGTAATTGTGTATCGTCTTTCAGATTTGTTTAGTGCAACAAGTGATTGTCTGAGTAATTTTCTCAAGTGGTATGCAAATTTTCCACTTTCCTTTTTTGACTTGAAACCTGCCAGAGATTTTAGTTCAGAATAGGTCAAAGGACCTTTAGAATTTAAGATTCTAAGAATATCAATTCTGTTTGGACTTGCCATAACAGAGAAGATCATTCTTACACGTTTTGATGTAGATTGTAAAATCCCACTTCTCTTTGGTGATGAATCAGAATCCATGTCAGATTCTAAATCTAAATCATCGTCATCATCATCTAAGTCAACATCCAGATCTAATTCCAAATCCTTATCACTCATTTTCATGTTTTTTTTTCTTGACTAAGGAGTAAATAAGACTTGTGACTAGATCATTTCTAAACATTTTTGATCAGATTTGTAATTTATTGATTAAAAATTTGAAACTCTAATAGTTATTTTTTTAAAAAATCTAAAAAATGATCCACTTAGATCTTTTTTGATCAGTTTTCTTTAACATCAAGTGAAAATTCTGATGTTGAAAGTTTTTGTCCACAGGAGGGACATTTTCCATTAGTTGGATTCATAACATCTTTTAGAGATTTTAGCATTTTCATATTTGTGATCTTCTCTCCACATTTACCACATGTTATTTCAACAGACATGAAGTTAATCAGGGATACAAAATTATTAAGAATCGATTTTGATTTTTTTTAATAATTCAAATAAATTATTTTACTGTTTTTTAATGATGATTCCACAACCATCTTCAAAACCAGTAATTTTGGCTTTAGTACCAACCGGTAGATCTGCAGGGGTAGCAATTCCTGCCATAAAGCCAGAGATTCTCAAATCTGAATTGTCTAGTTGAAGTACAACAAAGGCATATGGAGTATATTTTTCAAAGCCTGCAGGGGCGACAGTAATTATTGTATAAGTGGCAATTGAGCCTACACCATCTAAAATAACATCCTCAAATCCTTTACTTCCACACTTTAGGCAATAATAGGCCGTAGACAAATGAATGTAGCCACATTTAGTACACTTATGAGTTAGTAGTTTGCCTTGTTTGGCATATTCAATTAATTGTTCTTCAATAGTCATTTTACACACTTTGGAATACATGAACAGCACAACTTGCACCAGTTGCACCAAAGTTATGAGTTAAACCAATTTTTGCATCTTTAACAGTTCTTTCACCAGCTTTTCCAGTTAGTTGGTCAAATACTTCAACTACTTGCCCAACACCTGTTGCTCCAATTGGATGTCCTTTTGATTTAAGACCACCTGATGGATTAATAGAAATATCAGAATTTAATTTTGTTCTACCTTCACGAACAGCCTGAATGCCTTGTCCTTTTTCAAAGAATCCCAAGTCTTCAGTGTCAACTACTTCCGCAATCGTAAAGCAATCATGTACTTCAGCAAAGTCAATATCTTTTGCGGTGATTCCTGCCATTTTGTATGCATCTGCTGCCGCAATCTTTGTACTAGGAATGGTTGTCATGTGTTCACGACCTTGTAATGCAGCAGGTGAGCCACCTCTGCCAGAACCAATTACTTCAATATAGTCACCACCGTGTTCTTTTGCAAACTTTTCAGAACAAAGAATTACAGAGCTTGCACCATCAGAGAATGGGCAACAATCATAAAGTTTTAGTGGACTAGCAACAACTGCAGAATTCATTACATCATCAACAGTAATTTTCTTTTGCATGTGAGCTTTTGGATTAAGGAACCCATTGTCATGATTCTTTACTGCAACTCTTGCAAAGTCTTCTTCAGTTGCATTAAACTCTGTCAGATAAGCTCTTGCCATAGATGCAAACAAACCAGGAAATGACGCACCAGCTTGACCTTCATAAAAAAAGTCAGAACAATATGCAAAGTAAGTTGTTGTCCATTCAGTTCCTGTGTGAGTTACTTTTTCAACACCAGTAACAACTAGACAGTCATAAAATCCGGCTGCGACATTGGCATATGCTTCTCTAAAAGATACAGAACCACTCCCACATGCAGATTCTATTGTTAATGATGGTTTATCTGGAATTCCTAATCTACTCATCAATACAGGGCCTATATGGACCTGCTTGTCAGCAACACCAAAGACGTTTGAAATGTAAGATGCTTTGATCTCTTTTGGATCAATGCCTGCGTTTTCTATGGCTGCTACTGATGCCTGAGTAGTGATATCGGCAATACTTTCACTTAATTTTCCATATTTCGTACTGCCAGCGCCAAGAACACAAACCTTTTCCATAATTATCACTGACCTAAGTCCCTATAAAAATTGTTTTAGTAAATCCATTATTGAAGAAGCCATCAAGGAGATTATCACTCCAAACTGTTCAGGTCAAGAAACCCATTATTCGACACAAAGTAAAAACTACAAAGTCAAAAACTAACATCTTCAAAAAAGAGATTATTCAGTATTTGGATACAAATGGATATCTTTCTTGGTCATCAAAAGAGAAAAAATACATTATTCTTGGGACAAATTCTCCAAAAAACGGACTGGTAGAATGCCCTGAGTGTAAGATAGGAGAATTGATGGTTATTAGATCAAGGACTACAAGGAAACGATTCATTGGTTGTTCAAACTTTTATGATGGATGTAGAGCTTCCTCACCATTATTGCAAAAGGCAAGACTTAGAGCAACAAAAAATCCATGTGATGTTTGTAAATGGCCTATGATAATTTTTCGTTATTCAAGAAATCAAAAATGGACTAAACAATGTTCAAACTTTAATTGTGAAAGTAGAGAAATCAAGCCTTCAAAGTAGGATAAACATCAGTTCTTCTGTTTTTGAGTAACGGTAGAATTTTTCTTGTTTGTTTTACTTTGTTCAAGTCAATATTTACAAAACCTATTCCTTGTTTTTTTTTCATATCAAGTAGAATTTTTCCATATGGATCAACAACTAAACTTCTACCGCAGTAGATGTTTCCAACTTGATCAGGGGCAATTACATAACACCCATTTTCAATTGCACGTGTTTTGTTAATTGTAATCCAATGTTCTTCTTTCATGTTGCCTTTAACCCAAGCTGAGGGTACAACTAGTATTTCGGATCCCGCAACAGCTAAAGATCTTGACATCTCTGGAAATCTTAAATCATAACAAATCATCATACCAATTTTTCCAATTGATGTCTTTACTGGCTTTGTAATTTTAGAACCCGCGGCCATTTTATCTGATTCTCTAAAGCCTAATGCATCAAAAAGATGAATTTTTCTATATGTAGAGATTACCTTACCTGATTCACTAATTACAAATGAAGTATCATAAACACGATCTTTCTTTCTACTCTTTTCATAAAATGATCCTACGATTTGGATTTGATTTTCTTTTGCAGTTTCTGCAATTGTTGAAACAAAATTGCCATTAATTGTTTCAGCTAAATTTGCTAATTGTTTTGGAGTTTGAGAAGAGTTTGTATAAAACATCATAAATTCTGAAAATGCAATCAAAGTTGCATTTTTTGCAGCTGCTTTTGAAATGTATGAAATGATTTTTTTTAAATTATTTTCTTTTTTTGTTGATGCTTTGAATTGAACAACTGCTACTTTCATAGAATTGATTAATTAAATCACAATAAAAGGATAAACTCTTGGTACAAACGCAGAATGTACCATTTTCTTATTATGTAAATTTGATTAACAAAGATCAAACCGACCATAGTGTGTATGTCAATCCCTGGCTGGGGGAATTTTTCCAGTCTATTATTTTTAAAAATAATTAAAATCGGTTTCCTGCTACAAATTGTAGATTGTATAAGTTTCTTTTAAAGAGATTAACGTAATTCAAACAGAAGTTCATAAAAATAGAGTCTTGATTTGTAAAACAAAAGTATGAATTATCAGCATTGCCTAAATATCAAATTTGTTTAATCAAGATTGTATTAGAACTGTCACCAAACAACTACAGTTTTTGGTCTTAAGATCTGATACAAACTTAATCGTTAGATCTATAAACTCATGAATTTCCTTAAATTTAATGTCTGAAAATGAATTTTGGTATAGTAATATCCCATTTCTCGAAGAGGATATTGAGAGATTAGAATTCTAGATAGAGTATTTATATAATCTTAGATAGGATGATGAAGATAGTATCCTTAAAAAATATTAGTTGTTATTTTAGCAATCGTGCAGATTGAAAGTATCTGAATATTATACAAAAGAAGAATGTCGTAAAGTCCTTGATCTTGATGAATCAATAAGATTTGTAGGTAGAATAAAAAATCGCCGAGTTGTGGCATTTGTCAGAAGAAAAGAGTCTGAACCACTAATAGATGAAGAAATGGGTAATTTGGCACATTACCAGGCATCTGTCAAAGCCCATATGGAGGAGATGTTTGACAGTCAATTGGGAAAAACAAATTGGATGATCACTTGTAAAGAATTCGTGAAAATGATTACTCTTTTCTTGTATGATGGACTGTTGATTCTTTCAATTGACAGCAATGGAAATCATGACCGAGTCATTCAGAAGATCCAAAAATTAAATACACAATTCTAATTTTAGATCATCTCTCATTTTGATTTAATCAAAGTTATGGTTCAAAATAATTCCTGTTTCTACGTATTTTAAGTAAACATAGTACAATTCTATATGATTTTATAGATATCATGGATTAATCTTCTTCTCTTTTTTTCTTTAACAATAATCGATGTTTCGGTTTTGTACAGATAAAAAAGGAAGAAATGATGATAAACCTAGTTTTTATAATTGGTTTCCTGCTAAAAACCAATTTTCTTTAGGATTGTCTTCAAAAACAACAATGACGTGATTTTCTTTTGTTTTGAGAATATCTACTGCAGATTTTGTTATTGCTTTTGCATATTCGTCTTTTTGTTCCTGTGTTCTACCGGGATACATTGATACTGTAATCAATGGCATAAGATTTTCAAATTAATTCAGAGATTTATTCGTTCAATAATCTGGCTTATATCCATATCTTGTACCATACGTAAACTCTGAGCTGTGTGTTTTTTTGTAGAGATATCCTGTTGCCAGACCTACAACAAATCCTCCAATGTGAGCAAGATATGCAACACCACCTCCAGCAACACCAAATCCACCAATGAAAAATGGTAAAAGATTTTGGAAAACTAACCAAAAAGGTAAGAACCATCTAGCCTGAATATGCATCATTCTCCAAAAGAATCCCATCATAAGAAATGTCTGGATTCTAGCTTTTGGAAAAATTATAAGATATGCTCCAAGTACTCCAGAGATTGCACCAGAGGCACCAACTGCAGGAATTGCACTGCTAGCATCACCGTAAATATGAATAAGTCCTGCGAGAACTCCCCACATTAAATAAATTCCAAGATATTTTACTTTTCCAAATTTGTGTTCAATATTATCACCGAAGATCCACAAAAACAACATGTTTCCTCCAAGATGCATAAGACCTCCATGCAAAAAGATTGAACTTAGTAATGAGAAATATGGTTCATCAGGACAAGATACACGTAATGGACCTGCACCTAAATCAACATTTAGGACAGTTCCTCCTGTAATACAATTTGGAACAGCTCCCCAGTTGTAAAATAAATTAAATGCATTTTGATTTGTAAAGTCAAAAAATTGCCCAGTGAATGCAACTTCAATAAAAAATACGATTACATTGACAATGATTAGTGCATAAGTTACAGTTGGTTTGAATCCAGGAGGATGTGGATTTTCATCTCTTAATGGAAGCATGAGTAATTTTGGTTGATTGAAATTTGTATAATAACATTATTCAGCTAGAAATTTCTGAGATTAATTTCAGTAAAGAAAAAAGATGAGAAAACAGATGACTTCTACATTTCTTACCTGATTAAGGTCTTTCTAGCCAATTCGTTCTAAAATAAATTAAAACCGAGGGAATATATTCAGAGTGTAAAAAAAGAAAAAGAATGAAATAATCAGTTAGTCATCTTTAGACTTGTCATCTTTATTGAACTGATTATTGTGATGCCCACCTTTCTTTGGGAATTTAATATCATCAATTGAACCTGGACAACCAAATTCACCGAATGTTACACCATCTGTAACACTTTCAAATTTTGCTGGATCATCCATGCCATCTCTACTACAGAAAAATGTTAAATCGACTGGAAGTTTTCCAACTCCAAAATAATCAATTTCTCCATATACATGATATCCATAAATTCCATCACTAACAATTTGTCGGTGAATATAGTGACCGGGATCACCAAATGCTTGGCTAATGTTGATTCCAGTTTCTACTGCATCCGCTTTATCTAATGAATTTGCTTTGTTGTATTTTTTGACATTTTTAAAATAGTATTTGTCAAAGAACAAATCAGTAGAGTCAGCTAGAGCCAAGTCTGTTGCATCATCACTTAGACGGATTTCTAAATTATGCTTTCCGTCGTGTTTTCCAGGATCTTGTCCAAATGCAGGTTCATCGGTGTGGCCCAATACAAAAAATATGTTGTTTGTATCAGAATCACCAAACAAAACTGCTAATTGATGAGCTGAGGCATTTTGAGTACCTACAACAGAAATCATTGCAACGCTGGTAAGAATTCCTAATAGTACATAGTTGGTTTGTTTCATTTCAAATTCTCCTATGACTGTGAGGAATGTCCAATTCCATCGTTTGTATGGTCTTCATCATTTAGATCAAATACTGGATTTGGTCCGACGTTTAGGGTAGGGCCATCAGTATATGGACTTGATGTGATGTTTCCTAGAACTTGTTGAATATTGATATCAACTATGTGACCAGAGGTAAACGTAATGTCTTCATCTGTCAAATTGATCAAATCAATATCAGTTGCTTTTGGTGCTCCACCATTGAGTGGATCAGGAATATGTGCATGAAATACACAATAATTTGCGTCAGGATTTGATACCGTGTTAATGTAGAACAAAGGAATAGAATCCATTCTTGTGTTCTCTGCTAACTCGTCAATATGTCCTGCAATTACACTTACTGTGGGTCTGTATGTATCATCACCTTCTGTAACTGGCTCACACGGAGCTGTTAGTAGAAAGTGTCCAGATACATAATTGGGACTCGAATCATACAAAGGAAATACTCCGCCTGGGGCAAGAGTAATTCCATCTAGTCGTATGTGAGTATTATCAGGAAGTGAATCTCCTTTTACACCTGTTTCAAAACTGTGACTAGCAAATACTGTTCCACCAAATGCTAATGCAATTGTCAGTAACGCAGTACCTGTAATCATCGGAATCTTGTTTTGTTTTAGATATGTCATTAGAATTATTTTTTGAATCTAATTAAAAGCAAAATTGGTACATTAATCGATTGTACTGGTTTAACTTTGAAAATTATTCTAGGATCATAAAACAAAAAATGAAATTAAATTTAAATAATAATCAAATTTTTAAAAATAAAAAATATTTTTAGAAACTTACTTTTTCACAGAATTTTTTTATCTTCACATACAAACAGATTTCATAATCTGCACTCAAAATTTTTAATTTTTTTAAACAAATACGACATATTTACTAAATACAATTAGAAAAAGAAAAAAAGAAATATTTCAGGATTCTATTCACAGAAATTAGAGTTTGGAACTATTTGGCCTCTAATTTGAATATGATGTATTTCTGAATGTACATTCAAATCAGTGTCTGAATTACACATTTCTTGAATTATATCTACAGGATCGTTACTTTCATGTTGATCGTTACTGAGATCTTGCCAATCATCTTTATCCCAAATTCCTGTAAGTGTGTTACCTGAAATAAGCAATTCGTCATCATCTGTAGGTCCTATTATGTTGAAATAGTGTTTGGAACTATCATGAACTCCTCCAGGTGCAGGATGAAGATGTAGTTTCCAGAGATAAGTCTCTAGACCTTTACCTGAATTTTTGTTTTGGCCAGTTTGATCATTGCCAATTTCACCAACATCAATTCGTTGTAGAATTATTTTGTATGCAATTTTCATATTTGGATCATCAATACTGTCAGCATCGACCCAAAACATTGCACGTCCTTTTTCACCATTATAGTGATCTGAATCTGCAGGCATGTCAATTGATGCAATAAAATCTGGTTTACCAGTTGCAATAGGTTTTTCAGCATCTACTAATGGTATAGAAGTGGATAAAACCAATACTGCAAAAATTGTACCAACAGATAATCCTAACAATGTTGTTTTTTTGCCAATCATTGATCCTAAAATCAAAAAATAATATTAAACAGAACTGGAATATTCGTCGAATGTACCAATCAAACTACAATTATTTTTCTTTTGACAAGATTTTCAATCATATTTAAAAAATCACCATCAGATATTTTTTCTTCATACCACCATCCAATAGAAATTTTTACCCATTGAGGAATTCTCCATTGAGATTCAGAAATCACATCTCGTTCAGGAACGGAAATTATTTGTTTTTCAAACAAAAAGTCTATTCCTTCAAGAAATTCCAAATCTGAAATTTGGTTTGTTCTCCACCACTCTGTATTTACTTTAATCCATTGAGGAATTCTTGGCAATTCAGGAGGCAATCCTTTCTCAAAGCCTGAAATTTTTAAAACTCCTTGTGAGGTAGGTTCTACTTTGAATGCCACATGCCAAAAGCCCATCTCATCTATGCTTTGGATAAATTCTACAGCTTCATCATTTAGTGTAACAGAAAATTTTTCATTTCCCGAAATTGGAGAAAACTCAAAGTTTGCATAAGTCTCAAGTGGATAGCTGTTGTATCCCCTAATGCTCAACGTAGTTCCTTTTTCATCAAATTTTGCAGCAGAATACCACGCTCCTGAATCATATCTGAAATCAAAATTTCCGTCATTTTTCTTTGCAGTCACAGGAATTACAGTTGTATCTACTGGTGCAAAACAGCTATAGTAAAAGACATCTTCAATTATTACAGGATCAGGATACATTGAAAAATCTAAAATTTGTCCTGGTTCAATTTTTTCAATAAATTCAATATTTTGAGTAATATCTAATACTAATTCATACCCGTGAACTACAGCATAGATTTTAGGATAAAAGATTGTTTTATCACCAGTGTTTTGAATTCTTCCTGTGATGTGGCCATCATCATGTTTGATTAGAGTATTATCATAGAGTACTTGAATTGGAATTTCGTTAGTAATTGTCTTTTCATATGTAATTTCTGGATTTACTAGGATCGGAGTGTCTGATGTTAGTTCAGGAAATTTTATTTTGAATGGAATTTCCTTGTCAGCCCCTATTGGAACATGCTCGATAGTTTTTGATATTCTTTCAGCGCCGTCAATTACAGAAACAGTGATTGTTGGAATTATTGCAAAACTGTTTTCGTTTTTAACATTTCCAACTACAGTATAGATTCCGTTTGAATCAAAGTATCCCAAATATTCATGTAATGGAACATAAACATCTGCAAATGCTACTTGAGAAACAAGTAATACTAAAAACGTCAATCCCAATAGAAATGGGATTTTTGTTTTTAAAATTCTAGAAAGAGTTGATAATATCTTCGAATCCGGATGTTGGTTTCTCAAGTGAACCTGGTCTATAGTCTTCAACTAATTTATCTATAAGATCTCTTGCTTTAATATAATATCTCTTTTTGAGTTGCACAAGTTTTGTTTCAACTAGTCCATCATCCACAATTTGTGAAAGATAAAGTGAAACAGTTGATGGTGATTTTCTAACTTCCTTAACCAATTGACTAAATTCCAAGTTATCTTCTTTGATTAACGCAAGTAACAAATCTCGTGGAGTTTGTTTTCTTAGTGCTTTAATTGCAATAGACTCATCTTCTGTAATTCTTGGAGGATAGAATCTAGCTTGTCGCGGGCCACGAATAACTTTGATGATTCCATTTTTTTCTAATTTTCTTAAATAATGACTAAGTACTCCGTTTTTTAATCCTGATGAGCGCATAATCTCGCGGAATTGAATTCCAGGATTTTCTTCAATGATTTGTTGTAATTGTGAATCCCTATCAGTCATTTCTAAACACTCCTAACGCTAGTAAACCTAATGTAATAAATGTCAATAAATGGCCTACTTCAGAAAGCGATAATTCATTAAGATCATAGATGTTTGGCCAGGTTGCATCAACAAGTAAAACAACTTCAGCTGCAATAAAGTTGGTAAAGGCTATAGCACTTAGCAAGAGTCTTTTTGTCCTTAATCTGTAACATGCAACTCCTGCCAGTACTGAAATAAAGACTGCAAGAGTGATTCCTCCAACATGTAAGAAAATATGTACAAGATGATATCCATGTAATAGATGTGGAATTATGATTGGTAATGCAAGAATTGCAACAACACCTGTAACTACAATTGAAAATAGTGTTGATTTTCTCTCAACTATTCTTTCAGGTCTAAACAAAGTGACTAAAATTACAATTTTTGAGATTTAAAGTGACTGGTTCATTTCTCGAATGAGTCAATCAAATATGAATGACTCCCTTTTGAATTAAAAATTCCAAGCCCTGAACAAATGTTTTATCGTCAATTTGGTCAGCTGCCCACCAAGCAGCATTGTTTCTAATCCATGCTGGAATTTCTTGAGATCTGGGAGATTCCTGTTGAGTTTGTGGAATTATAATGATTTTATTTTTAATTAAATATTCAATTCCTTGGATGAATGTGTTATCATCAATTTGTTCTTCAGACCACCATAATGCATTGTTTCTAATCCAATTAGGAAGTGAAATTTCGTTATCTTGATTTATAATTCTATTAATTACAATTGGAATTGTTGATTTTGCAAGATTGTTATTGTCTAAATTTTTAAAATTCAGATATACAATTCCTGTAACATCTTGAGGAATTAAAAATTCTGCAATATTGTGTAAGTCTTTAGAATCACTACTAATTCCACTTTGCTCAAAGATTACTTTGTCATTTTGAGTCACTGAAAATTCATAGTTTGTAGCAACAGGCCTATTCTTTAAGAAAATATCAGTAATATCAAAAATTATTTTTGCATCAGAGTTAGACTTTAGATTACCAGGTTCCCAAGAAACTAGAATTCTAAACTGCCCATTTTCTGTAACCGAGCTTAAATGAGTGTAATCACGGTCTGGTTTAATTATGAAATCCATTCTATTCTGATTAGGATTATTTTCAAATACATTTTGTAGTTCTCTTTGATATATGATAAAATGAACTACACGTCCATCAGAAAAAAAGTCATCAATGTTTACAACATCTTCAGATATCTCTACACCATTAATGTACATTGAAAATCCTGATACTAGTAAATCACCAAAACTTTTTGGAATTACAAGTTCTTCATGAACTACTGATGTTTGATTAATGTTTGATTGGCTCCATTCAAAAGGCATAGAGAATCTAATCTCTTTAGAATTAGAATCATATTGGAAATTTGAGATCTCATCATAATAGGAGATTATCTTAATGTTTTGTTCTCCAAAGTTAGTATCAACAAAATCAAATTGTGTTGTTTGTGCAATAGATATTCCTGCATTGAAAATTAGAGGCTCAACTAGCTTTTTGGAATATCCATCTGCAGTGAGTATGGTAATATCAAACTTGTATAGACCACCTTCACTGAGTTTTGGTCCTTTGACATGAATCATCCTACTTTCTAGTCCCAATAACGAACCAAAGAGATTGTTTTCATTATCTTCCTCAATGATAATGGAATTGTTTTCTTCTGATATAAAATTAAAAACTAGGAATCCATTATCAGTTTTGAATTCTTGTTCAAATAGAAATTGCTCACCACGTTCTGATTTTATCAAAAAAGTGACATCTTGCAGAGTAATTTTTGAATCAAAATCAATTAATGAAATTGAAATTTGTTGATCATCATTTGTGTTAGGATCACTTTTTGAAGATGAAACTTCCAATGTAACTAGCCTACCATCTAATTCTACAGGAGGAAAAGTTTCACTTCCAACTCCATGACCATATACATTATTCAATGCAAATAGAGCTGGGAATATTAGAATTAAAAGTAATAATGAATGTTTCAATCTAGGTCCACTTGTTTGGATCTTTTTTACGAATTTCCTTTCCGTCAATTGTGATTAGATCTTTTTCTTCAAAGATAGTATGCCATTTACCATTACTTGGGAAAATTTTGTTCATTTCTTCAACTTTGTCATTTGTTGGAGGAGTGTTCATCAAAGCTCCCCATTTCATATTTGGAACTTTAGGCATTATGTCATTGATGTCCTTCATAACACTATCACTTAACAGAATTTATTTAAAAACCTATGATTGAATTCTCATAATTCCTTCTTTAATTAAAAATTGAATTCCTTGAATGAAAGAATTGTCATCAATTTGGCCTGCTGCCCACCATTCTGCATTATTTTTAATCCATGTTGGAATTTCATTTGAACCTGAGCTGGAACCCTGTGTTGTTGGAGGAATTATTAAAACATCTTCTTTAATCAAATATTGAATTCCCTGAACAAATGAATTGTCATCAATTTGGCCTGCTGCCCACCATTCTGCATTATTTTTAATCCAGTCAGGTATTGCTGCTTTCTCAGGTACAGATGGTGTAGTAGATACAGGAGTACCAGGACCAATTTCAATAAGGGCAGAACCAATTCCTGCATATTTTGGATCATAATCCAAGCCAGTTCCTAAAACTTTGACATCTACTCTAATTTGCCCTTGAGATGGCACAAAAATTCTTTGAACATCAATTCCTTCAGTAGAGTCAATTCCAAGACTTGAATTGTCATCACCAACATTACTAGCTATTTCATTATCAAATTCATCAAAAACAAAGTATGCATATTTTACATCTTTGATCAATTCTCTGTTTTCATTAAAGAATGTAAACTTAAATGGAATTTCTTGATTAGCGCCATATTTTCCATCCCATGAAATATTTACAGTGGTTGGTACTTGCTCATAATTTGTAGTATCAACAAGATAAAATTCTGTAGAGCTTCTTGAGGCTTCAGATAATGGAACAAGCTTCAAATCCATCTTAAGATTGTCATAATTATCTGGTCCTAGTTTTTCATTAATTTTTTGCAACTCATTTTTTGTAATTAGAAAATGGACAATGTTTGTATCATCATATGAATAAGGATCATTTAGTAATGCTCTCTGATCAATTTCTACACCATTGACAAATCCTTGGAATTGTTTTCCTTCTGCATAAGGAGCAAATGTTTTTGGAACTCTGACTTCTTCATGCACTACTTGCACTAAATCAACATAAGAGGGACTCCAATCAAATGGCATGTCAAATGAAATCGAATTATCAGATGTATCAAATTTAAAATTGTCAACTTCATCATAGTATGTTTTTACAACTACTGGTATTTCTTCAGCATTTGCAGTTTTGATAAGAAAGTCTTGCTCTTGAGCAACACTGACAAAAGTTTCATAACTTAGCAAATTAGCTAGAACAGTTCTTGGGCTAGTAGCAGCCTCAATATCAACTCTAATTTTGTATAATCCACCCTTTACAAAAATTGGACCAGTAATTGATGGCCTTGCACATATGTCTAAATTGTCATCAGTACATTCTGCACCTTGAACAAATAGTGCTCCTGGTGCACTAACATGTTCAGAACCACCATAGATTGAACATTCTTCGAGATTATTTTTATTGCAATTAGGTTGAGGTTTGATTTTTACATCCAGTCTTCCATCCATATCATAAAATAGATTTCTAGCTAAAAGTTCGCCACTTTGCCAAACTTCTACTCTGTATGTGACTTTGTCTAGATTTGTATCAGTCAGTGTATCAAAGAAACGAATTTGCATGTTAGCAGAATCAAGTTCACCCACTGTAATATCTGATGGACTAAGTTGTGTACGAACAGTTACTTCCATATCACCAAAGGTGAGTGGTTCAGCCTGATCTCCCCCAAGTCCGTGAGCAAAAGCATTAGGAAGAATTACAGGAATTGTAAAAACAGCGATAAGTGAAAGCAATAAAGCAAATTTGTACAATACAAAAGTTGAGACAATTCCATATTTAAAGATGGTATAGGATTTCTACCTGTGGGAATTTTTTTTTAAGAAAAGAGAGTACAATTTTTATGCATGATTTTTAGATAAAATATATGAAATTTCTACTTGTATTACTGATAATTCCATTGTTAATAATTCCTGCATTTGCAGAATCACAAATTCTCCCAACTGAGAAAGGAACGCTGGATGTTAAATTAACACATGATCCAATAGAGCCAAATGCTCAAACTAAAATAAATATTGATTTTATCAATCCCCAAACACAGAAAATTCAGGAACATATCGATTATACCATATCAGTTTCCAAAGAGGGTGAAACTGTTTTTGGGCCGATTCCATTAACACATACATCCTTAGGTTCTGTAAAGATTCCAATTGAATTCAATCTTGGTGAAGGAGTGTATTCAATGGACTTTGTAGTTGAAGGGATTTTATTCCAACCAATTCCACCTGAAACAGTATCTTTTGATATTTTAGTTGGAGAGGCTCAAGCTCAACCAATAACACCACCTGACAACAAAATAAATGGAGAAAACGGCGGATGCTTAATTGCTACTGCAACATATGGCTCTGAACTTGCACCCCAAGTCCAGCAACTAAGAGAACTTAGGGATAATACTATTCTACCAACAGAATCAGGCTCTGCATTTATGAGCACATTCAATCAATTCTACTATTCATTCTCACCAACAATTGCAGACTTTGAGCGAGAACAGCCAATTTTCAAAGAAATTATGAAAATTACACTAACCCCTATGTTAACATCATTATCCTTGCTGAATCATGCAAATATTGATTCAGAAGAAGAAATGCTAGGGTATGGGATCTCTATAGTTTTACTAAATATTGGAATGTATGCAGGAATTCCATTATTTGGAATTCTAAAGTTGTACCAGTTAAGAAAATACTAATACTATATCTGGAAATTCCAGTGAGGTTTTTATGTATCCGAACAAGTATCCAGTCTAATGAAGACTAAAGCAATTTGCTCTTTCTTCGTACTATTTGCTATTGTAGCTGGAATCGTTGCAACAACACCAGCTGCATTTGCAGATCACTCAGAAGTCACAATTGAGGCAGCACAGGGTTCTGGTGCTCCAGGATGTGAAGACACAGCAGAGGGATGTTACATTCCAAGTACTGCAACAGTTGATGTTGGCGGTAAAGTAATTATGTCAAATCCTGACACTGCAGCACACACATTCACAGCAGGAACACCTGAAGATGGTCCAAGTGGCGAATTTGATACCGGATTGTTAATGGCAGGAAATTTATTTGAATGGTCTCCTGACACAATTGGTGAAGTTCCTTACTTCTGCATGGTCCATCCTTGGATGCAAGGTGTGATTGTAGTACAAGAAGTAGAAGCTGAAGAAGATGATCATGGTGATGACGACAGTGAAATGATGCACATGGAAGGTGCCGCAACAGCAACAGGAATGTTGTCTGATGGTACAAAAGTTTCAATTTGGACTTCAACACCAACAAAAGGTGAAATGATGGAGATCAATGTTGAATTCGATGATGCAGAACATGTTAATCATGACCTCAAAGTTACACAAAACGGCAATACAGTGTTAGATGATAAAGGCGCACATCACCACGATGGAAAAGGAGTACACACGACAAAAGCTCTCAGTACATCTGATCCAGTAAACATTACCATCACCTTCCAAGGTTATGGTGTAAATGATCCAAAGACTGGACCAATTGGTGAACAAGTAGTATTCTCAAACGTTGTACCAGAATTTGGTACAATTGCAATGATGGTACTAGCTGTTGCAATCATAAGCATAGTCGCAGTAACTGCAAAATCTAGAGTCATTCCACGATTTTAGGAATCCTCTTTCTCTATTTTCTTTTTGTTAGAGCAATTATTGCCAAGATAATAGCTGCTGCTGCAATTGACAATCCAAATATTGCAAAGTCATAAGCTGCTCCTCCATCAGAAGATACCGATGCTTCACCAGATTTTATTTCAGAAACATCTTGTTGAATAGACGAAATTGCATTTTTTAGAGCAGCAATGTCTGCAGTTCCCTCACTACTTGTGGGAGGAAAATCTAAAACTGCAGTAGGTTCTACATCTTCAACTGGAATTTTTATATCTATTAATGTTCCACGAATATCTCCTTTCAATTCAATTGTATAACTACCGGTTTTAGTTGGTATTACAGGTGAAAAATAGTATCCTGGTCTTGGATCAGAGTTAATATCAATTTTTTTGGTGGCTCCACCATACATAGCTGTAGCCTCTACATTTTTGAAAACATTGGTTACTCCTTTGTATGAACCCTCAGTTTCTCCAGGTTCAGTGATTTTAAAGACAAAATCATTCCTAATTCCTACAACAGGAGGTTCAATTCCCCATCCCGCTTCTATTTTGTATTGTTCTACTTCAACAGTTGTATGTGCAAAGGAAGGAGAAATCATCCCAATGCTAAATAATAATCCAATTAATCCAAAAATTACTAACTTCACAGATATCATATGACAATTACAAGTTATTATCTTTACGTGAATTTGGTACAAATGACGAACAGATGAAAACTGTTTAAATTATCAACTGTAGTTTTAGGATTAAATGAAAAAATTGCTAATACTTTTACTAGTTTTGTCATCAGTATCCATTCCATTTGTATACGGACATCCATTTACAGAGGAAACCATTCCTAGTTTAACATCAAATTCTCCTGCAGGAATTACAGAAGTGATTGTATTTTTTTCAGAACCAGTTGATATTGATTTTAGTGAAATCAAAGTGTTTGATAGTGATGGAAATCAAATTGACAATAAAGATACTAGTTACTATGAAGGAGAGTTATCCCTAATTGTTTCAACTCCACCACTAGAAGATGGAATTTACACAGCATCAACTAAAGTTCTATCAAAAGTTGACGGACATCTTGTCCCAAGTGCATTTTTGTTTGCTGTAGGAGATGTTGTAATTGATCCTTCTATGTTTGATCAAGAAAGATCATCAGAACTTGTATTTTTACCAGAAGCTGGTGCAAGATTTCCAGGAATTCTAGGTCAAACTATTGTTTTGGGTGCAGTGATTGCATCACTAATTATTTGGGGAACACAAAACAAACAAATAATCAAAAAAGAATTAGAAAAGATAGAAAAATTCCATCATGGAAAATTCATGTCTATTACTGCAATTGGATTAATGCTTGTTTTCATATCAGATATTCTGATGTTAGTAATTCAGACTATAAGATTAGAAACATCGCCACTAGTTGTGATTGAAACAGACTTTGGAACTATATGGTTAGCTAGAATGATCATAACAATAATTTTGCTTGGTGTTTGGTTTAGAATGGATAAAAGAAAAACTCTATCAAAGAGAAATCAGATTCCAATGCTTATAGTTTCGTTGGGATTGATTTCAACTACAAGTCTGATTGGACACGGTGCAGCAACTGGAAACATAACACCGCTTGTATTAGATTACATTCACAATCTAGTTGCAGCAGTCTGGATAGGTGGAATTTTCTATTTTGTATTTACATTGCTTCCAACATTTTCTCAGTTAAAAGAAAAAAATCGAGAGAAAATGAGCCTGTTACTAATTCCAAGATTTTCAATAGCATTCATAATTTCAGTAGGAGTTATCATAATTACAGGACCGACTTTGATGTGGTTCTTAGAAAGTGATGTAGGATTAATTACAGAATCTGTATACGGTCAATTGATTATTCTTAAAATTGCCATTGCAGCAATTATGATTGGATTAGGAGGATTTTTCCAGTTTAAAGTTCAAAAAAATGCCGAAAAGAATTTTCAGTCAGGAAAGATTTCAGTTCACAAAAAATTGAAGAGATCGCTTAAAGTTGATGCAATCTTGGGGATTGTTCTTCTTGGAGTAGTTGCACTGTTAGCAAATGGAACATTACCTGCGGGTGAAATTCAAAAAGTTGATGCTCAAGAGATTGTTTATGGATTCAAGACAATAGAATTTACAGAGAATGTAAAATTAGATATTGATATTTCACCATTTTCAAGTGGAACAAATACAATTTTAGTTAGAGTAAGTGACTTTGAAGGAAATCAACTATACGATTCAAATCAACTTAAGGTAAAGATATCAAATCCATCAAAGGGCATTTCTCCAATTGAAGTTCCCGTGGAATTAATCAAACAAGAGGAGGGTAGACCAATAGAATTTCAGGGAGAATTAACATTTGGATTTTCAGGAGAATGGTTAATAGAGATTGAAGTTCAAAGAACAGAAAATGCAAACGAATCAAAACTTTTGAATTTACTTGTAAAACCAAGACTGAATGATATTCAGACACAGGTTATAGAGTATGAATTACCAGAAGATGCAAAGCCACTATATCCTTTGTATGATGGAAATGATTCAATTTGGATTAGTGATGCATCATCTCCAAGATTATGGCAATTTTCACTTGAAACTCAAGAATTTACATCGTATTCCTTTGATGGATTAACTACAACATTTCTAACTCAAGACAACAAAGGAAATATTTGGTTTACAGATACACCAAGAAATCAAATTGGATTTTTAGATCCTCACACTAAACAAATTACAACAAAATCTATTCCAAAATTAGATCCAGTAATTTCAGAAAATACTCCACTTTTCATACAGTCAGACTTTGATGGGAATATTTGGATCACAATAGTCAACAAAGATAGAATTGTGAAATATTCACCAGATACTGATGAATTTGAAGAGATTATCCTATCACAAAAAGAGTCATTACCTTTTGCGCTAGCAATCGCCAATGATGGCAAAATATGGTATACTACAACCGGTGCAGGAAAAATTGGGTATATTGATTCAGAGAATAACAAGATAAGTGAATTCTCAGCAGAACCTCCATTGAAGGGTCCAGAGGCTTTACTATTTGATGATGAGGGAAATCTTTGGATTGCAGAGCACACAGGTTTGGGAATTGCCAGATTTAATCCAGTTTTTGAAACATTTGATAGAATTTCGGTACTAGATGATGAGGCATTACCTTTTGGAATGACATTTGACAAATATGGAAATGTGTGGTTTGCACAACATACAGTAGATAGTATAGGAGTCTATGATCCTGATAATAATGATTTGATCGAAGTTCCAATTCCAACTGAAACCTCTTTTGTTCAATTCATGACATCAGATGGAAATGATAATATTTGGTTTGTTGAACAACAATCAAACAAAATTGGAACAGTAAAGATTACAGAAATCTCTGTTAGTGTTGCGCAAGTTCAAGAATCAACCATTATAGAAATAAAATATACTGAACTTGCATCCCCATTGATTGCATTAGGAATTATTGCAACATCTCTATTTTATGTAAAAAGTATACAAGATAAAAGAAGATTAAATTCTTTGATTAATTCTTAGATAGTAATCCAGATGATTTTATTCCCATAGTTCCTGCAAGTAGACTAATTGCCAGTAAAACAATAGTTCCCGCAGGAGTAATGTCAAATATGTAAGAGAGTAATATTCCTACAACTACAGAGAATACAGAAAAGCTCATAGAAATTATTGCAGTTTGTTTGAATCCCTTGCCATACATTATTGCAGTGACATTAGGAATAACAAACAAAGCTGAAATCAATAATACGCCTACAAGTTGAATTGATGTAACTACAGTAATTCCTGCCATAAACACAATTAAATAATTTATTTTCTCAACAGGAATTCCACTTACTTTTGCTTGTTCTTCATTAAATGTTGAATAAAGAATTTGACGATATAGTAACAAAATTACAATCAAGATTACTCCAGTTAATGTCAAAATTAGAACAGTGTCATTTACACTAATTAGCAGAATACTTCCGAATAGAAAACTAAAGATATCAATCGTAAAACCACCTGATAATCCAATTATAACTAGACCAACTGCAATTCCAGATGATAAAAGTACTGCAATTGATGCATCACCAGAAATGTTGTATCGATCTTTAATTTTTGTAATAATTAATGCACTTGCAATTGAAACTCCGTATGCGGTCCATAAAGGGTAAACACCAGCTAGCAAACCTAGAGCAATTCCACCAAATGATGAATGGGCAATTGCATCACCAAATAATGAATAACGTCTCAAAACTAGGAATAACCCAACAACAGAACAAAGAATGGCTATTGCAATTCCAGAAATTAGTGCTCTATGCATAAAACTGAAAGATAGGATTTCTAAAGACATTTTTCAGTGATGATGCATGTGTTCCTGCATTGACGCTTCAGAATATTGTTTAACTAGTTCATCATTTGAAAAGAATTTCTCTGATTCGCCATGGAAAAATAGTGTTCTGTTTAGACATGCAACATGGTTTGCCAATTGATTTACTGCATCCAAATCATGTGATGACCAAATTATTGTAATTTTTTGTTTAGAGTTTAATTCTCTAAGAATGCTGTAAAACAAATCAATGCTTTGTTGATCAATTCCTGTTACAGGTTCATCTAATATCAGAATTTTTGGGTTTGTAATCAAAGCTTTTGCAATAAAAACTCGTTGTTGTTGACCTCCAGATAATTCACCGATTCTTCTATTTCTTAGTTCATGCATCCACAATTGTTGCAAGACTTTATCAATCTTATTTTCATCTGATTCATTTCTTAATCCCATTCTTACAACATCAGTTACTGTAACTGGGAAATTTTTTTCAAAGATTGGTTTTTGTGGAACATAGCCAATTTCTTTGAGATAATCTTTTGATTTTCTAATATCCTCACCAAAAAATTTGATAGTTCCTTTGTATTTTGTATTAAGTCCCAGCATAGCATCAAAGAGGGTAGATTTTCCTGCTCCGTTAGGACCAATTATGCCTAGAAAATCCCCTTGATTAACCTCAAAGCTTACGTTATCAAGTGCTTTAACGTCTGGATATTGAACAGTTAGATTTTCAATCTCAACGATTTTCAACATAATGCCTCCTTTAGATTTTCAAGATTTTCATTCATTCTAGAAATGTAATTACCATCAGATACAACTTCTAATGGAGACAAAACCAATACTTTGCCACCTATCTCATTTGCAATAATTTTAGATGTTCTAGTATCAACACTTTCTTCGGCAAAAATTACATTAATGTTTAATTTTTTAGCAGTTGAAATAATATGTTCTAATGTTTTTGCAGTTGCTTCTCCATGTGGATCATTTGATGAAATTATTGTATGTTGATTTAGATGGTATTCGTCAGCAAAATATGAAAATGCATCATGAAAAGCTATAAAGTCATTTTTACAATCAGATAGTTCAATTCGAATTTTTGAATTAAGTAGATCTAATTCTTTGATGTATTTTGCAGCATTAGATTGATAATATTGCTCATTGGCAGGATCAGAATTAGAAAATGCATTTGCGATATTTTGGACTTGGATTTTTGCATAAACAGGATTTAACCAAATGTGTGGGTCACCTTCATCATGATTGTGTTCTTCTTTGTGAGTTTTAATTAAAATTCCATCACTTGTATCAACTATCACACCTGAATACCCAGTTTCTTCTAAATCATCAACCCAGTTTTCAAAACCAATTCCATTGATAATGATTAGATCTGCATTTTGCATTCTTTGAACATCTTTAACAGTGGGTTCCCAATCATGAGGTTCTACTCCAATTGGAACAAGTAAGAAAGAATCAACATTTTCTTGTCCTACATTTTGCGAGAATTCGTAAAGTGGATTAAATGATGAAATGACTTGTAGTTTGGAATTATCAGTCTTTGTGAATTGTTGATTTGAATTCGTTCCATAAACAGCAAGGGAGCTTAATGGAATTATTATTGCAATTGCAATTATTGCCATTTTTATCTGAATATTCACGCAGCAGTTCTTTACTGATTATTAATAAATCTATAAAATCTTAATAAGTTTAATTGCTAAACTTATAAGATAATTAATAACATTAGGCATATGCCAATAGTTTCAATTTCATTAAACGACGAAATTCTCTCAGAACTTGACAAGTTACAAACAACTATGGGATTTTCAGGGAGGTCTGAGGCAATCAGAGCAGGAATTAGATCATTTGTTTCTGAAGAAAAACAAAAAGCAGATTTGTCTGGAAATATTCACGCAATACTTTTGGTTGTTCATAATGATGAATTTGATCATGTTGTTTCAGGAATAACACATAACTTTGAGGATCTTATTACAACACATCTTCATAGTAAAATTGAGAAAGAGAAATGCATGGAGTTATTTTTGATTAATGGTGATGCAGAAAAAGTCTCTACGATAACAAAAGATTTTCAAACAAACAAAAATATGGATACCGTAAAGCTAGTTGCACTTTAGATTTTTAGTGAATTTCTTCTAGTTACAAAAATAATACTGATAATCGATATTACTAATATTAACAATGTAATAGTTCCAAATTCTGGTACGACTACTAATGCAAATTCAGTTTCTTGTCCCGTATTTCGAATATTTTCAAATTTAATTATTGTTGGGCCTGTTTGATCTTCGGCAAAAGTAAACTTTTCAAATTCTCCACCAACTTGTGCTGTCCCAGATACACGGTGAATTTCTTTTCCATTTTGGATAAGCACAAATGTATAATCAGAATTTCTTAATGGATCATTAGTTCTTCCATCTCTAATTGTAAAAATAAAATTTGTAGCAATTCCAGGTTCTACTTCTAGAGGATCCCATGAAAGATTTATTTTAAAATCCTCACTTTTTGTATATGCTTCTAACGGAAATGCTTTATCTTTACTTGCAGATATTGTAAACATCATTTTTTCTGGTAATGGTTCATCAGTTTTTCTCATTTCATTTTTCAAATATCG
>JAOTSS010000113.1 GCA_029864805.1 Candidatus Nitrosopumilus sp. | reverse complement strand
TGGATGAGACCAATGGACTTTACTGTTGGACAACCAGTTCCACTCTACAAGAACTCAGTCTTCGTCAAAGGTTGGACTGAATTAATCGATTAGATTAATTCATCAATTTTTAATTTCTTTTTATTATTTTAGATTTTAACAGTGCCAGGCTTTTCTTGTGGAATATTTGGTTTTTTCTTTAACCAAAGCATCGCTCCAATAAACAGAACGGCAGGAACAAGAATAATGAACAGCATTAATTCGTAATAAGTTGTAAGTCTTTGTGCAGGTTTTATGTGATAGGTTTCATGAGATGTTTTTTCTGGATTATCGTAAACTGCAGTAGTAAAATCCACTGATCTCTGTTCTTTACTTTCCACATTTCCAAATACTGTTACACTTTCTTCTGCAAAGATAGAAGGTGTGTGAATTCCTTCTATCCTTATTATGATTGAACCAGAATCACTAAAGACAAAATTTCTATAATCACCACCAATTTGACTTAGTCCTTCATCTCGGAAAATCTCTTTTCCATTTTGAAAAATAACAAAATTGTATTTCATTTCTGCAAGATTAGAATTTGTTTGAGGATCATAGAATTGGTATACAAATTGTATTTTTTCGTGAGTTTTAATTACGGGTGGATCCCATGATAGGTTGACTTCTAAGGCAAAATCCGGAGTATATTGTAATAATGGAAATTCTATTTTTTCACCAGTTGCGTCATGAGGATAGTCTGGAATTTCTTTTTCAATTATTAGAATACCTTCCATCCAAGGATGAATGGTACAATAATATGAAAAGGTGCCAGATTCTTCAAATTTGTAAGACCATGATTCTCCTGGCATGAATCGGCCACTATCAAAAATTCCATTAGGAGTTCCAAAATTATCACTCATCCACCCAAATCTTCCTGAACCCTCTCCACTGGTAACTGTATGACCTTCTTTGTCATCATTATACCAAGTTATTGTATCACCAACTGTGGCAAATAGTTGTGGAGGATCATACCAAACTTCAGCAGGAGTATTTAATTCAGGATTATATGCTCCAAGTGGAATGTCAATTATGTATTCTTCAGCATATACAACAGAAAATGAGGTCAAAATGACAAAAATTGCTGAGAAAATTAGAAGTTTCACATTTTATAGCGATTAATTCATTAATTAAATACTTGATGTCATTTTCATTAATGAGAAAAGATAATCTAGTAAAAAATATTCTTAGGTACAACAATATACAAAAATCTTAGAAGCCTTGATATTTACATAAAATAACAGAGTAAAAATGTCGATTTCGTTTAATCTTGGGAAAAAACTAATCTTTTTAGTACTAATTGTATCAGTTGTTGCTCTTTCAATTACAGGATTTCTTAGTTTCAATTATGCTGATCAAATTCTAAAAGAAAGAGCCGGAGATCAATTACTGGGAGAATCAACAGTTCGTGGGGATACTTTACGACTTCTTTTTGAATCAAGGATTGAACAAAATAATATTCTTGCAAGTGATCCAATGATTCAATTCTTAGTTTCAGAAATGAATCAATCATCTGAAAATGAATTTCAAGAATTAAAAGAAAGTAATCGTAGAGATTTCTTAATTCAAGTTCAAGCATTTCAAGAATTAATTGGATTTTCTATAGGATTTGAAGATGTAAAAATTATTGGTTCTAATGGAAAAATCTTTTTTTCTTTAGGAGGCAATAGTGATGAAGATTTTATTGAAAATTCATTTTTCCAAAGAGGATTAACAGAATCTTTTATAGAATTTGAACCAGTTGAATCTGGAAAGAAAATGGTTGTAGTTTCACCAGTTTTTGCTGATGATAGTAAAAAAGGTGATGAGTCAATAGGGGTAATAATTTCAAGAATGAGAACAGCATCTATTGATAATATTTTGGTTAATAGAAGTGGTTTAGGAGAAACAGGAGAGGTATACATTGTTAATAAACAGTTTTTGATGTTATCTGAATCTAGATTTTTTGAAGATGCAGTATTTTCACAAAAAGTGAATACTTTGGGAGTCCAAAAATGCTTCAATGAAGGGGAAGAACATGTAGGATTCTACACAGATTATAGAGATATTCCAACTTTTGGATCAACTTATTGTGCAGATGATTTAGGAATTGTTTTACTAGTAGAAATTGATAAATCTGAAGTGGAAAAACCAATAATAATTCTACAAGAAAGAATTTTTGAAACAGGAATAGTAATCACCATAGTAATGGGAATTGTTGCTTTTGTGATATCAAAATCTCTTTCAAGACCACTAATTAAATTGAAAAATGCAGCAAATAAAATTTCAAGTGGAAACTTTGATGTAAGAACCAAAATTGAGACAGGAGATGAAATTGGAGAATTATCTCATGCGTTTGATTCAATGGCACAAAAGCTACAAGAGTCATTAATTGAAATTAAACAGAAAGAAGAGGTCATCAAACAGCTTGAAGGTGATATGTTGTTGAAATTTTCTCAACATGAACAAAATGATTGTGTAGGGGTAATTGATATGTCAGACTCAACTAGAATATCATCTAAATTATCTGATCGTGATGTCACTAAATTATATGAAATATTTCTAAACTTTATGGCAAAAATTATTCAGAAATACAATGGTCAAGTAGTAA
>JAOTSS010000002.1 GCA_029864805.1 Candidatus Nitrosopumilus sp. | reverse complement strand
TGTTTCCAAAATCACAAACCAGCACCACGATCTGGTGGAAGATTTGGAGGAAGATCTGGTGGTTATGGTGGAGACAGAGGTTCTAGATTTGGTAGGAGAGACGATAGGCCACGAGAAATGTTTGACGCAAAATGCGGTGACTGTGGAAATGATTGTCAAGTACCATTCAAGCCAAAAGACGACAGACCTGTTTATTGCAGAGAATGTTTCCAAAATCACAAACAAAGTTAAAAATCGTTTTGAGTATTTTTCAAAACTCCTTTATTTTCTATTGACTAACACCACAAAATTTCATTTTTGGTTTTGATATTTCTAGTTGTAAACTAGTACTGGGGGGACTAATCTCCCTTGATGTCACTTACAGTAAAGATAGGACCCTGCTTTCCACATACACATACCCCCACATTCAATGGGATTTGGGTTTGCCCTCAATGTGGACATTTTTGTGATCTTGCTTCATGACTTCTAGTGAAATATAGTATTTGGGCTCTGACAATTTTTCTAACAAGGATACCATTAAAATGCAGTGGTCTCTGTATAATCAGAATTTGATATCTTCAAACTGAAAAGTGATGGCTATTCGTTCCATCTCATTCTGGTGTGTATCTATCCCGTGAAGAACACCTTTAGGGATTAATCTAAAATGATTTGGTTCAGGTTCAAAATGTTCACCAAAATCAGGAAAAAACAGAATCCCTGATTTTGTGGGAGCCTGCAAGTAATAGACACCATGAGGCTTGTCGTGTTCATGTATTGTAAACTTTCCATCCTTTGACGCATAGTGGATGTAGACAGAAAGAATCTTCAAGTCAAGGTTCATAGCATCAAACATTGGCTGAAATGTTTTTTGCAATTGGTCGTTGTCAAGCATCACATACCCAACATTGTATGAATCCCCAAGTGCCCTCTCACACTTGCCTTGGGAAATCATGTCATACATGAAATCAATCCAATGGTGTTTGGATTCTATTTCGTATACTATTGTCGGATAGTCATGGGGGTATCTATGTTGCATCTCTTTCAACTGCCACAATTTCACTAATTACCGTATTAACTGAACTACTAAGATTTTCAACAGAAAAATATTCACCTGCTTTTAGAATGAATGGAGGAAGTGGAGCGTCATTAGATGCAGAAAGATTGGTTCCAAAGACATCTCTTGCCCCAGTCTTTGAATCCTTTGTGGTTCCTGCCCATACCTTAAATGATGCTGAAGCAAACTGCCCTCCTCCATTTCTGGTTGCAATAGCAGTGACAAGCATCTCTTTTCCTGTTGCAGGTTTGAGATCTTTTTCTTGTGGTGTTGCATCAAATGGATCCCAATATGTCTGAGATAGTATAGTTCCCAATCCAGAGATGATTGCACCATTGAAATGTTTTTTTCGTAGATTGTCCTTGTCAGAAATTATCATTAATGTTGGTGGGTCACTTACTCCCTCAATGAACATAGAGTCAGCCAAACCATCCACCACCACTATATTGAACCACCAAGAAGCTAGTATACTCAATCATTTCTTACCTTTCTTTACTATCTTGACACGTTGTTTCTTTGGCAGTTTTTCTTGTAAAGATTTGATTTGCTGTTCTAGTGCTATGATCTGATTAACGTAAGGTGTGATTAGTGCAATGTATTCATTTGCTGCCTGTGTTCCCTTTTGGATGGAATATTGGGTCTTGTTTGATTCTATGAACTGGTTTAAAGTCTGGTCAGGCAATGAATTAATTTTGGAAATTCTGTATTAGAGAAGTGTTTGTTTCATAATCTTGTATAGGATTATGAAAAAATATCCTATTTGGATAATGATAAAATATTAAAAATACAGATCTAATCCATAGAACATGTACGATTCTGTTGATTCATTTATCATAACCCAAAAAATGAAAATTTGGGCAGTCCTTAGACTCATTATATTTTTTGTAGCACCTTTTGGAATTCTTGTATTAATAGTCGTACTTGAGTTGGAACTACCTTCACTTGTATATGTCGTATCGTTTGTAGTCTGGCTAGTTGCAGTAATGTTCGTTTTTTATTTTACGTATAAAACATTCAGGCCTACCAGATGTGATAATTGCAGAAAAAGTATAGGACATGGTGAATATTGCAAATCTTGTAGAGTAGACAGAGTAAGCAAACTCCGTGAAAGTACAGATAGATGTACCTGTCAAGTGTGTAAAGAAATATTTTCAAATTATAATGCATTTGAAAATCATTTCAAGATTAAACATGGTGAACCGTATAGCTTTACATCTGCATTAAATGCGGACCAAACAAGTATCGACATTTACCCTGATGAAGGGTTTATGAAAACAGATATTTCAAAAGATTTTAGTTCTTAGTTTAAAAATTACATTTTTCATAATCCTATCTAAGATTATGAATTAATTTTTGGATTCAAAAAAACACTGAAGAGGTAAAATGTTAAATAAAATGAAATCAGTCCAAAGGCACCACCTGCAACTATTGTAGGTATGGGATTGTCAAGAAATTTAATTTTATTTTTTATCTCATTGTAATATGGAATGTTCTTCATGGCTTCACGATATTTTTGTAGATCATCTTTAGAAGGAAAGTCTTTAGTATTTTCAAGAATCTTTTTTATCTCATTGTAAGATGAAAATTTCTCTATTAATTTAATAGATTCTTCATGAGGATTCAGGTAATGTCATATAGGTTTCTAATTTTATTAAGAATTCTTAGATCCTCATTATGAGTTTTGTCAATTATTCCTAATTCAAATAGATGTTTTTGTTTTTTAGCAAAAGATTTTTTGAGAATTTTTTTAGGCTCTTTGTCTATCTGAAAAATAACTCCATCAATAAATATCTCAGCCCATAAACGAGTACGTGTAATTTGTCCTATAATATCATAAGTTTGGCCAACATCATTTAGAACCATTAAAAAAACTTCTTTTGGTTCCTCAGACTTTAATGACTTTATTTCCTCTTCAGTTATCATAAGTATTGATAATGTTTCTAATCTTACATAATTCTATCTAAGATTATGAAATCTGTTTATTCAATCTGTAATGGGTCATCTTCTCCCAAATCATTCAAATCTTTCCAGTTTCCAATCTCTGCAACCAATGTAATCGTTTGAAGATATACTCCCATTGATTTTTTTATAAGTTCTATTTTTGTGAGAATCTTTGGTTCTTCTAACTTTGTATTTTTGTAATATACTAGATGATCATTGTCTTTTTTATACCATCCATGTGCTAAAGCATTCCGAAAATTTGTATCAATCATTTGCCAATCAATATGTCCGTTTAATCCCAATGCTGGAAAAATAGTTTTTCTAAAATCTCCAAGGGTTTCTCTTTCCTTAATTTTTTCCCTAGATTTTGTTCCATATTTTACTCCTTTTAAGAGAATTATTAATGATGATTCTAACATCCAATAATATTTCAAAATCGATAATACTATAAGATTTAACCAAAAATCATCAATAGTTTCTTTATCTAATTCGTATTTCTTAGTAAAATCTAAAAATTCTCTTAGTTTTATTTCATCACGTACAATCCAATCAAATTTGATAATACTGTTAGCTAACTTGTTATTATAATTCAAAATTTCATGTAAATTTGTCATGTCGCAGCATGATTAGGATTAATTTTATTTTTTTTCTTAAGTTCCAGAATTAATGATTTTGCATGAATATGACAATCAGCAAATTTCTGTTTTTCTTCTGTTGATAGAAATGACATTAATCTACTAATCTTACAACTCATATAATTTTCTATATTTCATAATCTCTATTAGGATTATGAAAATTACTTTCTCAGATGCTCATCTAACAGTCCTTTGATATACTGTACGTCATGCATAACTGGTCAATCGTCTAATTTCTCCATCTTTCCCTCAAGTATTGTAATTCGATTTGAGTGATTAACAAATCTATGAAGCAAGAATTCCGAAGGTGCAACAAAGATCATATCCTAAACTCCTTTTGTTTTCCTGTACAATATTCGGCAAGATTTTGAACCATGATTTTTGCAACAGTTATCTCTTGAACCGATTTCAAACCCTCCTTTGTTTTGTTTCCATGCCTAAAATCATATTTTCTCTCTTGTGAAAATTGTCTTTCTAATAATTCCAAAAATCTCTTAATCAGAGAATATTCTATCACTATATTTCCGTCTCTAGTATTGGCATATTCTTTGAGTTTAATTCTATGATGTTTACTAGAATTATTTGCTAAAGAATAAACAGAATAATCTACCAACCATCTGAAAGATTCAATCAAATCATAGACTAGAGGCTGGAATCCTGTGTGAGAACGGTGCATAAATCCATAGTAAGGATCCATGCCTACTCCACACACAAACTTGGATATCTCACTTGCAAGAATAGAATAACCGTAATTCAGTAGAGCATTAATCACATCCGTGGCATGATTCTTGGCATTTCTAATGAACGACTGGTTTCTGGAATGGAACTGATATTTTTCTGGAATTAGTTTGGAATACTCTGCAAAGTATCTCTTGCTGCTTGCAGATTCTAAATGTGACAGTTCAACATCTATTCCATGAGATTTTAGAAATTTGGTTTGTGATGATATCTTTGCTGAAATGATTTGTTTTTCAAGATATTTTCTTTTTGATTCGTCTCTGAATGTGTCATATTGACCCATTCTGTATTTTGTTGCAGTTAGAGAGTTCATCATTCCATTCATCAGACAAACTGGTTTTCCTGATGTATCTGTGAGGATAACATTTCTGTTGTTTTGTGCAAGTGACTTTAATGCATCAAATGTTATGTAACCATTACCTGAAATTACTAGTTTTTCATAAGGCATATTTTTGACAAACCATTCTTCTGTGTTGGGCTCTGCAAAAGGGTCCGGTGTTTGTTGCAGAATAATTTGATTGTCTTTTTGTTTAATTGAAATTCCATAACCTGAAAGAAGTTTGATGTTGTAATGTGGTTTATGACCTTTGAGAGTCATTTTATTTTGTAATGTCGCCTTTAATTCTGCCAATCAATCGTTTTACTTCTTTTTCTGAAAATTGCTCTTCTCTATTTTGCAAATAGTAGTTGATGTTATTTAGATTCTTTACGATTACATATCCATAATCATCATCATAATTGATATTTCCTTGTATGGATAAAAGTACACTAGAAATTGATGGGTTTTTTGGACTAAACCAAGAAGATTTCAGAGATATCCATAAGACTCGACCAGCTCTGTCTACTTGCTCGTGTGGAGGAAGACCGTAGTGATTCTTGTAGTAATGTGAACTCCAATTTTTTACCTCAATTACAGATGCCCCTTTCTTTGATACTACGACAAAATCCATTTGTGCAGATCTTAGATTTCTTTTCCTTCTGTATGTGACGTAATTTTTCAGTTCTTTGTTTACCCCACAAAATATGTGATAGTCATCAGGTAATTCTGAGAGTTTTTCTAGTGCTAGTACTTCACCTCTAGCTCCTTTATGCTCAACACTGTCTTGGTTTTCTTCAATTTTGTTTATTTTTCGTTTTTTATTCCAGCGACTAAATGTAGCAATTAGCCCCTTGTTTTCTAAATCCTCATATTCTTGAGTTAATTTTTGATGAATCTTATCAATATCCTCTAACGATTTGACTTCTTTTGGTAGCTTCTTTAGGAATTCTTTTGTTGCTTCTGAGATTCCATAGATTATTGCCACATACCGTCATTGTAATTTATCTAAAAAAGTATTTTCCAACAAATCATAATTTACGTAATTACCTAGTCATCTTCAAAACATAGCACAAACCTAGGCACGAAAAGGGGGAGTTCTATTTTTACTCTTTGTCGATAAACTCGTTAACACCTGGTGGTTCTGGTGCCAATCCTTTTCTCTTTCTAATATCGGCAACTGCGGCCCCTAGCATAGATTTTGGAACTTCAGTCCACTCCTTAAATGAAGTATTCCATGTTGCTCGTCCTGCAGTTTGACCTCTCATCTCTTCAGACAGGGTAAATGTCTCAGAAGCTGGAATCTCACCGGTAATGATACTAGAAGCGCCTTTTTGAGACATGTCAAGAACTTTGCCCCTCTTTCCAGAAAGAACAGTTGCGACATTTCCAACCAAATCAGTAGGAACACGAACTTCGATAGCCAAAGTTGGCTCCAATACAGCAGTTCCTGCAGTTAGCAAAGCACCCATACATGCCCTTCTAGAGGCAGGGCCTAGTTGAGAGAGTCCTCTGTGTGCTGTATCCTCATGAGGTACAAAGTGAGTAAAGATAAACTTGCAATCTCTCATCTGTTCTTTACATAGAGGTCCTTCTTTCATCACTTCTTCAAATCCAGAATTAATCGAATCAGTAGATTCTTGTACAAACTGCACACCTTTTGTGCCGTTAATCAAAACATTGCCACGAGAATCAAATTTCATAACTCTCTTAATTGTATCAGTATCCCATCCGGCTTTCTTGAGTAGTTCTGCAACAACCTTCTTGTCTTTCATGTCACTGATTTCTCCAGTTCTTAGCATGTGGGCAATCTCAGGTTCAAGTGGCTCTACTTTCATGAAAATTTTATTGTGTCTATTGGGGGATTTTGCCATGATTGGTTCACATCCAGCCTTTACTGTTTCCCTGTAGTTAATTAAAGGCTCAGATGTTATGATTTCACATTTTGCATCCTGTATTCTATGAGTTGCAACGTCAAGATGTAAAACTCCCATTCCAGCAACAATTGTTTCGCCACTTTCTTCATCAATTTTTACGATAAGATTAGGATCCTCAATTGTTAGTTGTTTGAGAATTTCAACGAGTTTAGGCAAGTCTTTTGGATGTTTTGGTTCAATTGCAATTTGGACAACAGGTTCTGAAACATAGTGAACACCTTCAAACATTGGAATATCTTTAATTGAGGACAATGTGTTTCCTGCCCTAGCTTCAGTTAATCCTAGCAATGCAGGAATGTTTCCAGCTCCGAGTTCGCCTACTTGCTCTCTTTGGTTTCCCATGAAGAAATTGACAGACTGTACACGTCCCTCTCTTTTTGCATCAATAATGTTAATTGTCTGCCCGTCTTTGATTTTACCAGAAAATAGCCTACCAATTGCAACAGGTCCAGCTGCTGGATCTAATACCATGTTTACAATCATCATAATTGTTGGGCCTTCATCACTACATGCAAGTAATGCCTTCCCAACATCTGAATCCAAATCACCTTTCCAAATTTGTGGAATTCTGTACTTTACTGCCTCATGTGGTGCTGGGTGATGCTTTACTACCATTCCAAGTACTGCATCAGCTAGAGGTGCTTTCTCTACAAGATCATCAACTTTTTCGTTTTGATATGCGTCAATTACGTCTTTAAATGAAATTCCTCGCTCTTTCATCAAATCAAGGTTAATTGCCCATCTGTCCTTGGCAGAGCCAAATGTCACGCTAGCATCCTGGATGGATACTTTCCATTTTTCTTTGTATTCAGGTTCTGCATAAGTGTCAATTAATTGATTAAAGTTAGATACCACATCGGCTAATTGCTGTTGCATTTTTTCAGGAGTTAATCTTAGTTCTTTTATGAGCCTGTCAACTTTATTGATAAACAAGACAGGTTTTACACGCTCCTCCAGTGCCATTCTAGTTACAGTTTCTGTTTGAGTCATAATGCCTTCAACAGCATCACAAACTACTACTGCACCATCAATTGCTCTGAGGCTTCGAATTACCCTTCCACTAAAGTCTACGTGTCCAGGGGTATCAATCATGTTAATGACGTATTCCTTGTCATTTTTTGTAAAGTGCAAAGTAACATTTGCTTGGTAAATTGTAATTCCTCTTGCTTGCTCTTCTTTGTCAAAGTCCATTGCCAAAGCCTTTCCAGCAGCAGAGGGCGCGATAATTCCAGAGTTTGCCAAAAGGCTGTCACTCATTGTAGTTTTTCCATGGTCAACGTGAGCAATAACACCAAAGTTACGAATTTGGTCTTTGTTCTTAATAATTTTCAGAACCTCCCCTGTTGACTTAAATTTTACCATATTCGCAGACCCTAGTATTCAGGTATTAAACCTTAGCCTCGTAAAAGATTAATAGATCATTTGGTTTGAAACATTTCTAATTTTATCTGCCGAAACAAAATGACAATCTTTTTTCTTTTTCTTTTTTGCCTCGTTTAGAGAAAGGAGTTGAGAGAAAAATGCAAAGTAAATTATTTGGGATATCTTTTCAGATGGCACTTCAGGATGGATTACGTTTATGTTAATTTTTTTGAGATTTTTTACAAGTTGTTTATTGTGAAAGTTTTTTTCCTCGAAAATTATTACAGTATCGCCTTTTTTGATAGAAAATAACTCCATGTGGGAGAATTGCTCCATTCTGCAATAATGTGTATCATAGCCTAAAAGTTCATAGAATTTTGCAGCGCAATACATTGCTAATGGATAAGTATACAGATTTCCCAAAACAAACAATCTTTTTGAAATTTTTGCTTTTTTTGCATCAGATTTTGCTTTAAAAAATAATGCATCATTTCTTGGAATTACTATTTTTTTGACCAAAGAAATGCACGTTAATGCGCTTTCTAAAAAAGAGATACTTCCAGCAGTGAATACATCACTATTTGAAGAGAGGAGAAGGATGGTTTCATCAGACGCATTTGCCAATTTACTGTTTGGGTGAGATGTTATCGCAGTTGCTTTTTTTGCAATCTCTGCAACCCGGATGTTAGTAATTGTATTTCCAGAGATGGATACAAAATAGACATGTTTAGATTTTACAAGTTGTTTGTTTGAATACAAATCTAGTGGATCCATTGCTTTTACAATTCCACTGGAAAAGGATTCTGCCAACATTGCAGATACAAGGGAGTCACCACTGCCAGTAAACAAAATATTTTTTTGAATTTTTGGAGGAATTGGTTTTTGTTTTTTAAAAGATTTCAAGAAACTCAGCTGAGATTCAATGTCTTTTTCATATGCTTTGATAGAATTCATAATAACGAGTTATTTCAGACATATATTAGAAAAACGATTCAAAATAGGTTTTGATATTTATTACGAGAATTTAGGGAACAATCATGGAAATTTCTGTAGGTCATACTCCTGATTCAGATGACGCATTCATGTTTTATGGAATGTTCACAGGGAAAGTTCCATCTCCAGACTTTAAAGTAAATCATGTTATTGAGGATATTGAGAAATTAAATCGCAAGGCAACAGATCCGGAACTTGATGTTACTGCAGTTTCAGTTCATGCATGTGCATACATTCCAAGATATACAATATTGAGAAGTGGCGGAAGCTTTGGAATAGGATATGGTCCAATTGTTACAGCAAAAGAGCAAAAATCAATTGATGAGTTAAAAAAATGTAAAATTGCAATACCTGGAAAAATGACATCTGCATTTTTACTGCTTCAGTTGATGATTGGAAAATTCGATTATGTTGAGATGAATTTTAGTAATATTCCAGAAGCAGTAAAGTCTGGCAAGGTTGACGCAGGACTTGTGATTCATGAAACCCAGTTATCATACGAGCAAGAGGGTAACGTCAAAATTTTAGATGTGGGCAAATGGTGGAATGAGATAACAGATGGCCTACCAGTTCCACTTGGAATCAATGTAATGAGAACAGACCTAGGCATGGAAACAATTGCAAAGTTTGACAAATATCTTCAATCATCAATAGAGTTTGGTTTAGAAAATTTTGATGACGCAATAGAATATGCAATGCAATATTCCAGAGGAAAACAACGTGAGTTAATTGAAAAGTTTGTCAAAATGTATGTTAATCACGTGACAGTCAACATGGGAGATCCAGGCGAAGAATCAATAAGAAAACTCTTTGAGATGGCAAAAGAGAGAAAATTGGTTCCAGATTTTGAACTAAGCATAGCCACCAAGTAATTATAGAACAAAAAAATTTTGAAACCATGGGAGATGGAATTGGTGGAGCAGTTATTGGAATTCTAACAAACAACGTATTTGAATTACTTGTAAGTCACACACGAAAAGACAATCAGGAAGAATATGGTAAAACTGAAAAAATAATGATTGGAAAAGTAGATGATCCGGATCAACCGCAATATGGGGAAACTACAAAAGAAGATCTAGAGCGTGCATTGAAGGGAAAGTTTGTCTCATGCAATGTTCAGTACAGGGATTCAAAAACAGATGTACTTGTATGCAACGTTTTTGTTCAAAAGCCACCTGAAGGTTTTGCATAATTATTATAACATCCCCAATCTAGTCAAAGAAACAGAATTCAGTCTTGTGTTTTATTTTGATTTGTGTTATTTTTCATGATTGCTTTTTGTGATTTTTGTTTTACACTGAAACTTGAGAGTAATTCGTCAGTCAACCTGTCAAAGTGTGATGCAAAATACAATGCGTTAGAATATACCATTATATCGTTATGTGAAACTAGTACAATAACATGTGCTGTAAATTTTTAACGTTTGTTTGTTTTTTTTACAAAACTTAAACGATTATCTAAACAAAGATTTTAGAACCTAAATTACTTTTATAATTCCGGTATTTATCATATATTCAATTCCTTTGAGGAAATCAGTCTCAGTGATATTTCCCTCACTCCACCACTTTGCATTATTTTTAATCCAAATTGGAATTGTATCATCTTCAGAAATTTCTCCCTGGGATGTATATTGGATTTGCAATACATTGTATTTAATTAAAAATTGAATGCCTTGAACAAATGTTTCATCGTCAATTTGCCCTTCTGACCACCATCCAGCATTATTCTTAATCCAAGCAGGGATTTTAGAAGGTAAAACAACATCTGTACTTAATTTTTCAAGTAATGGATTTTCTTCAATTTCAATATCCACAACTGCAAATCCGCCCATTGCAACATCTGGCTCTTCTTGTTCTGGTCCTGTACCATAAACAAATATGGCATAATGAACAAGTCCAGCTTTTTCTTTAATTGGAATAAGGTGATGAACTCGGCCAAATTCATTAAACAGTTTATCTTTGCCTATGTCTTGTGCATATGAACGCAGTTTGTTTCCTTGCTCATCGACAACCAAAATATCATAGTGAATTTGGTCTAGAATTTCAATTTCATTATACTTGCTCATGAAATTTATCTTCCAATCAATATTACAACCTTCAACCGGATTTTCTGGAGAGTAGTTGTATTGAATCATCATAGAATATGTATCTGTAGCAGCACGTTCACTTACATAATCATAAAATTTTGTAGGACACTCCAACAACTCTTCTTTTTGAATTGTTTCTTCTACATCTTTGAAAGGATCATTCACTATATTTTCTTCATATTTTAGCAAAGTGAATTGATATAGTACTGGAATATGGTTGGGAGTAATTCGTGTATAGGTTAATGCTTTAACAGGAAAAGGGAAATCATCTACTATCCATATTTCATTATCATTACCAGTATACCAACCAACAACAATAGCATCTACAGTTCCAACAGGTGAATCTATTGTTTCTATTCGATTTGGAATTAATGGGGCATCACTACCACCACCAAGTGGACCAATATTTCCCCATTTGGCAGATCTAAACTCTTGCGGTCCATGAAGTCTATCATATTCATTTGCAGTAGCAAAAGCAGACAGCCAATTTAATGAAGATTTGATTGCAATTACATAATCAAAAAGATCCTTATCAAATAATATAGGATCAGGAGTGGTTTTACCAAGACCCAATGAACCTTTAATGACTTTATTGCCATCAATAATCACAACTTTTGCATCCCACAATGTTTCACTGATATTTTGCATCTCTCCCTTGATCCACATTTTTAATTTAATAGGTGAGCAGTCATTGAGATTTATTTCACATAAAGAATACTCAAAATAATCTCCTCCTTTAAGACCCTCTCCCAGATACCACGTACCATCAACATCAACACCGCCTGATATTTGAGCATCCTGAGCATAAGAAAGATTTGAAAATCCAAGACTGCATAATATAACTAATAAGCTAATCTCTACTAGTTTATTTCTCATATCTGATTTTCAAATTAACAAATCTTAGACTCAAGTTAACTGTGTCGATGAATATCAGAGAGTGATTTCTCAGTGTCTTGATCTCAGAGAAATTTAGAACTTTGATCACATATATTGCAAATTCCATTTTTTCAATATTCGTCATTAAATGAGAAATGGGGTATGAGAGCAGATTATCAGTTCCGCCTAAAGGATTTCAGGATAAGAAAATACCTAATATATGGTAAAACAGTAACTAGTGTTATCAATGGTCCTAGTTGATAAAAAAATGCTAGCAGGAGGTCTTGCAATGATTATTGTCGGGACAATATTAATCGTAAATCTCAGCGCAATGATGCCTGCAGGTCAGACAGGGATGACTGAAGAAGAAACAGTTGATTTATTAATTGCGCAACAAGAGAATCAAGACTACAACACATTAGCTGGAATGCTTATTGGTATTGGATTTTTGTTAGTGCTGATTAGCTTTGGTGCAAGAAGGAAAAAAGACAGCGTCAAAAGAAAAGAAAAAAAGCATGTAGAGTAATCTAAAAAATATTACTTTCGGTATAATTCAAATTTTTTCTTACAATTGCCACAAAATCTTTGTTTAGTCTTTCTACTTTCAGTTCCCAAAGGTGAACCACATCTATCGCATTTTTCTTTAATCATTTTCGGTTTTTAAGTCCCAGCAGGATATTCTCATCTTTTCATCAAAGGGGAGCAGTAGTATAAGTAATTAATCATTTACCAAGAGCATGTTATTTATCAGACATTAGATCAATACTTTTGAAGTGATAAAAAATTAGAGAGTTATTCCACATAGTGGACTAACAAGGTACTTTCCATGACAGGTAAAACGGCAATTATGTTATCACCTTTTTCGGATAGAAAGTCATTAACGACATCTTGAAGATAGACTCCTTCAGATAGCTGTTTGGATTCAAAATAACGAATTTTATGAATATTAATGTTTAGAACAAATCCATCAGTATTAACAATATAATAAAAAACCATTGGAATTAGGAATTAGTTACCTAATATACTAGATTAACCAAACAACATACATGAAGTATTGCCACGATTGTCTAACTCCAATTAGCAGAAATTCATCAGAGGAGTATTGCAGTTTTTGTAAACGCGATAGAGAGTCCAAAGTCATCAAATCAACACCGTAATTCAATTTTTCGTCATTAATCACATAGAAGGTATAATTATGAAAATAACAGTACAAAATCAATCTTGATTCAAGCTGAAATTTCAATATATCCAATGGCAACTAAGACTACCAGTGCAAGTTTTTACATTGCAAAGGCAATAGAATCAATTCAAAATATTGGCAATTTGAGATATCAGACGAATTCCATGGGGACAATTTTGGAGTCAGACAATATCGATGTGATTAATAACGCAACAAAAAGAATGATGGAAGTAGTTCATAATCTAGGAATTGCCAGAGTTGAAGTTATAATAAAGATTGATTCAAGAAGAGACAAACATCTAAAGATGGAACAAAAACTAGATTCTATAAAAAAACATTTGGAAAAATAATCTAGAGTTAATTAGTTTGCAGAATTTACAAAATCTACAATAGACATTATTTTTCCCATTTCAACTAAATGCCCATAGCTCTTCTTATTTGCAGATCTCACGGGAGTGTTATCTATACTGATAAACAAAATATGTTTATTATCTAATGGAATTGTTATCCTTTTTATTTTTTCATAAGCAGCAATAACATAAAGTCCTTTTCCAACAATATCAGTTATTTTTGAGCGTTCGTCCCAAGCGCCAGCAGCTCTTTGAAGGGATTTTTTTGTGTCAGCCAATGGGACCATATTTTTTACATTGTTACGTTTACTGTTCCATAGGATTTCCCCATTTCCATCACAAACTGCAGCAAATCGTATATCAGCATTAAAATCCATCAACATGTTTAGTAATTTTTCATATTTTTCCATGTTTTATGTAAGACATCGTGTCTAAAAAGTGTTGGATTTTTTTAAAGCCTAAAAGCTAGAATTGTTTTAAAATTCCAAAATGAGTATTGCGCTGTGCAGGAGAACGTCCAATTTCTTTCACCATAGTAGCTAATTCCTCCACAGATGATGCAGTAGGTTTTCCTGCTGCACGATAAATTTCCTCAGAAAATGCAGTTCCAACCAAGTCGCTTCCACCGTTGGATAATGCAACTTGTGCAAGCTTCTTGCCATATGCAACCCAATAAACAGAGATGTTGTTTACAATATTTGCAAGCATTAGTCTTGAGAGTGCGATTATCTTCAAATCATATAATGACGAGCATTCATTATTCACCAAGTGTTGTTGTTCCAATTCAGTATTATCCAAGCTGAACTTTAATGGAATCAAAGTAATGAAACCGTTGGTCTTTTTTTGTAATTCACGAATTTTAATCAAATGATCAACGATGTGTTCTGGTTTTTCAATATGTCCATAAAGCATCGTAACATTACTTTGTATTCCCATATTATGCGCCTCTTCAATTACATCAAGCCATTGCTGACCTGTGCATTTTCCTCTCACAATCTTATCCCTAATTTCTGGATGAAACAATTCAGCTCCACCACCTGGCATCGAGTCTAGTCCAGCAGATTTAAGACGAGATAGAATTTCTTTGGTGGAATTTTTTGTTAATTTTGATAAAAAGTAAATCTCAGCTGCTGTAAGTGCTTTAATGTTTAGTTGAGGATGATTCTTTTTGATCACTCTCATCATATCTTCGTAATATTCCAACGGTAATGTAGGATGAAACCCACCTACAATATGAACTTCAGTTGCACCCATCTGTTCTGCAATACTGACTCTTTGTTCAATTTCTTGAGGGGTTAGAGTGTATGCATCATCTGCACCCTCCTTTCGATAAAAAGCACACATCTGGCAGCTTGCGGCACAGACATTTGTGTAGTTCATGTAGTAGGAAGCTGCAAAAGTGACTGTATCTCCAACTAGTTTTTTTCGCGTATTATCTGCAACTGCTGCAAGAATATGTTGATTGTCATAATTCATCAATTCAAGACCATCTTTGTATGACAATTCCTCCCCTGCTATTGCACGATCCAACGCTTGAGAATCTCCAACTAGTTGCTCTAACATGTTATATCACGTCACCATCATGATATATTCCTTAGTCTCAAGAAATAAGTAATCCTGAAATCCAGTATTTTTATGGTGCTTCCACTAGTTGACGAACACAAACCAAAATGTTACTTGTGTCATGAAGGTTTTGAAAATATCGGAAAATTGAGAGAGCATCAAAAATTAAAACATATTGAGTCTTTAGAATCCCATGAAAATGATATCAAAAGACAACCAGCCCCAGGCGATGTTACTGTGTTTTAGACTTTTTCTTTCTAATTGATTTTAGCAGATCTTGTGCAATCTCCTTGGAGATATTTGCCAAGTCATAATGTTTGTCAATGTAAAGTGCTTTTTTGAAATGTTTTAGTGCATCTTGTAGTTTTCCCATTTCACCTAATGAAAGTCCTTTGTAAGCAAGTGCCATTGCACATTTTTTGTCAATTTTTAATGCCGCATCATAACATTCTATTGCTTCGGAATATTTTTGATCTGAGTGTAATGCTGCGCCCTTATTCAGTAAAGCATCAAGTAAACAAGGGGAAATTAAAAGCGCCTTGTCATATGATCTAATGGCTTGTTTAATTCGTCCCATGTTTTGTAGGGTAACACCTTTGTCAATCAATGCGTTAATGTTTTTAGGTTCTTTTTTTAGGACTAAATCATATATTCTGAGAGCATCATAGAAATTTTCTTCATCTGCATACTCAAAGGCTTGTTTTAACATCTTATCTATTTCATTACTCACAATGTCTGATAAAATTTTGTTAATAATATAGACTTCTTTACGGTCAATTCTTATGTCATTGACAGTTTTTATGCTGTCTTTATATTACAATTGTCGTGTTGGTATTCAAGCTGCATGACAAAGACATTTACAGATACCATCCTTGCAGTCACCATGTCTCAACATTACACATTTTGCACCAAATTCTCGTGCAGGGGTCTGTCCAAATTGAGATATCTTGCTGTCTCAACATACTTCTATATCACATTTTTTAGATAAAAGGGGTTCTCCACATTGATACTATATTTTCAAAATTTTAGGATTATCACTCATCATCTCCATTACTGACTGTTTCTCATGAAATTTGTACAAAGCATGTCATGATCTAGATTGACTTCCGGAAAGTTATTACAATTTTCACAGTTCCATATGACCACATGACTAACATGGGTGTTTTAGCATCTCATCACCCCTCATTAGTAAAAGCGTGAAAGTCATGTTTAACTGCCCATCACCATATTCTTGATGAAAATAATTGAATAGACATTTAACTTTTTTTACGGACTGTCAATTACTAAACACCTCGTTAGGCATACACACAACACGGTTGCAGTAGCAATGATTCCAATTACATACATGTCTTTTGTCTTTGGAAGTCATTCGATCTCAATCTCCATAATAGTTTGATTATAATAATCAGAGAATTGTTCACCAGGTCTCTTACGCTTTTTCATTTCCTCTTCAAGTTTTTTAATAAATTCTTCAGCCTTTTGTCGGGTTGAGAATATTCGGATTGTCCCGTCAATGTAGCCATCATTTCCATGATATCCATGAACTACGGCATAACAGATGTTTTGTTCTGTCATGATAAATACTCCTCACAGTAGCCATATTTTCCTCTCAAATAATTATGAATGATCATGACCTCGATATGTTTGGTTTTGTAACCACAGTGATGACAATCGTAAATCATACATTCGTTGCTAATTGTCATAAAATATTTTCCTTTTGTTTTTTCTTAATCTTCATTATGATGTACATGGATATCACAAAGCCTGAAAATAATAATGTAAATATAGATTCTGTCACATAAGGTCCTGGTGCATGTAACCAATCTAACACACTGAAGAAACTTTCTAATTCAGTTGTCATTTCCAAAGATTCCATCCTTGTTTTTTTGGACTGAAATGGTTACACGTACACCCTCGACATTTGATAGTTTTAGGATTGTCAATTGTAGGTGGTGGTGTAAAATGAATTCTTGTTTCAGAATAGCATTGGGTTCATAGAATTTCTTGTTTAGATTAACATGATCACTTTCAAAGTGACCGCATTTACATTTCTTACCATAAGATTTTGGATTCATTTACTTCTCTCACACTATTTTTTGTCATTTTAGATAACCATTCTCTCAATTTTGACAATTTTCACACATTTCACTTATTGAGTTAATCGTCAGGGGCGAGATATCAACGATCAGTTCAGATACATTTACCACGTTATGAAATTTTTCTAAATTGGGTTGTTGTTTTGCATTATCTAGATTTAGACTACGTCTAACCCAAAAAAGACGCTATTCATCATAGATCGTTACAGTATTTCATAATTACGAATCAAATGTAAGTTAAATTTCCACATTATTGATTAATTGATTCAGATTTTCCCTGAGATGTGTTATTTTGAATGAGGGTTTTTCTTTCCGTATGTAAATTAACAACTAGGTTTTATACACAAACCTTGTAACGGCAAAACTAACTCAAAATTCATGGATATGGCGTAGATGAACAATTCATCAACATATAATCATGATGCTTGTTTATCTCTAGGATCAATTTCGAGAGATTTGTTAAAGCATTCCATTGATTCCTCATACCTGCCTAAACTACGAAGTGCCACTCCTTTGTGATTCCAAAGATCAGGATCGTTTTGATTCAGAAGAAGTGCTTGCTCAAAAAAGCCCAATGCCTCATCAAATTTTCCATCATTCATAAAAGATTGACCTTTTTTCACAAGATCTTGAATTTGGCCCATAAATTACAAGAAACACCAATTCTATTAAATTTAAAATCAATTTAAACAAAATTAAATGAAAAAAAACTGAACAAATTTTAAAATATTAACTCAAAATTTAAATAAATTTTTCACCATAGTAAGTTATGGGCCTAGATAGTACTGATGAAAAGATTCTCAAAAATTTAATGATGGATGCCAGACAATCAGCTCGACAATTAGCACTAAAACTTGGAATGTCAACTGTCACAGTATTAACAAGAATCAAGAAACTAGAAAAGGAGAAAATCATCAAAGGCTATACAGCAATCATAGATCATGAGAAAATAGGCTATTCACTAACTGCAATTATTGAGATAATTGCAAAAAATGACAAAATTGTGAGCATTGAAGAAGAAATATCAAAATTTGAAAATGTGTGTGGTGTTTATGACATTACAGGCTCTACGGACACAATAGTAGTAGCAAAATTCAAGGAGAGAAATGAATTAAGCAAGTTTGTAAAGGGTCTTGCAGCCATTACAAATGTGGAAAATACAATCACGCATGTAGTTCTAAATACAGCAAAAGAAGATTTTCGATTGACATAAGGTAGTAAAATGAAACAATTCAATATTTTTATAATTTCGTTAATTATTTTTGGAACGTCACAGACAGGTTATGCGCAATCAACCAATCTAGACATGGAGCTTGAAGTGACAGACGAAGAAAAAATTATTCTTTTTTCAGGTTTTGCAATTGCAGTAATTGGAATATTTTTATTTCTAGCCAGAGACATAGTACTTCGTAAAAAAACATCATATGATAAAATAGATCATGAATCAAAAAAGGAAAAAACATATGAAAAATATCATTCAGACTGGGGAGATGACTATGAGGAATTAGGAACAAGAAAGAATACCAAAGAAGATAAAGAATTTCGAGACGCTGCTTTGAACAAGGAGCTTCCAAATTATTATGAGATATTAGGAATTCCAAAAGAGTCAACACAAGAGGAAATAAAGAAAAAGTTTAGAGAACTTGCCAAAAAAACTCACCCTGATAAAACAAAAGAAGATTCAGAAGAAGCGATGATTAAATTAAACAAGGCATATGAAATACTTTCAGATAAAGAAAGTAGAGAAAAATATGACAGATATTTCAAAGTCAGCTAGACAGAATTTAGTTTAACAATTATCATACTAAGTTCAATTGAGTTCAGGGTCTGAACACTGTTAATGAGATTTGTGAAGATTTCAAGATTAAGTGGTTTTTTTTCATATTCTATTTTAGTGGTAATTTTTATTTCGCCAAATTCAGTACTTGGTCCTAACATCTTTTTTGTCAATAATGGAACAATTGATAGATCTTCAACTGCTCCTTTCATTTTATACGCGAAGGTATCAGAAAAATATACACCTCCACGCGTAGTGGGCTCATTAACTGGAATTGTGGAATGTGTTATAGAGACATCTATTATAGAATAGGTGACACCATTTAATGTAAGATAGAAGTTTAAAGGATTTTTCTCACTATGAGATATTAGAGGTTCAAGTAAATCACGGTCTATAGACATTTGAAATTAATCACTGCATAATTCTATTGAGTGTTTCGTGAAAACATGTCAGATTATTACTCAATTCATCAAACCACAGCATCAGGATTCATCAAAATTAAAAAATCATCATAAGCAGGATAGATAATCAGATACTTTTACAATATTATTTAAAGATCAACGAATAGTTAAGCACGTAAGAGAACTACACCAACAAACCATTGAATAAAACATGAATCAGGAGTTTCAAAAAGGTGTAAAATCTTTAGAAAAGTTATAAAAAAATACATATTCATTATGGTGACTAGATCATCTTTAAAAACAGGAACCACAATCATTTGTTATTGCAACAATTTGCAAATACGCATTCAATGAGAAATGAGATTCTCAACCTAATGGTGCAAAAAGAGATAGGAGATGACTGCTATGTTGAGATGCTAGATTATACGATGGACCTCTTTGAGAGTCAAGGGTTAGGAATAGATTATTACGGTTATCATAATATCAATCACGAGTTAGAGGTGACATATTTTTCACTTTTAGCATCAGTACAAGATAGAGTGAAATTCACAGACAAAGATACAAAATATCTCTATGTTGCAGCATTGTTTCATGATTTTGATCCTCAAAAAAATGTAGATAAGCCTCACGAAGAAAGTGTTTTAAAATTTATTTCAATGGATAAAAAATTACGTCAATTAATTGATATTGCAAAATTAGATTTAGAAATTATCAAGGTTCTAATCTTAAGAACCACATATCCTTGGAGTGGACAGCTGAAAAAAAATGCAGAAGAGCAAATAGAACAGTGTTTTGAAAATTCAGACTTGACGAGAAACAATCTACCATATCAAGAGCACATCATGGAGATGGGATGGTATCTATCAGTTGTAGATAGAATAAGTGGTTATGCATTGGGGGATTTTTCAAAAGCAATGGAAATGGCAAAGATGAATGCACATGCACTTGCATGGAGGCCTTCATTAATAGTTAGAAGTGCAGTTGCATATTTTGAAGAAATTTTAAACAAAGAAACAGACATGGCAAAAGCAATTCTTAAGATAATGCCTAAAGAGATGAGAAAGAATTTTTTTAACACAGTACTTGCATTCATGAAACTTAGACAACAAGAAATTAGAATTCAGGCAGACTGTTCTTATGAAAATGTCAGATTAGTTCCAACAATTGAAGCAATGTCTACAAGAAGAGATCCAAAATTTATCGAGACACTTTACAACATCTTTTTGCAGCTACCCAAACCATTACAATTTCAAAAAGAAAATTTTGAAAAATCAGTCAATGATCCTGGGATAATAATCAACACACTTCGGTTAAATGACAAAAATGGTGAAATAATAGGATTTTCAAAAGGAGGGCCGCTTGAAAAATACCGACTGCGTGAAGAAATTAAAGATGAGAATTATGGCTTAGGAAATACAATATTTTTAGAGCCTCTAGCATTAAAGATGGGGTATTGGGGACTAAAAGGAGGAAGTGAAATGCGACATATGTTCATCATGCAAGCACATTCTATGAAATACAAATTTTTAACAAGTTTTGCATTACGTGATGTCATTAGGGCAAGAGTTGATAAAGAGCAAGCGGAATTTGTGACACTGTTTGATCCAGAAAGATGGGATTACTATAGAATCGTAATTTAGATTCACCACATGAAGAAATCAATAATAAAATCATTAGAATTATTAATAGAAGGAGATGTTTTTTCCCAAAAAGAATTTAAGAATTTTTATTCAGTAGATTCTAGTTCCTATCAAATTTTGCCAAAGGTAATAGTAGTTCCAAAAAATGAAAAAGATGTCATCAATACAATAAATATTGCAAAAAAATTCAAATCATCAGTAACTGTACGAGGAGCAGGCACAGGTCTTGTAGGTAGCGCATTAAACACTGGAATAATACTAGATATGAAGAATTTTAATTCATTAAAAATTAACAAAAATAATGTCACAGTAGGTCCTGGAATTATCAAAGGACTTTTGGATAAAAAATTAGAAGAACATAAAAAGTTTTTTCCACCAAACCCATCAATTGGATCTTTTTGTTCAGTTGGTGGAATGATTGGGAATAATTCTAGTGGAAGTAGGAGTTTGAAATATGGAAGTGTGATTGACAATATAACAGGAATTACTTTTATTGATGGAAATGGAAATAAAATATCACTTCCAAAAAATAAAAATTTTTCAAGGAAAATTCTAGAATTTTCACAGAATATCAAGGCAGAAAAATTTCCAAATGTAACAAAAAATTCTTCAGGATACAGAATTGACAAAGTTAAATCAATCCAAGATTCCCACAAACTAATCATTGGGTCTGAAGGAACACTAGGAATTGTATTGTCAATGAAATTACAAATAAAAGACAATCCAAAGAAAAGAATTTTGTATATAATTGAATACAAAACAACCATAGATGCATCGACAAATTGTATTGAAATCAATAAAACCAAACCATCAGCAATAGAATTTGTAGACAAAACAACTCTAAATCAAATAAATTTCAAATTTTCTCCAAAAACACAATGTCTTCTATTTGTAGAATATGATGAAAATATCAAATGGAGTGAAAAAAATTTAAAATCCATAGTTACGGGCAAAATTGTCAGAGAACTACTGAAAGATTCAGAAATTAGCAGATGGTGGAGATATAGGGATTTATCATTATATTATAGTTTAAAATCAATAAATAAAAAAAAGAGAATCCCACATGTTATTGAAGATGCCGCAGTTCCTTTAGAAAATCTTTCTAAAGTTTTCAAGATTCTAAAAAAAATAAATAGAAAATTCAAAACAAAAACCATTGTTTATGGCCATGCTGGAAATGGAAATGTGCATGTTAGATTAATTTCAGATAGAAGGCAATTAGAGATGGTCAAAAAAATTGCTATCGAGTATTTTGATGAAATTATCAAATTAGGAGGAACCATAACTGCTGAGCATGGAGACGGACTGGCGCGCTCAGAATTTATCAAAAAACAATATGGTAAAGAAAATTATAAAATATTCAAAGAGATCAAACACTATTTTGATCCAGAAAATGTACTTAATCCGGGAAAAATCATTTCGATGAAAAGTACGGTTATCAAAAATTTAGAAAAATTCTAAATATTTTAATCTAATCGATCAAAATTGTGTAGAAACGCTTTATTATCTAAAAATTGAGCAAAAACGCGTGATAACAAGAATATTGATTGTGTTGGTTTTAGTCACACTTGTGATCAATTTCACTTCGGTGTTTGCGTTAACTGAATTAGAAAGAGCAACAATGAATGAACCAAGATTAGAAAATGCATTTGGCCAACCCATCATAGACAATGTCAACGTGAATCAACAGATTCAGATCTCTGCAGATATTACCAACAATCAAGCAAAATCTCAAAATTTCATATATCTAATTCAAATTAAAAATGAAAAAGACTTTGTTGTATCTGTGGGTTGGATAAGCGGTCAATTAACACCAGATCAAAAACTTAGTCCATCACTATCATGGACATCAAAAAATTCAGGAGAATTTATCGCAGAAATTTTCATTTGGGAAGGTCTAGTAAATCACAACGCATTGACAGAATATTCAAAATTAAAAATCAATGTAAGTTGAAATTTTCATAGAAAAAATCCAAATAATACATCAAGTATTTAAAAAATACGAATAATTTATTCCCAAATAAATCAGAAAATTAACCATTATGAAAAAATGGTTCTGAAACAGCATAATTAAGATCTGAGATTTGCCTCTAAGTAAAAAAAGTTCAACAAGTTGTTGCTAATAGAACCTTTAGCCTAATTGAATTATGACAATAGGATATTGTGTAAAGTGCCGAGATAAACGAGACATCGATGGCGCTAAACCATACACCATGAAAAATGGAAAACCTGCCATCAAGGGCACCTGCCCAACATGCAGCACAACCATTTTCAGAATCGGTAGAGGATAAATTTCTTAATAAAGGAATCAATACTGCCATTCATCAGTAAGACCATTCCATAGGTAACGCATTGTGGATGGATCTTTTTCTATTTCTTCCATTATTCTGTTTTTCAATACAAAAAAGAAATTCTCCAAGGCATCAATTCCACCATCAGCATAAAGTTCATGACCAATTTCTGTAATTCTTTTATGTTTTTCAGAGATCTCTGGCGAATTTGGATTTTCAAGACAAAATGTCATCAAATCAATTAATTCTTCTTCCAACATGAAGTCCATGTGAAAATAAAAACTTCAAAACATAATAATCTATTTCACAATAATGGGTTCATTTTAGATTAAAAACCAAACAAAGACACTTGATGAAATAGAACATAGTCCATGCAAAATCCCGTTTGGTTTCCTTTAGAGCATTAAACTCAGGGGGTAAAGATGGACTTTGTTCTTGAATACGTTATCAAAATACTAAACTTAAACATGTCTATGGATTCACATAACAAACAAGTAAATTATTTAAAAATTTTCAAAAAATATTGAAAATATTTCATCCTTCTTTATTTCTCATATACATATTCACAAAATCTAACTTGAATTAGGATATGTAATTACACTGATTACAGCAAAATTTGTTTAATTCTAGATGGATAATTTTTTACAGCCGTAATTTTCTAAAACATTTCCAGAATACAGGATTTAGAGAATGAAGAAAAATACATATGAAATAATTCCTAAGGCAGACCAGAATAAATACAACAGTAATTTTTGCATCAGGATCTTTTTCAAAATATTTTTGATTGTATAAAAACACTAAATTAAGGCAGTATCAAATTGACAAAAATCAAATCAGTGTAATGTTCTTCAAAGATTTCAAGGGTCTTATCCATAATTGATAACAATCAGAACATCTAAACCAACATATCTGATACATCACAGAACATACTCATTGTTTGACGACTATTATCCACCATAAGACTAATAATGATTTTGTGTATTCATAATATAATACTACATAAGATTATATCTTAATAAAACGAGAGATCATTCTCCAACAAATTCACCCCACTGTCGCCCTAGTTTAGAAATAACTCGAAAAGCTAGTCTATCGATATTAATATTGGATTCTGCAATCAGCATTAATACTTTGTCATAAATTGGAAAACTCATTATTACAACATGTTCTCTACGTGATGCAGAATATTTTACATGCCCTAATTCTTCATCAAATTTTTTTCTCTTTGCAACTCTAGATGCAAGTTCCTTGCAAACAGATTGTAGTTTTTTGTCAGTAAGCCTTATTGTCATTCCAGGTTTATGGCCCCCTGCCAATAAAGTTCCAAACTCGTCTAACAAACCAGCATATCTAATTTCATGATCATCTAAAATCTCCTGACATTTTTGCGCGTATTCTGAGATATCCAATTTCTTTTCATGCATAATACTGATAATTCAAGTGCATACTATATTTTTTTAAATCGCTTTTGTCCTTGGACATTATTTGTCAAATTATCTAAATAAGAATTTATTTTCCATTGTCATTTTTTTGGCAATCAACAAAGTTAATACCAGAATAGAAACAAAACTGCAAAATACATAATGATTTGTTTAAGATGTACTCACAAAATGAATCTATTTTTGAGAATGAATTAAAAATTAAATAGATATTGTAAGAAAATTGAATTTAATCAAAAAGGTACCTCAAAAAAAGAGTTATTTTAAGCGTCGATAGATCTCTTTGAATTCAAGTGACAGATTGTATGAAATGTTTAAGAGATGGGTGAGTTGGTTCATAGAAGTTTTATCATGTCCCAATTGCCTTAAAAGAGTCAGTGCTTTTTGAGGCGAGCTAACTGACAGAGGACTTTGGCCAGACCATGATTTAAAAGCACCTTCCACATCCAAAGAAAAATTTAAAACAAATTCTTTCCAATTTGACATGCTTTTTAGAGCCTTTTCATTCAATAGTACATGAGACAATTCACGGAATTCATTTTTTCTATCAACATATAGCATTTCAAGTGCTTCTTGAATTTTTTTTTCTTCATATTGTTCAGAGTTTAGCATATACATTCCAGAAATACTCATAATTCATTATTATCACAATAAAAGATAAATCCAGTAGTTAATTCTCTGAAAAATTGTTAAAAAAAATCAATAAAAATTAACAGATGTAAAGAACTTAAAAAATAAGAAAGAGGATCTTATTGGAATGGGTCAATAAATGGACAGTTTACTATATGATCACTATCCATTGGACGTGCAATACCAATATCGATCAAACCAGCTTCTTTGTATGCAGTCATGTCATCAATGGTTTCTAGTAGTTGAGCATTATCAGGATTTTCCCATTCAATCATAAAGATTCTCCACATCGGAGAATAATTTGCATCACCAGGAGCTCCTGCTGCAATTCCAGGTTGGAATCCCAAAGGTCCAGTACCTGCCAAACCATTTTTAAACTGATACAAGTCTACTGCTGCTGAATTTGCAATCAAGCTTGCAGATGTAGGCGCACTAACAACACCCATCATTCCTGCAGGGCCACTAGGAGTAGCATCTGTTACAATGTAATAGACGGTTCTACCATCGGGACCCCATCCACGATGAGCAATGAAAGTGACATTCATCTCTTCTGTATCAATATCAAGAACCTGACCGCCACCATATGGTGTCACATCAGTCAAAGTTTTGTCTTCTTTAACCATCATCTGGCCCCCAGGCCAAACAATTTGAGGCATGTTCAAAACAACATTAACTGGCGTCAATGTAATTTCTCCATTATCAGCTGCTTCCATAATCATTATATCGGAATCAAGTATCCTTGGAGTTGTATCTTCATTCCATGTTACATGGACATGTGAGGTTAATGCACTGTATACATCTGCTTGTGCAGGGGTACTTGTGAAAACTTCACCTTGAAATCCATGTACACCATCACCGTCTATTCCGTTTGTAAACATGTATGTTTTTGAAAGTGCCTCTTCAGGAGCATTCTTTAACAAAGGAGCGAGTTCAACTTGCCAACCTTGGTTTTTTGTAATGATTTCTGCATGTGTAGGATCACTAGAATCGGTGATGATAAAATAAACATCTTCACCGTTGTAAAATCCTTGATGCAGTGGAATTGTTGCGGGAACGTTTGTTCTTGATAATCTAAGTACAGAACCCAAGTCAGCTTCAGTTACAGAAGCATCTTCCATCATGGAATCATGTTCCGATAATGGGACTTCCATTTCATCATGAGTTTTTTTCATTTCGTCATGAGATTCTTCAACTGGAGCTACAGGGACGACTTTTTCTTTTCCTGATTCCCAGGCATCTCTGCCACCTGGAATTTCAGAACATAGTTGCAATCCACAAATATTAGTGCTAGAACCATACTTTGAGGTTGCAACACCTGAACCTTTTGCGGCATTAGCATCTGAGAAATAATCTGTCGTCATACCTGCTGTAAACAAGGGAATAATTGCAAGAAGTGCAATGTATCTTAGACTCTTGTTCATGAAATAAAAAGTGAAATTTTACTTTAAAAGAATTTGTCCAAATCAGACATATCATACTGGAAGTTCTGCAAATCGATTTCCAACATAATCCCAGTTTACAATATGCCACCAGGCTTTGACATAATCAGATGTTCTGTTTTGATATTTAAGATAATACGCATGTTCCCAGACATCTAACCCCAACAGGGGTGTTTTTTGAACAGTCCATGGACTATCCTGATTTTGAGTTGTAATGATTTCAATTTTATTGTATGTTTGATTAAATACCAGCCAACACCAACCACTTCCTTGAATTGAAATTGCCTTCTCTGAAAATATTTTTTTAAAATTCTCAAAATTATTAAAATAGACATCGATCGCATTTTCTAATTTTCCACGGGGTTTACTTTCTCCACCAGGAGTCATAGTTTCCCAAAATAGTCTATGATTTTCAAAGCCGCCACCAAAAAAATTGATATCACTTCTCCCAAATTCAGGAATGGACGTTAGTTCAGAAAGAATTGATGATATGTATTTTGGATGAGATGCAGCTCCAATCTTTTCGAGAGATTTGTTTAATCCATCAACATATGATTGATGATGTTTTTGATGATGAATTTTCATAGTTGCTGTATCAATGAACGGCTCTAGTTCATCATACTCATAAGGCAATCTTGGGAGTTCATACTGCACCACATATCAAATTTTCATTATCCACATATATTCTTGAATAATAAAATTAATTGGAAAGGATGATTAAACTTAAAGAGGAATAAATAAAATGCGAAAATTAGGAACTATTGATTTAGAAATATTATATTTAGCCATGGCAGAGAATGGAACATTTGATGAGACCCATCTTGAGAAGTCAGAATTAAAGAGATTAGGGGTAGGAAAAATTTTAGATTCTTTGGCATCATTAAAAGATAGAAAATTTATTTCTTTAAACAAGGACGGTTCATTCTCCATCACAGAACTTGCAAGAGAAATTCTTTGGAATGACAACGTTCCAATTTGGACAAAAATACTACGTCTACTTCAAATAAAATCATGCAGCATGAAACAGATTACAGATATTCTTAGAATATCAGAGAATAAAGTTTTAGAGGATTTGGAAAAATTAAGAAAAAATCAATTTGTTCTGATGTCACCTCAAAGACAAGAAGACAAGATAGTTAAAATTTATGAGATAATGGCGGAAGGAATAGCAGAAATAGACAGAACAGAAAATATAGGATTTGAGAACATCGTATTTTCAGATCCATCACCAGATACAGAAATCATCAGCATTATTGATGAGATTTTCAAAAGAGTTCAAGATTCTCAATTGGAACAATCAGAGAAAAACTCAATTACTGGAAAACTATCTACATTAAAATCCAAATTAGGGATTTGATTATTTAGAACGAATCTTATCTTGAATTTGTGCCAATATGAGTTCTGCTTTATCCTTGTTTTCGTAATTGTCAGATGATTCATCCATGATTTCGTCAATCTCATAGCTCTTATCCACCAAGATATTTGCCACATGATCATCGAGGGTTCCTGCCCCTATCAAATAATATGCAAACACAGTATTTTTCTGACCAATTCTATGGAGTCTGTCTTCTGCTTGCCTATGAATTGCAGGACTCCAATCAAGTTCTGCAAAAATAACATATTTTGCTCTAGTCAAATTAATTCCCACATTTCCAGCACGAATACCTGCAATCATTAGTTTTGATTCCCCTTTTTGAAATTTGTCTATTTGATCCTGTCTAAGTGAATCAGATTGTCCTCCAATAATCGAAACAGGTGAAAATTCTTCTAGGCTCTCATTAAGAAGTTTATGAATCACCTTATGATGACAAAACACCACAACGCTTTCCTCAATCTCCATGATATTTTTAACAAAGTTGATTACGTGTGGAAGTTTTGCAAGTCCTGCAATCTGCCTTTCACTTTGAATTGCCCTGTGATAGGATGCAGATTTTGAAAATTCAGTTTCGGCAATTTTTTGTTCTTCTTCAAGCTTCTTCCAAATTTTATCAAGTTCTTCAAGATAATAATCAGTATCAGCTGCAATGACTTCTTTGTAACGTACTTTGTCTTTTAGTTCTTTTAATACATCAGACTTCTTTCTTCTAAGCATAACGTGTTTTTGTAACTCATTTCTAAGGGATGCACGTTTATTTTCTAAAACAATTGCCTTGCCTTTTTCATTTACATAACAAAAGTATTCGCAGAATTCTTTAAAGCTTCCAAGAAGTCCAGGTTTAATAATGTCAATTATAGGCCAAATTTCAGAACCTCGATTGTAGATAGGAGTGCCGGATAGACCAATTCGGTACAATATTGTAGGAAGTGCAGCAAGTTTTTTGACAGCCTTGTATTTCTGAGTGGTTTTTGACCTTAGATTATGAACCTCGTCACAAACTATTGTTCGCAATCCAACCTTCATTAAATCATCAGATCTTTTTAAAAGCAATTCATAATTGATGATGTAAATATCAGTTAATGGTAGTTCTTCAGATTTCCCGGTTCTAATAATTGTGACACTAGGGGATTCAGATTCCAGAATTCGTCCATTCCTACTCTTTCTCTTTAAGAATTTTTCAATTTCTCTTTCCCAGTTGTTTAATGTGACTAAGGGGGCAACAACAAGTACTGGAAAAGTTTGTTTTTCAGTTGAGACATAAGATAGTGTCTGAACTGTTTTTCCCAGTCCCATTTCATCAGCTAATAGTGCATTACCAGAAGATTTTAGTAAGAAATCTAAACCTTCTTTTTGGAAATTCAAAAGCTTTCCACGAAATTGTTCGCCTGTTTTTGCCCTCTTTAGTTTGTGTTTGATAGGAGGTAGCGCAGGTTTTGGAGCATATGTTTTTACAATTTTTCGTTGCCAAATAGTTTTTGATAGAATTTCTAAAGGATATCTATCCATGATGAGTTTCAATTGTTTTACATTTTCGGTGTTGTCAGGAATGATTACCTCATTGACGTTTTCGCCATACCATGCTTCAGGAACTAGCCTAGAAATCATGTTGACTGCACGATCACCAGTAATTTTCCAGCACCAGATTTTAGAATATTTATCAAGAACATATTCTAATGTCCCAATGTTTTCCATGGAAGTTTCCATAATTTGTCGATAGAAAGTTTTTTTGCCTTATGAATCTTCATATTCTTTACCGATCATTAAAAAAGTTGCATTTGATTGAAAAGAGTTAAAATATAACACATGTGTTAGTATATGGAAAAACATATTGCAGGAATTTCAGGCTCAAACTCTTAATTCCACGGTAAAAAGAAAAATCATTTGTTAATAATTCATTTTATAAATAAAAAACATTAATCATTGAGGTTCCAAGTATTCAGAAAAAATGATTAGTACAGACAAAAGAAATTATATATAAAAGAAAATGAGCAAAGCAAAAAAATATTGTAAAAACAAATAGTTAATCATTCAAAATTTCAAAATAAAAAACCACAAAAGAAATTAGCAAGATTCAAAAATCTTAAATTTTGTAAAGAGAGATAACAGAAAAACATATTTTGTATTTGCATAAATTTTTTAAATTAAGAAAAAATTCCAAAAGAATGCCACAAATAAAATTGCTACAATTTTAAATCATAACATATCTTTAAAATTCATTACATTTCAAAGAAACTGTGAATTTTATTCAAAATGAAGAGCCAAATGTGAAAAAACCAATCATCATAGCTGCAATGCAAGACATGGGAAATGTGGGAAACATAACAATAGATTTTATTAATCAATCATTAAAGACAAAAATATTCAGAACCGCAAAATTACCATATCCAACATACATAGTGGATAATGAAGGACATATTGAACTTCCAGATGAAAGTTGGGAATATAGATATGCAGATGATTTGATTGTTTTTGGTGGAGGAAAAGGGCAACCACAAAGTATTATTGAATTAAATGCATTATGTCAAGATGTAATAGATATTGCAAAAAAATATTCTGCCAAATTTATTTACACATTTGGCGGATTTCATACCAATAGAATACTAAGCAAGATTCCAAAAACATACATTACTACAACATCAATAGAGTTGACAAAACAGATGGAAAATCTTCGAGTAAACACATCCCCCCAAAAGTCAATAATCACAGGGTTTAACGGATTGATTCTTGGATTTGCTAAAAAAAATCAAATTCATGGAATTGGTATGTATGGAGAACTTAATGACCCAGACATACCACAATATAGAGCAGCTATAAGCATTATCAAAACCATTGAAAAATTAACATATAGAAAATTGGGAGACACAAGTAAATTAGAAGTGATGGCCAAAGAGATTGAAAGAAAATTTAAACATTAAGTTCAGTGTGAACTTCCTACTGGATGAGGTTCAGTATTTTCGTCATGACAATCGCAGCTACACAAATATGTTTTATGATTGTTTATACAATCGATGCATTCAAAATGCTTTCTTGTCTCACATGCAGCACAAATCATACAATAAACCATAAACATAGATGAATTTGAGTTTTTTCCATTGTACAAAAACTAATACTCCACTTCACTTCGTCCAAGAAGGTTTTCAGTCAATTCCACATATCCCTGTGGATCTATTTCCTTTGCAAAACCTTTGTCAATATTTATCAGATATATAGAATGAAGGCGGGCATTCAGAATATCATCATATTTTACGGGAGGATTTTTGTAATAACGATTACATAGATCTTGGACTTTTTTTACATCTTTTTCAATTCTTGCGTTTGGGGGCAACAGGAAGATTTTTGAAATCGGCAATAGTCCTACTGCAGGGGTAGCCAATGAAAACTTTGAACAATATTGACTGTATCGAGCAATTTTACTCATTATTCTTGCAGCAAAATAATCTACGGTATCCATCGCATGTTCAGGAGGAGTGAAACCAGTTTCTATTTCAATGATGGTATCTCCATCACCTTTTTTTGCATAAATATCACATACCAAAATATCTGAAATATCTTTTTCAACTTTTACAGTGTAACCTCTGGAAATAAGATTACTTGCACAGATCAATTCCAAGATCGAGTGATTAATTTTTACCAAATTTTTTTGGTACATTTCAATTAATTGTTGGCAGACATTGTTTAGTTTAGATGCATCTTTTTCTTTGAGACTAAATGATAATTTTTCAGTCATTTGATAAACATCGTTGCGGAATTTTATCAAGTCCATGATTTAAGATACGATAAATCTGGTAGTTAATGAAGTAGTTGGGAAACAACATAAAACAAAACTTCCGGGAGAATTGACAAAATTACTCAAATTAAATTAAAAAATGGCTAATTTTTATTCATACTTTGATTTAACAAGTAAAATTCACAGGAGTCTCACGTGTATAAAAATAAGCTTGCAATGATAGGATTATTCTCGTTTTTAATGTTATTTTCGATTGTTTCGACTTCTCAGGCAGAGTTATGGAAATTAGTAATAGATGTAAATGTCGAAAAAGAGGCGATTTATTCAGGAGATTCAGTATTAATTACAGGCGAAGTGGTAGACCAAGCATACAAACCAATTAGAGGTGCAGAGGTTTTCATCAAAGCAGGCTCTTATACCACAAAAGCATTTACTGACCCATGGGGAGTTTTCAGAGGAGAAATTAAAAACTTTGAAAGAATTCCAGGCACTTACATTGTTAATGTGATCGGTTCATGGTACGGAATGACAGGATTATCAAGTACTGAATTTCAAGTAAAGGGAGACATATCCCCGATTTCAGCATTACAAGAAAAATTATCCACAGATGAGGCTAGAAAATACCTAGGTTCTAATGAAAGTGATTTTGAAAAAAACCCCATTGGACAAACATTGTTCAAATATTATCATGGATTATTAGATGAATTAATCTTAGAGCATAGAATCGCCAAAGAACCTTCAGAAGAAAAAATCAAGATGGCACAACAAAGATTGATTGCGGAAAATCTAAGAAATCAAGCAATTAATGAATTCAGACCAGGTGCAGGCACATATGAAGGGGCTCAGTATGACTATTACATAAGCAATCTCAACCCAGAGATTAAAGATCTAGTTATCAGCCAACTTAATTTCACAAAAAATAATTTTGAAGAAGCTCAAAAGATTAGAGATGAAATTCTTACCAACGGAGGAACATATGATGAAGCCAGACAGGCATATCTAGAAAAAATATCAATCTCAAAAGAGACTCTTGAAAATTTTAATCAAGAAAAAACAAATCAAGAATCAATAGAAGATTGGGATGAAGATCAAACCACAAAATCAGAAAATCAGTGAACAATTGATAAATTCTGGTGCCCCTTTTGTTCAAAATTTCACCATAACATTTGATGAAAATAGATATTCATTGTCTTGCCATCATGTGTTGGAAAAATGTATTCTATGAATTATGAATCATCATTTCATCTACTTAGAAAAAAAGTTGACAAGTATGTAAAGAATACAACTTTGAAAGAAATACTGAAAAATTTGAAAAATCTATTTGTCGTGCGTGACAGCATTTTCTTTTTTCTAAACAATTTTTAATCCTAATTAGATTTAAAAAATGAATTGAAAATTTTTCATAAGGCAACATGTATTACATGTAAAAAAGCAATTGCAGAGATCGACAGAATGAGCTCAGATATAGAAAAAAGAGACTTTTTTAAAGACCCACTCTCAGAAACAGAATTAAAAAAAATCATCAAAATGTCAGGAAAGACCGCATCTGAATTACTCAGAAGTAGAGACAAAATGTTCAAAGAACTAGATTTAGGAAATAACAAAGTAACAGAGTCTCAAATTATCAAATTAATGGTAAAGTATCCCGGACTGATTATGCGCCCAATAATCATTTCAGGAAACAAGGCATTTTTTGGAAAGATTGATTCAAAAAATCTAAAATGATTTAGGAATTTTGTTTGAAAATTCGTATAGCCTCCAAATGAGAACAATTAGCCTTCAAACCTTTGCCATGATGAAATTTGTAGAAATTTTTGAATCCAGGGCATTCACAGGTATCAGATGTAACAAAATAAGATTTATCAGGATCAGAGGAAGATTTTATCTGAAACAAGTCATCGTCGATTTGAACAACGCCTCCACTTTCAACAAGTTTTTTTGCTTTCTTGAGAGTATTTGAGCTCATGGTTTATCAGAAAACATTATCATTTTTTATTCTTTAATTTTTTCATTACATTACTCCATTCCAAGTCATCTTGGGCCATTGTATTTTCATAGAGAAGTTCAAAGGTCCATGCTAAAATCTCACTCCAAATCGCTTTTAGAGACTCATCATCAGTCCAGATAATGCTCGTTTTTACTGCATTCATTGCAAGAATATTATTTCTGTTCTTTACGGGATTCTTATCCCATTTTTTTAGAACCCTATCACAAAATTCTAAAATCTCAGACTTTCTTAAAACAAGTTTGTCAGGATCGAAGGTCTTTTTTTTACCCATAAATACAATAGTACAAACTAAATTATAATATTTTAACAATCATAGATAACGATACTTTCATAAAATCTTTAAAAGAAAATGATCTCAATAAACTAAAAGATCAGTTTTTTTCTAATTTGATTAGTGCCTAAAAATCATCTTCATTGGATTTGAATTATATAATTTTTTGGACTCGTCCAATTTTTCCATTACTCAATTCAACTTTAATCCCATAGGGATGAAAATTACTTGAGGTAAGTATTCTCTTTACTGTTCCATCAGTTAGACGTCCTGTTTTTTGATCTTGTTTAAGAATAATCTGAACAGTTGTTCCAATAGTTATTTTGTCTCTGTGAGGAATAAAAGCCAATAATAAATCACAAAACAGGAAGACTCTAAATCTTTGGATTATAAAATAAAGGAGTTTTGAAAGGTCTAACACATATTTTTATAATTTGGAATTGTTGTGTCATTCATGCTAAAACTTTCTGCTTTGGATGTGTTTCACAGTTCAATTAACAATCCATCTACTGCTATTGAATATGACAACAAGCTCAGACGGTTTGAGGAATTTCTGGAGATATCTGATTGGGACAAATACATCAAGAAAGACCCAAATGAGATACATGATGATCTTGCCTTTTATATCAACGCCTTGAAAAAGGAGAATATCAAGAATCGCACGATAAAAAGCATGATGAATTCAGTATTTCTGATGCTTGAGATGAACCGTGTGGTTTTACACAAAAAGATACTTCACAAAATGCTTCCAGATGACGGAACTACAGAAGGTGGGAACCTTCCATACACTACAGAGGAAATTCATGCAATGCTGGATTCTACTGACCGTTTAAGGGTAAAGGCATTGATTCATTTCCTGGCATCGACTGGCTCAAGACCTGCAGGAATAACTGATCCCGTGTTGAGAATGAAACATCTCAAAAAAATCGAGGATTGTGTTGCAATAAAGATCTATGATGGCTCCAAGGAAGGATACTGGTCGTTTCTCACGCCTGAGGCAGTTACAATGCTAAGGAAATACCACAACTCACGAAAACTGAGTGGTGAGAAATTCACAGACGAGACCCCAGTGTTCTCAAACATCAACAACTCTAGAAACAGCAAGGGAGGTCCAATATCTACTGCCACTGCAAGGGATGTCATTTACCGAGTATTGAGAAAATCACAGATTGAGAGAACCAAGAACGGCAAAAGGTTTGACAAGGCAGCAATCTATGGTTTCAGGAAGCGATTCAACACAATACTCAAGCTAAACAACGATGTAAACTCTAACATTGCAGAAAAGCTCATGGCACATAAGAGAGGGTTGGATGGCACGTATCTTCAACCAACAATGGAGGAATGTTTCAATGAATTCAAAAAGGCAATTCCCGAACTTACCATTGATGGAACCGCAAGAAAGCAAGTCGAACTAGACAAAGTAAAAGAGGAAAAGTCAGAACTGCAAAAGGCAAATGAGGAATTAATGCAAATGAAGGAGCAAAACGAAATTCTGTGGAATGAATACAAGAAAAATACCATATCTTGCAACCCAGATAATGCTGAACTGGTTACAGAATAAATGTTAACAATTGTTAACAATGTTTTCACAGAGCCTATATGCTATGCTTTACTGAATTATCTTGATGTCTAAAATAAATACAAAAAAATTCCAAACAAAAAGATCTTTGGCTGCAAATGATTATTTCTCAATAATATCGCCTAATCTTCAGACTATATTGAATGATGAAAAACATACAAAGAAAGAAAATATTATCAAAAGAAAAAAAGAAAAAGAAATGAATCTTCTTGATTAGAATAAAATAAAAACTTCTAGAATTTAAAAGTCATCACAAGATTTTGTGTCATCTCTTTCTTCATCTAATATATTGAGATGATACAGGATAAATTTTCTATAAGATTTGTTATATTTCATGGTTTTAGTTATATGCAATATCCCAAGAACGGTGATAGTCTATGAATTGTTGATTCCAAAATTTGTAAACTGTTTGAACATCTTCAATACTATTCTTCACAAACCAAGTAAAATAACTAGATATCATCTCATTAATTTTTGCCTCGTCTGTTTCTTTTCTAACTTCCAGAGTAGTAATTTCTTCTTTAACTTTAGTTTGAAGTTTCTTTTTTTGTTGTTGTAATTCTGTTTCCATGAATTAAAATACCTCTATCTAGTATATGGGCTCTATGTTAACATTGTTAACATAGTTAGCACAGAGCCTATATGGTAAGATTCGATAGTTTTTTCATGAACCGACGATTAAAAACAAATGAAAAACCAATCTACCATATTTTTTCAAATAATGTGGACAAGAGATGTACTTGCTGCGGCCAAGGCATCGTACCATTCAAGCTAGGTGTCTGTGTATGTGGACATCAAATGGGTCTCACACAATATGTATCGAATCCAGTAAACTTTGCAAAAAGATACTATTCCTTCATCGGTTGTACTGTATCAGAAAGATACGATACTGCAGTGGATGAAACCTATGCTGGAATTGAAGAATTTGATTTATTCAAGTAATTTTTTTGTATTTTTTCTAAGCTTTCTTTCATTTAGTATGATTTCTGCCTTTGCAGAGAATCCGACTCCCTACAACGAGTGGGATTTTGACATATCCGGCCTCCAGGTAAGTTAGAATCCTCATAATTCGGAGGAATTGATAATATCCTTCAATGTTACATACAAGGGAGAATTTCCTCTAGGCACAGCAAACGTCAATCTAAATGTCACAAATCCATGATCTGCGCATGACTGTCCAGAATCTGGAAAGATGAAGCACGATTAATTAGAAAAGCACTAGATGGCAAATACAAGAGAGGGTACGGACCCAAACCAGAAGACATTCCACTAGATGAGATTGAAGAACTATTCACAACAGTACAAGAAGCACTTGATGGACTATCAAAGGTAAACAATAGAATCCTACAAAAGATAAGAACTAATCCGAAAATCCAAAACAAGATACTTGCAGGAATTGATCTTACAAATGAAGAAAAACAAGACTATGCTGCAACCATGGAATATAGAAAAACAATTCTTACTGCATTCGGAACCATGGCCGAATTGAAAAAATACATTGAATCAATCAGAGATATGACAATAGAGGTGGAACTCGTACAGGATCAGCTGGATAACCGCCTAAAACTTGATGATTACAAGCGAGTGATAGTAAAATTATACGATTTAATCTACCGATATCGAGCAATTGGTAAAATATGGCACAAGTCAGCCAAATGGATAAAACAAGTAGTAGAAGATCCAGAACTAGAGAAAATTATTGATCAGGCAGAGTCATGCCCAGAATGTGGCTTTGAGTGGGCTGCAATGTTCAACAAACAGGCAAAAAGAATTGAAAAGGGACTAGAACCAAAACTACCAAAGAACTTTACCGTAGACTGGCAATCTTGATCTCACAAATCAGACATTAATGATATTGCGACACAATTGATTATATTCTACTATTGTACATTTGTCATAATTGATTGGTCCGATAGACTGAGAAGTTGACTGGGGAGACAATTTAACAACTACCGTGACCGATCAATTCGATCGTATTATTGTATATATGCATTTCATGATCGCAACATAAAATTCTCTAATTATCAGTTCATTTCTATTGTTTTTGTGGAATTCTTTTCATGTCACACTGGCAAAAAGTAAAAACTCACAATAAAACAGGAGATAGGAAGAAAGAGATTGAGAAGCATTTTGGAATCAAACAATCTATAGTTTCAAAAGTTATAGAATCAAAAGTTACCTTGAAGTCAAAAAAGAAATTCAAATGAGCAAATGTTATTTCTGTGATTCTACTGAAACTCTCTATTGCAAGATATGCAAGAAATGGTTTTGTGATGTGTAAAAAGAATCATCCTAAGAGAATGAATGCGATGATAGAGGGTTTATTATCAAAGAAGAACTAGTTAATTCAATGAGTGAAAACTGGAGGCAAAGACTTAGTCGAAGGAGAATGGAAATAGGAATAGACGGACCAGAGTATGATTACATTCAAAGATACATTGAGGATTATTGCTCTGAGGCAGACCGTCTATGTAAAAAAATTGATATGAAAAAAACTGTAGATGAAGTAATAGATTCTATGAAAGATGAAAAGTTTGATAAATTTACTAAAGGTGTTATTGATTCAATACACAAAAAGCGAGGTTATGATCCTTATGATGATACTAAAAAAGAAACTGCATCTTTAATTTCATAAAATAATGCTCCTCTTCTCACTAGTTTCAAGCTCAATATGTGAGAATGCCAACCATACTATTAGATGATACACAAGAACGTAGACTCAAACTATTAGATATCGTTAATCAATTCAGAGAGAAAGGCAAACTGGTAAACCGTTACACATTACAGCCTGCACTAGAGGAACAAGGATACAAGGTATCCTTTGCAACCATATACAGAGACATGACAAGTATCAATCAAAAGAATACCTGGGTTAGAGATTTGGCACAATCCAATTACTCTGCATATCAGGAATCAATCTCACAGAATCTTGAATGGATAGAACAACAGGCACAAAAAATGTTTCAAGAGACAGAGAATCATGTATGGTTGAATATCATACATAGAGTACAGGAAACGAAGATGAAACATACTAACGGTGAGAATATCAATATTTCTGCTGCAATGCTTGGCAAGAAGTTCAATGAGATGAAAAAAGAAGATGAACAGGAGTGTGTTGTAGATGTGATTAAACTAGCATCAAAAAAGACCTAATTTCTATAACTCTAGTATGTGGTACAAGCCAGAGTATTTTCAATATGGGGATTATGGAGATGATATGTAGGTTAATGATTATTTTAGGCTCAAATAGTAAAATGATTTTACTTGTTTCATAACTAAGAAATAATCGGAATGGCTCGAATGGGAAAGAATATGTTTTGCTGAAATCAATATGATACATGTCTGAGATGGATCCTATTTTGATTTCTCTTGTGGTCAACATTGGTGTAATGTTAGCTCTTATTGCAACACTTGGTTTCACTGCAAAAGCGTACATTGATGGAAAAAATACACGATATGTAGAAAATCTAAATGGATTTCAAAAAGAAATTATGGAGATGGACAAAACTCTACCTTCATGTAATTCAAATGAACAAGATTTTAAACAATATGCTGTTAATTATGTAAATATTTTAGAAAGAATAGCCAAGCTAAACTTTGATGGAAAAATCTCTGATGATATGACAGAATTTTTTCAAACTGAATTTAAAATTGCATCTGCACTTGAAAATTGGTATGTGTTGAATGGTGATCCTAATGAAGAAACAGTATTCAAGCCTGACTATTGGAAAAATTTTGGTAAATATTGTAGTAAACACAAGATTGAAAAAAATAATAAATACGCAAAAACATTTTGGGATAATTGGGATTGCTACAGAAAATCTTTAGCATAATTAGTTCTCTTTTTCTTTCAGGAATTTCATGTTATTATTGCCACGTTACATCCGGAAAGATGTGTGATTTACTGTTGTAGATTGTGATTAGATCCTGTAGCTATACAAGAACGAGTTAAAAGCGAAACATGCGTAATGATATAGAAATGAAACAAATTCAAAAACAAAAAATTAATCCTGATTCTTTTGACAGGGACACAGTTCTGTTGGGTAATTGTAAAACCCCGCTCAACTAGTTTCCCTTCTCTTTTCTCCTTGGTAATTTAATCATAATATTACAAGATACATCTACTATTATCCTAACACTTCTCATTACACCTCATCCAAAAACAAATACTAAATGCAAATTTTAGACGATGATGGTTCAGTAATACAATACGATAAAAACACAGTAAACAAAGTAACATCTCAATTATTCTCAAAAGATGAACTAGAAGAGAAACTACCAATACATTTCAAAGAATGGATGCTTCAAGCCAGACCAATCATAGAGGGAAGAACCAACATATTACATTATGAGCCATTCATGCAAAGACTGTATGAGGATGAGCATCCATTTATCCAGATATTATTTGCCAGACAAACAGGAAAATCCACATATCTTGCCTCAAGAATGGCCTTTCTCACTACTACACGCCCAGGATTTCACGCCAATTACGTAACATACGAAGATGAATCACTATCTACATTTTCCAACATCAAATTCAGACAGGCATTGTGGAATACTGCCCCCTTGCGAAAATATGTTCAAGGTGGAACCTTGGGAGAAGTAGGCAGGATACTTCTCAAGAATGGCTCTGTAAACACACTGGTAACGCATGTCCATTCCTTCAAGCATCTTGAGGGAAAGTCAATCAATGAAAATCTATTTGATGAATCGCAATATCTTGATTGGGATTCTTATGCTAAAGCCAAAGAAACTCAGTCATTTACACAAGGAAAGGAAAGAATAGTTGGCATTGGTGGGTATGTCAATACTAATTATCACAAGATGTGGCATTCCACAGATCAAAGAGAGTGGAAATACAACAATTCACTATGGCGTGACAAACTAGAATTTAATCAGGATGGTTTGGTTTGGGATGATTATTTACTAGATGTATTGGAAGGGCATTGGGAATCTACAGTACCAGAAAATTATACAAGACATGGATATCACATGACACAACTAATGTTTCCACACATTCCACTAACAAAAAATGATGCCGTAGAGAAATACAAAGTATCACTAGAATTTAGTATAGAATACAAGCGAGAAAACTATCCAACTGTAGAATTTGCACAACATGTCGAAGCTAAATTCGTTGAAGGTGACATTAAACCAATAACTGATTCCATGATGTTCAAGCTGTATGACAGGACTCGTTCCATGATATCACCAGAACAAGTTGACAGATCACTAGGTGATGTATTCATTGGTGTTGATTGGGGCGGTGGTTCTAAAACTATCCCCTGGGTAATGCAAATGCAAGAAGATAAGATGATTCTGCTCAAAGCAGAAATGATCCCAACCAGTGATGTCGACAAGCAGTACGAGATTGTATCAGGATACATTGAGGATTATTCCCCAAAACAAGTTGTAGTTGATGCAGGTGGAGGAACTCACCAAGTACAGAAACTAGAATCAAAGTATGCAAGTCTGGTTAGAAAGAACTCGTATCGAATCAGACCTGAACTGCCACTACCAACTAAACAGGAAGAAAAGAAACTGAGAAAAGAAAACCGATACACCATAGATAGAACATATTCCATAGACCGAATAATTAACAGAATCACTAATGGCAAGATGGTAATACCTGCTGCTGATCCTGCCAAAGTTGACTGGATTGTCGAGCAGTTCTGCAATATCGAGGCTGAAATCACCAAGCTAAAGAGTACAGGCCAGACATATCGCAGGTATTTCCACCAGACAGGAAGGCCTGATGATGCATTGCATTCTTGTAACTATGCTGAGATTGCAAATGATATCTCAAAGGATGGAGAGATGTGGTGGTTTAGTGCATAGATAATCAAATATTCTTCTAGCTTTGATATTTTTTGTTGATTAATGAAATAAAATATGCATTATGCGGTGAACTTTTCCAATTTGACTATCAATGTGATATGTCAAATTTTTCTACAATGATATTAGAATTATTGATTGCGGCAATTGCAGGTATTGTAATTGGGCTTTATTTTTTTGAAAAAGAACGTAAACAAAAAACATTTGATCAATTACATCAAAGAATACAAGACTTGGAACATTCCATTGAACTTACGAAGTTAGAAATTCAGTTGCAGGATACCAAAAAAATCATTTCTACACAAAGTAATTTGATTAAAGAAATGAAACCCATTATTGAGAAACAAGGAGAAATCATTAAACAAAATCAAAACCAAAAATTAAAAAGAATCGGGAGATTGTTAGGTGTCTTGGATCCTATTATATCGGGTATCCGAAATGATGTAGAATCAGAACTTGCAGATTTTGAAGAAAACAACAGAAAACTAAATGCATATCAAACTAAAGAAGATTTAATTGAATTCTTGGAAAGTATCGTTAAAGATTGTAATCATGTTTCTGAACTAATTAGTGCCTATGAAGAAATTGTCGACCCTGAAATTTTTATGATTTTAAGCTCAATGACACTAGATCTATCATTATGTGTAACAGCTATTGACGCAAATAAAGAAATTCAATTTGTTTTTTCAACTTTGGAACATGTTGATGAAAATCTGATGAAAGTATGGGATTTATTAAATAATAATATTGATTGATTCGTTAATTCTATCTGAACGGATGTTAAAATAACTTCTAAACAATTCTTCTCTTCTACAAAATTACTCAGTTCTTCTATGTAGATAACCACATATTCTTCCATGTCATCATCATTTTGGTGGCAAAAAATAAGAGTAGAGACACCATTATCACAGTTGCTATAATTGGTGCCATTGGTGCTATTATTGCAGGATATTATCAAGGACCACTGGCCGAGACTCAATGGCAAGAGAGACCACAAGTGTTTCTTTCTCTAGGTAGCAAACAATTAGATTTACCAAATAATGTATTACAAAAAGATTCGATAGGGCATTATGTTGGTATTGCATTGTGGAATGAAGGTCAATCTAATGGCAGAGTTGTATTTCAGGCAGGAGGAATCAATGCAACTGTTTCATTAGATGAAGGAAATACTTGGAGTTCTGAAACTTCAAGAAATATGATTATCAAATCTGATGAATCTAAAAGATCTGTTCCACTTTATATAGATCCTGAACAGAATGAAATGACTTTCCAAGTTTGGTTTAATTCAATAGATAATGTTAATGATTTTCCACCCAATCAAGAACTAAATGTTTTTGCTCCCACGGTGTTAACTTTTGAAAAAGATAATGAAACTTACAAATTGATTAGCAAAAGATAATTCTTCTCTTTAATTCATTTACAAAAACATTCTCGTGGTTCAAGAGTTCGGTTATGAAAATGACCAGTTACGTTTAGCAATCATATCATACATTACATCCAATCCCAATTCTACCTTAGAGCAAATCTTTCGAGGAATCCCGGCATCTCACACAAAGGTAAGGCACTGGCTGCAGGAACTGACTAGAAGTGGAATAATAACACCTTCTGCTCCGATTGGTTCGATACCATTGCAGTCTATTCTCTGGAGTGTAGCAGGTGGCTTTTCTCCCTTGGATGTACCAAATCTTATTGGCTGGTGGGATGCATCAGATGCTGCAACAATTACCAAAGATGGTTCAGACAGGGTTTCACAATGGGATGACAAAAGCGGTCAAGACAATCATCTTACTAATGCTGTTAGCGCAACGCAACCTCTATGGGTAAGTGCAGCACAAAACGGGCTTGATGTCATTAGATTTAATGGAACAGATGAACTTATTGACAGGGCTACATACACCGGTGGTGCACTATCCCAACCTTTTACATGGCTCATCGCATTCAAAAATATCACTAATAGTCCCCCTACTGGCGTACAACTGAGTACCTCTACTGTATTTCTTCATCATCAAAACAGTCGTTATTATTATTCAGGTACTAACATTGACACAGGTGTAACCAACACTACAAACTGGGAGCAGGAATACGCAATATTTGATTCACCAAACAGCATTCTGGCAGTAGACGGCACAGAAATCAGCACAGGGAACTACAATTCATGAATTGAATGTGTAGAATTGTTTATCTATGTTTTTTAGGATTTTTCGATATGAAACACAGTTGGACCGTCAGGGGATTTCAGATTTATGATCATCTTTTTACATTTGATATGAATATCAGTCTATTAGAAAACAATCGTTCATAGAATCAAGATATTCCGAAAAACCACTGATGATTCCTACGTGTCTCTTTAATACCAAAAATTCATAATTAATTGCATGCCCTGCGATGGTTTCAAGTGCTATGTGTGCGATTTGACATTCAAAGAGGAATTCATATCTGACATTCATAAGGATATTTCAAAGCATTCCATCAGCAAGATACATCTAGTTTCATGAGTTGATCGCTCACAAAAACTAAACATTACTCCAAAGGATCTGATTTTATCTTTCTGTGCCTTAGACAATTCCTTGCGGGAGATTGTCATCAGGATAAAAGACGAGGATTACCTATACTTTCAGTCAGCTGCCAACAATTCGGGGTTGAGAGTTGATGAAAAGATATCTGAAATCATTCAATACTATATCATTATAGAGAGAAACAGGAAGAAATTCACACAATCCATCTTGTTTTGATGTGCCTATTCCAATTTGTAATGAGACGTCAATTCAATAGTTTTAATCGGAAGATTGTTTTTGATGTACTCTTCGGTAAAGATATTCCAATGAAGCATTTCCCTTTACGTCACCTTCCTTAATTTCTAATTGGTTACATTCCTTACACAAAAGAATGCCAATTTCCTTGCTGCCTTTATTGTAAAAATAGGCATTTTCTGTTTTGGCACCACATACTGTACATTTTTCCAATCCATAGTAGTTTGACCTTATCTTAAGAATTCTCTTGATCTTATCTACATCATTCACAGTGATTTTTACAATCAAGTTCTTCTTTAGTTTTTTGTGTTTTATACGATTAATAGTTCAGCTAAAAGAATTTCTTCCAAACTTACAATCACAAATCATACACATCATTATTCTTCGTTATTTCCTATGGCAAGACATGAACTCTAATGGGTGATGTTCTATTATTTTCACGGCAAACAGATGAGCCGATGTTCAAGGAGATAATGAGAGTATGTGAGATTCACGCAAAGAAGATAGCAGCAGAGGAATCATTTTTACATATCCTTCAGCGTTGCATCCTATTATGTTGCAGATCATGTCCAACTGTCAAGTCCCTTTGGTGCTTCCTTCTTCTGGTTCCACTTGTGATCTATCTCCAAGTGAACCTCTAGCTTGTGAGGGGAATCCAGGACTGTATGGCAGATTAGACAGCGGTAGGACATGAGATCTAAATGAGGCAAATTTGGAATTAAAGAAGAGGGTTATTGCGTAATCTTAGATGGGATTTATCTGAACACTTCGCTTAAATCAGAATTCTTGCGATGATTCATGGACGTATTCGGTTTAGACCAGATACAGGCAACAATACTGGTGACAGTAATCGGTGTTGCATTGCAAATAGGATTGGATTTCGGCCAGTCTGGCAATCCCTTTGATCCAAGAAAACTGCTAACATCTGCAATCATTGCAGTGGTGCTATCGATAACAATAGTTGGAACAGTGATTCAGTCTATCCCGGAAGGGGCAGATGATCTTACCGTATTCCTTACACTAGTTGCAGTGATTGGAACCATTACAGGTATTGATACCCTGGTAAAAAACACAGGTGGCGCAATTGCTACCAAATTGAGAAATTAAGAGAAACTCCTCTTTTTTATTTTTTATAAAATGTCTGCTTAATTAAACCAGAATAGGTTCAGCACTATGACTACTTGACTATGCAGGTCTCTTAGCAGGCAAGGGTGTAATTGAGGATTCAGGATTCTTTGATCAGATACAAATGTACACAAGCGGAAAAGCAATAAGAGACATTACAAAGTCTCCAAGTGTAGATTCCCACATACAGTTCAGCAGACCTCTAATAATTACAGAGGGAACAGTTGAGAGAATTGCAGGTGTCAACTTGATTAGAAGTTCTGAACTTCCACTTGATGGAACAGGTAACAACAACCTTAGATCATGTATGTTTGCCACTGATGCATTTGGTATTGTATCAGGACGAGATCTTACAAGGGAGGCTCAACGCAGAAATGAATTTCAGACAATCCTACTTACAGGAACGCAAAAGATTTTGGCAGTAGTCAGACATCTTGAGAAGACCTGTAGAGTTTCACACACAGCATAGATAATGCTTCTCTTTTTTTTAATTTATTTAATACTAAAATCTTATCTAAATCATGGCAAAAAGTCTTAGCTGTGCAGATGCAGGCAAGGATTGTGGATGGTCTGCAACTGCCCAAACAGAAGAAGAATTAATGACAAAGGCAACAGAGCATGTCAAAGAATTTCATAAAGATTTGCAGGTAAATGCAGAGCTTGCTGAGAAAATAAAATCCCTCATTAAAGAAGTTTGAAAATTTCTTTTCTTTTTTATTTTTTTGATAATTTAGAATTCTGACTTTTATCTTCTAATTCAATGTCGAATTGTAATTCTTTTGGTAAACCCTTCCACCAATTAGGAATTTTACATGACACGAAATAATTCTGATTCCATAAGTATTAGATCTTACTACTCATTTGGTTGACCTTCATCATATTCTCATCTTGATGGTCTAACTGGAATGAACATGACTGTCAATAGTCCATGAATAGAAATTTGGTATTTAAAATCAATAAAACGAATATCAGCCACGGCTGATTAATTTTTCGGCAGTTTCTGTGCTTACACAAAACGGTTTTTCTGATGCAGGATTTAAGAAAATCAATCGTAAGTTTTCCTTGCACAGAATGACTCTAGACTCAATTCCATTTTCTGATTGATTTTGCAAAACTTGGGAAAGAACGTATTATTTTTGGAACAATTTCGTCTGTTGGTAATTTGTGCAGCAGACAGCGGTTTGGGGTTTGTACCATTAGAGTATGGCATCATTATACTGTGGAATGTGGGATTGAATTATTTCCTTTGGGAACTGATAGACTCCCTTAGGGTATGATTCTTGTTCTGATATGACACCTGTTGCATGATGGATTGACTTTTTCTCTTCAGGTTTTTTGGTTTGTAATGGACATAGTTTGGGTTTAGGAAGAATTGTTTTAGTTGAAGAACTATTTTGTTTCTTCTTTTTAGAAACAATTTTCTTTTTTGTTGCCAAATAAGATTTGAATTGTATTTTGTTTAATGAGAAGTGTTTAGAAAAAAATGCAAGTCATACTTCTCCTATCACCATGTAGGATATTTCATCTATTTTGCCAAGACTAGCAGACCATGTGATTTTCAATCGTTTCGTATTTACATAATCCCCGATTTTGAATTTTTCAGTTGAGCTAGGTCCGCCCACGGCTGGAGCAACTGTAACCATCACACGGATTTGTCGTAATGACACAATTTTTGTTGGGACTTTTTTGAAATTACCCTCTGGACCAAGGGTCTTTTTTTCGACTACATCTGCATCAGAACCATGTTGAATTGAATGATCATCAAACATGATTTTCACATACCCACTGTCTTTTGAAGGCAAAATTATGCCAGACATAACTTTTAATGTCATTAATTCAAAAGTAGATTTCTATGTTTTATCTATTGCCTATCTGACTTTTGTTAGAAGTTTCCCATTGCATAATTAATTTCAGTATCTGTAATTTGCGAACCAACATGATTACCTGACAAATCACTCTTCAATCCAAGCTGAATGTATCCATGAATGGATAACTCTGCTATTCCCATGTCGTTGTGTCTCCCAGTAGAATGATCAAAGGATTCTCTGCCAGATGGGGTCAGCAGCATCTCTTCGTGTTTGAGCTGCTCCACTAGTTCTCGTACCAATTCAGACTTTAGAGTCTAGGATATTTACAGGATTAGGGAATCGATACCCCTGCTTTAGAATGGATAGTCCATCGTCTTTTAGCATTTTCTTTGTGCCTGATGCTCCTGAAAAATTGATTTTTGTAACTCTTGACTTTCCAAACCTATTTTCCATGATATCAGTGAAGGTTCGCTCGTTGGTATAATCAAAGACCATCAGTGTGGGTGGGAACTTTGGGAACAGTATCCTAGTATGAAACTCTATTATCTTATCAAATGATGTATGGTTTTGTTTTTAGATGTCTCGTAACAATGGAAGTGGCTTTGGATTATTTCTTGTAGGGATGGCATCTCATGGATTACTATTCCAAAGAAATCATTTTGTGATGATTTGATTGTCTTTTTGTTTGATAGAGATGCCATAACCTGAAAGGAATTTTACATTGTGATGATTTGTTTTCCTTTTAGAGTCATTAGCAACCATGTTTTTTAGCCCATTTTGAATTGCCAAACTCACTATCATTACAAAAACTCGAAATTATGTACGCATGATCATTCTCTAAAATAGATTCATTGAGATTCATCCCATTACAATGTATTACCGCGATAATTCTTCCATAACTTCCCTGAGTTTGTCTATCATCTTCATCTACTACAACAGAAGAACCGACTGGGCATATTGATCTTACAAATTCTGTTGCTTCACTACCTCCTGACTCATTGCGCTCAGGAGCAGATGCTAATGAAAATCTAACAGGTTTGCCATAAACTTCTATAGTATCCCCATCTACAATTTTTGTTACTTTTCCTGGAATACATGCAGCAGTGCCTAAGCATTCGGATAAATCTGATTCTACTATGAGAATATTATTTTCAAGAAGAAATTTTAATGCATTAAGAAATTCAATGTCCGATGTGTTTCCTTGTCCGTAATATAATGCAGTATTTTTTATCCATGATGGAACTAGATTTTCATCTGCAGAAACTGTAAGAAAAATTCCTAAACTAATTCCGATGATAAGAAATACAATAACTATTACTTGCATCAAACATTTGTTATGATTCTAAATTAAAAGTACTTTCCAACAAATCATAACCTGGATAATTACCTAGACATCATCCAACATAGCACAAAATCATGCCTACAAAGGGGGGGGGGTGGATACTATTTTTACTCTTTGTCGATAAAAAGGAAACACCACCTCACATGCACGAAAAACGCAAAATTACCTGGTTATTATCATAATAAAAAATGTGGGATGTTGCTAAAAATCATAATGTGATTCATGATGACATGAATAATGAACAGTTCTGTAATGATCCAAGATGTAACCTTAACAGAGAGGGGATAAGGTACAGTCATGATAAACCTACAAACAGAAAACTCTCAGCTAAAAAAAATTAGAAATAAAATCAAAAAAGAAAAAATATGGTAAGAAATGCAAATGTGGTCATTACAAGGTTTAACATTGGCCAATTTACAGGGAGTGGGAAAGTATGCTGATGTCCAAGGTTATAATTTTGTTCGTGAATTATGTAAAAAATGCGAATGTGCATATTATAGTTCAACTGGAAAAATTTTTCGAGATTCTAATATCGAGTGATGATTTGTTATTGAAAGCCACCCTCCACGCCTAGAAACGTGATATAACTTGAATCATAACGTTGTACGGGTTGTTAGAGAATTGTTATAAGAAAAATCACTTAATATTATGGCGTCTTTCTAGAATCACGACTAATTTCTTTCAATTTGTAGCAAAGTGTCTTGCCCTTTCCTTTTCTTTCTATTATTCCTTTTTTTATCAATGGTTCTAACTCTTCTTTAATTTCTTTCTTTTTCATTTTCAAATTTTCAGATAATTCTGAAATAGAAAATTCTGAATATTTTTTCAAGTAATTTAATATTTTTTCTTTGTTATCAAACTGTTTTATTTTATTTTTTTGTAAATTGTTTATGCTTAATTTTCTAAGATTGTCCATTATGCCTGAATATGCATTCATGATTTGATATATGTTATCAGAATTTTTTGCTATCTCATTCCAAAGTGGTTGTGTTTCTATTCTCAAATTTGCATCAGCCCATTTTTTTTGTTGAATTAAAATTGACATCATTTGTTGGTATGCAGGAAGAGATGAATAAAACCCAGATTTCTGCAAAGAGTCCAAAAAAAGTGCTAATCCCTTATTGGTAGATTCCAATGAAAAACTCATTTTACTGGCAATGACATCTATTTCATTTGTTGAATTTTTTATGGTATCTTTAGCCATTTTCAGATATAACTCCTCATTTACTTGCAATATAACCAATTAAGAATTACGTTATTTTGAGTTAAACATAATTTTTGATAAGATATCTGTTTGGATATAAAAAATACTTATTAACTTTCTTATGTTTTGTTAATCTATGCCAGCAAATATTGGATCAGAACTTCAACAACTTCCATTAGGGTACATGCTTGCATCACCTCTCACAGCTGCCATTGAAGCACAAGCTTTAGCTGCACAATCAACGGTAGAATTCATTCAGAATGTGGGTTTGCAAGAAGATGAAACTACAGGAGATTTGACAGTTAGGACAGCTCAGTTTGGATATACTGCACCAGTGCCTGACCCAGATAACCCAGGAACTTTTCTAGAAGTTGACGCTAATCTTACAGTTCCAATCCTGAGTATCGTTCCAGTTCCTTTTATTCGAATTGAAGATCTGAATGTAACTTTTGAATTTAAAATAAGGGACATTCAATCCAGAGTCTCCAAATTTGAAACTACAGGTTCAACTGGATATAGTGTAGACACAGAAACAAAAGCAAAGTTCGGAGGAGGAATTTTGGGATTTCTTGGCGGGCCAAAAGTAGGAGTTAAGACAAAGACTCACTTTGAGGCCAATGTTTCTGCAACATATCAGTCAACTAGCAGACAATCAACAGATCGAAGTGCAACTTTCAAGATGACATTAAAAGCTGTACAGGATCAAATTCCAGAGGGACTATCTAGAGTACTTACTATCCTTAATGATACAATACAAGCACAGAAAACTACAACAACCACATAATTTTTTCTTTTAAAATGAGCGCCAAACTTCCAAGTGATTTATCAGAAAAGGCATTTCCAATTGAGAATCTTATTAGCGCACCCATTAATGCTATTATTGAAGCTCAGGCTATCGCAATCCAATCTGCGTTAGATTTTATTACAGAAGTTGGTTTGGAGTCTAATTCAAAACTAAAAAAATCTAAGATTAGAACAGTTGAATTTACTTATTCTCATCCTGTACCTGATCCTAACAATCCTGGTATGGTGATTGATACTCCTTCTAAGGTGTCAATTCCTCTATTGTCACTCGTACAAATTCCAAATATATCCATATCTGAATCTACATTGGACTTTAACATCAACATTGTAGGACTTCCAGAAAACAAAGCAAAAACAACTTCTAAAACCAAACTTCCTTTTATCGTTCAGAGTAAATTTGCACCACGAATACAGGCAACACCCGAAAGGCCACAAGAGCCTCATACACTTTCCTTATCAATCAAGCTAAAAAAAGAGGAGTCTTCAGAAGCTGAAAGAAAGATAATGAATTTACTTCAAGAAGCTATAACCTCACATCCCATTGAATCTAAATCTGGAAAAACAGACATAACTGAATTATCAAAGACTCCTGCTACTAAGACCAAGACATCAAAGACTCCTGCTACTAAGACCAAGACATCAAAGACTCCTGCTACTAAGACCAAGACATCAAAGACTCCTGCTACTAAGACCAAGACATCAAAGACTCCTGCTAAAAGAAAATCCATTAAAAGTTGACCACTAAAAATGATTTTTAAATTCAAAATTCATTGTGTTTGAAATGAAAGATAGTATTGTAGGAAATCCAGAACAAATTCTACTTTTTTTTAATAATGTAACAAATTTTCAAGATATTGTTGACCAAATCAAAGATGATCCCAAATTTGGAAAGTCATCAAAAAAGGCATATGGTATTAGAAAAAAATTAGCACAAAGAATTCTTAGTAGTAGAAATAGATTACCAAAAAAACAATTTCAGTCGTTAGAGCAACTTGATTCGATAAAAGGGATAGGAAAAGATACAATGCATGATATTATTGTATCACTTGGTAGGAAAATAAAACCTGATGACGTACCTCCTGTAAAATTAGATGATATTCTTACAGGTATCACAGGTGCATTGGTCAATGTGAAAAGCCACATGGATGAGACCAGTATTGAAGTTGCCAAAAAATATATAAAAAATGACCTAATGTCCTCCCTTTCATTGCCTTTTTTTTCAATTTCCAATGTAAAATTGAACCTAAGATTTGTTATTCAAAAACAATCATCCAGATACGAAGATACACTAGTATCTGTGAATTCAGAATATTTGAAAAAACTGCCCAAATCCATGATATCTGAAATTAATTTGGAATTAAACCCTCAAAAGACAATTTGGTCCAAAACTAGAGATGAACCTATCCGATATGATAGGTAAAAGTTAGAATCTTAAACATTACGAGAGCCGTCAGAAGTTCACGTCTATCATGGGTGATTTTCTTTTTTACCGACCAAGAGTAAAAATAGAAATCCTCCAAAATGATGTATGAATCACAGCTCGAACATCTATGATCTGGTTTTATTAGGGGTTCGAGTATAATAGATACCCAACATGGAAGAGTTGGTAGTAAAAAAAGATTTTACAAACATCTACACTAAAGATTCACCTTATGAATATCTCAAAGAGATGAGGAGATTATCCTATAGAATACCGGATTACACAAGACCACTTTACATACAAATCGCACAACAGCTTGTTGACAAACTCAAAAGACCAATTCATATTGTTGATCTAGGAAGCTCTTATGGAATAAACTCTTCTCTAATGAAGTATGATTTGAGTATGTCCGATCTGGACCGATTTTTCCTAAGGAAGAAGTTTCCTCCTACACGACATGATTCTTATGAATTTTTCAAAAAACAAGACAATCAAAATTTAAATTTTAATTTTTATCAAATCGATATTTCAGAGACTGCTCTCAAGTTTTCTGAAGACGTTGGTCTGTGTAAAAATAGCATTTGTGTTAATTTGGAATCAGACTATCAAAAATTACCTGATGACTTTCTCCCCATCGATATGGTAATTGCAACTGGATGTATTGGATATATTGGATACATGGCTTTTTCAAATCTGTTTGAATTAATAAAAAAACAAAAATCCCATCTGTCTCCATCTAACATGCCCGAAATTTTTCCAACTTTTGCCTTCTCCGTTTTGAGGATGTTTGATACCCAAAAAATCTTCAACACTTTTGATCATTACGGATATTCACTGAAAAAAATCATCATGCCATCAATACCCCAAAGACAATTTGCTGATTCAGAGGAGAAGAATCAAACTTTATCTCTTTTGCACAGCAAGGGGATTAACACGAAAGAGTATGAAGATGATGGAAACTTTTATGCTGACTTTTATGTTGGTACCCCAAAGACTTAAGAAAATAATTTGTACATATTAATGCCAAATTAAGGAAGCATCACAATGAGTTATCTCAACCCTAAATTTTGAAATCATCTTTGTCCCTATCTGCGTCCATTTTTATACCCAAAAAGGTTGCTGGATACTCATGAATTCTAAATCACCTTTTTTCTGTTTACAAGAAATGTTTAGGCCTCTACGAAATTGAACCAATACTCGCTAAAGTCATCTTGACTTCCAAGTATAATACTACAAATCAAAATTTACTGTGCTTGTATGCTAAATTTTCATCTTTGAAATAATTAGTAATTATCTCTTAGTTTGTTCTATTTGCTAATATGCTAACTAACATTATTAGTGCTGAAATGCCTGATAACAAACCGCCTAGTAGAACTACTACAAGTAATGATAATGTCATACCAATAGCAATTACAACAACACCAATAATGAATACAATGAAGAATTTAGCAATACTTTCTGACATAATGATAATCTGTTATTCAATACATGTTCTATGTATTTCATTTTAAACCCAAGAAAGATTCAAGCCTCTAGGGATTTGAACTAATTACGTTCTACTTCTTAAGAATCATTAATGAAAATCCATTGACAGTTTAATTACCATTCATTCTACTGAATAACATGGTCAGTCAGGGAATTTTGATTGGTGTTGCAGTTGGTGTATTTTTTGCAGGATTAGGAATAGGATATACTGCTTTACAATCATCTACTCCTACATCAGCAATGATGAATTCTCAACAGATGCAACAAATCATGAATGATCCTCAGACAATGAACCAATGGCATCAACAAATGATGCAAAACCCCGATGCAATGAATCAGTGGATGCGAAACATGATGAATAACCCCCAAACAGTGCAACAAATGCATAATGTGATGATGTCTAATCCTCAACACATGAACCAAATGATGGGGCCTATGATGAATCACATGATGAATGATCCTCAAATGCAACAACAAATGATGAATCACATGATGAATAATCAAGACATGATGAATATGATGATGGGTTCTGGTATGATGATGGATGGAAATATGATGATGAGAAACAATATGATGAATAATCAACAATTTTTAAATAATCAAAATGATAATGTGGATGGCAAAACTGCAACTATTTCAAACTCCCAAAACACTCACGTTTCAATCGCTCGAGGTTCTGCATCACCAGGATGTGAGAAGACAAACGAATGCTATCTGCCATATTCTGTAACAATTAATGAGCATTCTAGTGTAACATGGACAAATGATGACATTGCAGTTCATACTGTTACAAGTGGAATTCCTTCAGATGGTCATAATGGGATCTTCGACAGTGGATTAATTTCTCCAGGTGCTACTTTCACAAATCAATTTGATGAAGAAGGAACGTTTGATTATTACTGCATTGCACATCCATGGATGACTGGTAAAGTAATAGTTGAATAATTTGATTTTTTGTACTTAACTGCGTTCATTTTCATCCTCAATTTGGATGACGAAATGATAAATCACACATGAAAGAAAAACCACTAATTCATTGAATTAAGTTCTGATGAAATTTTTTCACCAACACTGCTCCAATAATACAATTCATGTGCGGTTTCACTTAGTACATCTCGATATTTTCCATCAAGTAAAAGTACCTCATTAATTTTTTTAACAATATCAAAAAGTTTCAAATCTTTTTCTATGCTTATCTTCATCAAATCTGAAATATCTTTTGGCAACTTGTCTGAAATTGTGTCTATGTTGATTGCCATTCCTCCAAAATATGTTCCCAATGGAAAACAACCTGATGCTAAAGATTCTAAAAACACAAGCAGCCCTGCTTCCATTATTACTGAAGGAAAAATTGCCACATCACAGCATTGAAAAAGATAACGTAATTCTTCATGTCCTAAATATCCCGTAAATATTATTTTATCGGAGGTAAGAAGATTGCCAGCTTTTTGAAAATAAGAGTCCAATTCATTATTTTTTTCCAATTGATTGAAAAAGGATAAAATATCTTCAAAGGATGATTTATTATCTAGATTTCCCTCAAGTGATTTTCCCCAGGTAATAATTTTAACAACTAATTCTCTTTCATTATTTGCCAGTGCCCATATGAAGATCTCCATTACTTCACGTAATGGCCCATGGCCTACAATTATCAATCTTGCATTGGAATGTTTCTGAAATATCAAGGGTAAGGCTGCTATGATCGATTGAATTCCTTTACCTGTTATCAACCGCCCCACGAATAAAATTATTTTATCATTAGTCCAATCGATATTCTTTAATTTTGCTTCAACATCAGGATATTTCATTTGATAATCGGTAGTTGAAGAGATTATGTTGCTTAATTCTTTTAATTCTAAGTCTGATTTAATTTTCTCTCTCAATATGTTGACTGGTTTTTATTTTTACCACGAGCCTCATCTTTTAATTTTTGAAATAATTTTTCAATATTCTTATGACGTAATTCAGGTAAAATTAGTTTGAAAATATTTGTATCTACGCCTAAATTCAATCTACTCATCTTCTGATTAATGTTAGTTATAGACTGAAAAATAACAGATATCCTATCTTCCATTTCTTTACTAACAACAAAAATTTTTTTTGCAGAGCGAAATGCTTTCATAGCAAGATCTAAAAATCTTATGTCTCTTTTTACAGCATACTCAATTGCACTACCGTGCGGTATTATTGCAAATGGCGTAGAACTTATTTTATTAACTCTGTAAGCCACTACGGACATTAACACTGCATGATTAACATGAAGCGCTGTTAAACCATAATTATTTATTATTTTTAATACTGCTTTTGTATTTCGATTAACATAATCCTCAATTGTAGAATTTGATAATTCAGTCATGGGAACAACATTGGAAAATTCTTCATATTTGTCCCTGACATAAACTGGTAATGTGTCTCCTAACTGGGGTTTGTGCATAATACACTTGCCTTTGTAAGGAACACTTCGATTTAGTTTTGTTTCAACTGAATCCTCTGAATAATAATGACATTCTGCTATGAAATCATAATCTTCAGGGTGATTTTCTTGGCATATGAGATGAACTGTATCACCGTTTTTACATAAAGATTTTACAATGGATCTAGTCCAAATGTTACTTCCTGACCCTTCTAGCAAATATCCATGGAGTATTCCGATCAATTTCCAATTTAAAGAAAGGCATGATTAGATTTATGTGCATCACCATGTTGAATACGACTCACAAACACGGATGAAACTAGAATTATTGTTATCGTTGACGTTACACTTTTTTATTTAATAACAGTGTGACGACAAAAGAAGAAATTATTTCTATGGGGTTGTAACTTGGACATTAGAGTTTGGCATTAACAAATCCAAAGACTCTATCATTAGGAATCTCAAAGTTTGTTAGATGTGCTGAGACACTAGTTCCAACTATCGGAGCAAAAAGACTTCTTTTGGAGTCTTTAAGATGTTAACTTGATAAATGCTCATTGGAATTACCAATACATGTAATCTAGACAAACCCCAATTGGTGAAAACTTCATCCTTTCCCCTTGGAACGTAGTTGTATTCTGGATTTTTTCTAATCTTTATAATTTTCTCATTGAAGGAAAAATTTGATCACAAGATCTAAAACTTTACGAGAAGCATCAGAAATTCACGCCTAATTTCTTTGTGGGCATAGTAGAATTTGTAGCAAAAGACACTACATCTTTCTCAATTCCTTTTATGGGAGACATGAGTGATTTTTTCATGCATAAAATTTCTAAGAAAAATCTCAATATGAAATTAATTCTCAAGTGAATGAAATGGCATTTAAAAATTATATCTTCAAAAACTTGTGGCTTCAAGTTGTAGTCTCTTTAATCATAGGGCTATCCGTAGGACTTGTTGTGGGAGATGATGTAGGTGTCGGACTAGAAGATGACAATCTTGATTTTGTCACGTCGTATCTTTCGATTCCAGCCAGCATATTTTTGAGTCTAATTCACATGATCATAGTTCCGTTAATTTTTACCTCAATTATCATAGCGATTACTTCCTTGGGATCAACTGATAAACTAAAAACTCTGGGGCTAGGAGTTGCCTCTTATTTTGTAATTTCTACAATAATTGCAATAACTGTGGCAGTACTACTGGTGTCAGTTGTATCTCCTGGAAGTCTTCTTGACATCTCTTTGCTCAAGGAGTCCTTTGATCTTACAGACAATGATGTAGAAATTAAGGATGGGTTTGCTTTGGATGACATTCCAAATGCTATATCAAACATTATTCCAAGGAATCCAATATCATCATACCTTGAAGGACAGATGTTAAGCATTCTGATATTTGCCATGATCATTGGGATGTCAATGGTGGTTCTTCCAAGAGAATCAGTCCAGCCCCTTTTAGACATACTAGAATCAATTCAAAAAATAACAATACATATTCTGCTTTTTTCCATGAAGATCGTACCGTTTGCAGTTTTTGGTTTGATTGTAGGAATGGTCTCCAAAGTTGGAATAGAGTCGATGATTGGAATGGGGGCATACATGGGAACCGTTGTACTTGGCCTTGGAATCATGCTGCTAGTGTATGCTTTGATCTTGAAGTTTGTGGCAAAGAGATCTATTTCTTCTACATTTTCAAAAATGCGTAATCCACAATCTTTGGCTTTTTCTACAGGCAGCTCAATGGCAACAATGCCGATTACATTGAAGACTGCAGAAGATAGTTTGAAGATTGATTCAAGAGTGTCAAAATTCGTAATTCCATTTGGAACTACTGTGAATATGGATGGCACTGCATTGTATCAGGTAATAGCTGTCTTCTTTTTGGCACAGCTCTTTTCAATTGAACTGAATCTGATATCCATATTAATAATAATTATAACTGCCCTTTTGGCTTCCATTGGAACCCCAGCTATACCCGGAGCTGGTGTGATTGTCCTATCCACCATTCTGGTAACGGTTGGCATCCCTCCGATTGGCATCATACTGCTAATTTCCGTAGATAGAATTTTGGACATGACTAGAACCATGGTCAATGTTACAGGGGATCTTACGGCCTGTTGCGTGTTTGATAAAATAACGCAAGGTAAGAATGGCTGAAAACGGTTCATCAAAGTGGAAAAATTGCATGATAATCAAGACACTTGCATAGTATGTAAAAAGAGAAAGTCATTCTCTCAGTCATAAATATGGCGTTCTTGGATTATGACGTTATGTGAAATCGGACGATCTATCCATTAGAATTAATCTTTTTTCATTTTATCGCTAGTACTAAGAGCATTGATGGACATTTGAGGAAAAAGATTACTCAAAAGACAAATCAGGGCCTTTACAGAAAGTACATTTTTCCATAAGGCCAAATTCGTTCATGAACTTGCCTTTTCCATTACCCTGTAAACAATCCAAGTTGATCTAAATTGTTGAAGGCAGCAATAAGTTTTATGTAAAAAAACTCTCTATGCAGCCAAATTGCAATGGTATGCGAAGATATTGGCAAAATCAAACAACATTTAGGAACTCAGTAATCTGTGCCATTGTGTAATACGATTTAGATTAGTTTTCACATCAATTCTTTGAATTAAGATAACTCTTCAAGGAAAAAGGTATGTTTCACCTGATGATGTCATTACTATCTCAATACAACCAAAAATTTAATCTGTTTCAAAAGCATAATTAATAATGTGAAAAAATATAACATCTGCAAAATTTTTCTTGCACTGTTGTTTATCACTGCATTATCTGGTAGTGACTATGCTTACGGGATGTTTGATGGTAAAGGCCAGTGGATTTGTTCCAGAGAAATTGAAATCGAATTAAGTTATTATGAATCCTATACTGATACATTCCAAAATGTCATAGATGAAATATTTTTGGCTGAGGGCCCCAAAATGACACAATCCTATTTTGAATCTGTAGTCAAAGAAGAAAGAGCAGGGCAGGATTGGAAAAGATCACAGGATTGTCTGATTGAACTGGGAATTGACATTGCAGAATTGCCTCAAATCGTAATTCCAAAAGACCAAACACAGGATCCGTCAAAAGACCCAATCCTGACTTCTACAAATGATACAAGTGATCTCATTTCATCTGGGGGAATTCAATCCATTGAAAAGATCCAAGAAAAAACTGAATATGATTCGTATTATGTAGGTATTACCATATTTTTCATCGCTATGATAATTGCTTTATCATATTATTACAAATCACGAAAAAAACATTCTTCTCCTTCTAAGACAGATCCCAAAACTCACAGTAATAATGATACAAAAGATGAGGAGAATCATGAAAATGTTGAGATTGAAGTTAGGGGGGGCATTGAAAAATGAAAGGGGTGTAACAAAATACAAGATGAAAACCAGATTACATTAAACAAAATTTCTCTAAAAGTGAGAGATGACATTGAATCTTTGTTTACCATGTCTGTTTTTGATTCTGCTTCTAAACTTGAACCTCTCGATGGAATGCAAGAATTAACATCATGGTACAAAAAAATAGCACAAGATGACAACATTCTAGAAAAGATACTGGAAAAAATTGTCAATGAAACTATGAAATATCTGCCACAACAGTATGCCAGTCTCTGTGTGGAAAACATCAAAATAAATTCCAAAAATAAAAAACAAAACGTAAAATTTGATATAAATTTTCAGCTCAAACCAATTAGGTGTTATGTTGAATTTATGATAAGCGTTAACAAAGTCAGGAAAAAGGCAGGTAGGATTGTTTTTGAGACAAATTCTAGTTGTACAATAAAGGATCTGGAGATTTTTTCAAAAAAAGAAAAAGATTTACGTATTTGCCTTGGAATCATTTCGGGCACAATTCAGATTTCAATAATTGAAATTCCGTTCATAAAAATTGATGAACCAATTGAAATCTGTACTAAGGAAATTGAAGTAGATCTGTCTGAATATAATGTTGATGCAAATTAAATTCTCTTGTCTGTCTGAAAATAAAATTTGGAAGAATTAAAATTTAATTCTTCCAGTTCCCTTCCTAGTCGATATATATCGTCCTTTAATATCTGCGATTTTTGCTCTTCGCATCTCAGAGATCTTAATCTTTGAGGTTCCCTTACTGCTTACTATCCATGGATCACCTGCAAGTTCCAGTAATTCTCTGGATTTGCTTTCATTTTGCTTTCCCATGAATTCTGACGGTAACACTGGTTTGTCTGTTGTTGACGTTCCTTTGTTGGTGCTTGTGCGAACAACAATGGTGTCAACAAAATCAATTCCGGCCATATTGTCTATTGCCCTGATGATACTGATATGATCTAGTTAGCTTGAATTCTAATTTATTAGAAGATAGATAAACTTGACAAAATAATCTCCATGGTAGTGATTTCAGTGTTGTATGAGGCCTATGAAATTCACGCCTAATTCGGGGGTTTCTATTTTTTTCAATAAAGAGTAAAAATGATTATGTTGTATTGTAGTTGTTGAATTTCAACTGTGTATTCCCATCTTGTAATTTTAAACGTAATGATATTGAAGAAAAAGAATTCCTAAAGCATTTGAATGAAGAACATTATGATGAAATGCTAGATGTTTCAAAAAAAGAGAACATGTCAATTAAAGCAGTAGAGATGATAGCAGTATCTAACTCAACTGTATTCATCAATTCGGGTTAATCTAAACACAGAATTTGTCTGACTTTTGTTATGGCGAAATGGATGGATTTTAATCCTAATCCCAATATGCTTAAGTTCATTATTCTTGCAGTAAAATAATGAGTTATAGGGCAAGCATATTTTCACGAAAAGAATTGGCAATAATTATCGGTGTTTCCATTTTTGTTTCATCCATTTTGTATGTCACTTATGTGACTGGTAAATGATTCCACTCAATCATATTTTCACACTTTCAAGTAGCATATTCTCTTTTATTCTATAGATAAATTTTTCAGCAAAATTAACATTGGACGAAAGTATTATACTGACAGTTAAACTGATTTTTGATACGTAATGGATAAAAAAGATCTTTTGGTTTTAACTGGAATTGTAGTAGGAACTAGTGTACCTATAGTATTAATATCTCTAGTTTCAAATGGGGTCATTGCTAACCCCGTTCCATAATTAATTTTTCAGTGTATTTTTTATTGTGATCATTACTGTTTGAGAAAAAATCAACAATTTAGATTTCAAAACACGTCTTAACATGAAGAAAATCTTCTTCAGTAAATTCGTCATTTCCATAACTTTGCTCTCTGTTCTCTGTGGTGTTGTCTGATTTTTCATCATTTTCTAGAAAAAAGTATTCATTGATTTGAAATTCTGTTTTAGATGTAATGGTAAGAGGTCTGTTTGATGGAATTGTTTCAAGTATTCTGAAAAATACCTGTTCATCCAAATTCTCTAATACAATATTGTCTCCCTGAATTATTGGAAACCCTATCAGTGTTTTTTTAATTTCTGATTCTTCGATAAACGGGATGATTTCTAGCGGTGCAATTGTTATTTGTTTTGCATCTAGAACCGTAATTTTTTTAATGTATATTCTGTTTCCTATGCTGATTCCTGCATTACTGCGAATCAATCCATCAATATTGAGAATTCCAAGAGAGTTATTTTTTTCTGGAACTGCAAGGCATTTTGAATATGTTTTTCTTTGACCTTGTATTTCTATAATGTCTCCTGAGGACAAATCAAGGAGTTTCATGGAATCTCTATCTAGTCTGGCAATTCCCTTGCCTTTATCTGGTAGAAATCCTGACTTGACTTCAACGCTGATTTCTGTCTCTGTCACAAATCTCTTAAATTTTATATGAACATAAGCATATTGCAGTTTGTTTTATTTGAATGATTTCTTGTTGAGCAAAAAACTACATTTCTCTAATAAAATATGAATCTGTCCACTTCTAACTCCAGAAAATTCTATATTGATTGACTCATACATTTTGATTACCAACAAGCAACAAATTATGACATGTCTCAATAGATTCTGTATCTGCTGGAAAAATTCAACTTTGTTAATTATTGTTCAATGATTACATTACTACAAAATATGTTGTAAAATAGATGATTATCTGGTACGGTTTTCACATCTGAAAGTCAGATACGGAAAGCGCCTATGATATTATATATCAAATTCATGGCTGATACTTATGAATAAACAACTTGCAGTATTCAACATTGCAATACTGCTAACCGTTACTGTTACAGCATCCATTGATCTTTCACAGACAGCTGATGCTGCAAAAGCAACGGGAACATACATCAAAAAGTATGGCTCTGCAACCCAATCCCAAGTTTGTGGTGACAAACTGTGTTCAGAGATTCCACCTGAAGAAAGAGACAGTATGAAGCAAAGAGTTTCTCCTAAAAGTGATTCATCATCTCAAACAAACCTCAATGATATCATGGACAGAATGGACAAAGTCCATGAGAAACATCAGACACATATGATGAAAATGTGGCAAACGATGACTTTGCATGAACAGTCTCAAATGATTCAGAAAATGAGTCAGATGATTGAAAAAATGGAATCAATGGATATGACACAACACATGAGTATGATGGGAGATATGATGAGTGATAAACAGCACATGCAACATGATGGCCAAAAGATTATGGGTAAAGAACCTCTCTACAATGAGACCTTGAACCCAAGACAGATTGACTATCCTAATATTCTGGGATTCAATGACCTTCATATTCATGCAATCAGACATCTTGATGTAAACAAGTCTCATGGTGCTGTTGATCATCTTTTACAGACCATAGTTCATCATCATTGTAAGGTTTATGATGACAACACTGCAACATGTTTGTTATTCCCATACGGGATGACTGACCAAGACAAACCATATGGTGTTGAATATGTCATTACTGCTGACCAATACCAAGAGTTGCCTGATGAGGAAAAACAATATTGGCACTATCACAAGACAGAATTTCCAAGAGCAAAGGCCACATTCCCTGAACTCACTGAATCGGAATTTGCAAAAGTTCTACCAGTTTTAGATGAGACATACGGGAAGGTGTTTTACTTTTGGAATTATGGAGACTCATACCCAATTGGTGAACCATACATTCTAGTTGTTCAGGATATTCCTGACCAATAATTTTTTTCTTTTTTTGATAAATTTCATTCACACGTGGATGCAGATGTTTCTCTCCTTCTCAGTATCATGTTCATTATCTACGATATGATCAAAGACAGAAGAAATACTATTGAATTAACAAAAGTCCATATACGAATTCCAAAAAATTGCTAATAATGGATCATAATCTTTGGGATGACATGGCATCTGATTATGATGAGAGTGTGGAAGATAATCAAGATCCTGTAATTACAAAATATCTGGACAGAGAGATGGGTATTCTTTCTCGCCTATGTGGGAATGTTTGCAAATTTAACAAAAACTGTTCTATCATTGATATGGGAGCAGGTACTGGTAGGGTGATATTTGCTCTTGATAAAAAACTCCAAAATGACTCCGTTCAGTTTTATGGTGTTGAAGTATCCGTTCCTATGATAAAACGTGCAAATCAAAAAAACAAGAATCACAAAGGAAATTCAAATATCCAATTCCTAAAATATGATCTAAGAGATCCAAACCTTTTTGAGTATTTTGAATCCGATACGGTAAACATCGTAATGTGTTTGTATAATACGCTTGGAGTGATACCTTCAGACAAACGACAGTTATTTGTTGACAATATGATAAGGATTGCAGGGGATAATGGCTTGGTAGTAATTACTGCCTTTAATGGAGATAACTTTGGTTTTGTGGCCCCCAGATTATACCGCCCCATGCTACCCATGATTAAACAAATCGATAGAGACTCTTTTGATGGGAAAAACAGGATTTTTCACAATAATCTTGGCTTTCATAGTCAATGGTTTACTAAAAACGAGCTAAAATCATTATTGCGTTCTAGTGTAGAACCAATACCTATTGATGTTGAAGTAGATGGCAAGACATACACGTTTGGTAATGTATTTTTAAACAAGAAAATTGAATGAAATTTTATCCAAATAATATTTTTCCACAGGAGTCTGAAATAAACTCAAAATAAAGATGATTATGTTTCTAATTTGAATCGTCTTAACTGAATATTGTCAATTAAGGTTATCAACAAGTATGTTGTCTCTAAATTAGTGACAAATTTTAAAAAAATAAATGAAAAAATTAAGAAATTTAATGTAAAATGGATTAGATTACAATTTTGTAATCCTTTTGGACTAATTCATCAGCTTAGTATTCCTGCACATGAACTGACCCCTGAATCATTTGTTGATGGCTTTCCTTTAGATGGAAGCTCTATTTTGGGATTTACCGAGATTGATAAATCAGACATAATCTTGATTCCTGATCCTTTCACTTTTGTAATCTTGCCTGATTACTTTGATTCTTACAAAAATAATGAAAATTCCTATATCTCTAAATCTGCAAGAATGTTTGCAAACATCCATCTGGGATTTGATGGAGGAAGATATTCCAGAGATTCAAGATATATTTCAGAAAAAACCGTACGTTTTGCTGAGAAAAATGGTTTTTCCAGTAATTGGGCTGCAGAAATGGAGTTTTTTGTTTTTGATATCCCTGAATCGATAAAGAAAAACTCCCAAATCACATCAAACGAAGCACCTTGGGGATCTCCAAATTTAGAAGATGTAATCCAAATAAAAAAAGGATATTATCGAGACTCCCCTTCTGACACTTTAACCAATTTTAGAGATGAGGTATGTGATGTTCTTGAAACATTTGGAATAAAAATAAAAGCACATCATCATGAAGTGGCTACTGCGGGTCAAAGTGAAATTGTTCTGTCACATACTGGTCTAACTGAAATGGCAGATGCTTTTGTCACCGGAGTGAAAACTGTTCGTGAAATTGCTTCAAAACGTGAAATGGTTGCGAGCTTTAATCCAAAACCCATTCCAAATGATAATGGTTCAGCAGTTCATGTTAATCAAAGTCTCTGGAAAACAAAAAATAAAAAAAAGTACAATGTGTTTTATGATCCTTCAGACAAATATGCCGAATTAAGTCAAACTGCATACTATTACATTGGAGGTTTATTAGAACATGCAAGATCTCTTTGTGCAATTACAAACCCTACCGCACAATCATACAAACGACTTGTCCCTGGCTATGAAGCTCCTACAAATATTGCATGGGGAAAAATGAATCGTTCAGTTAGTGTTAGGATTCCTGTACATAATAAAAAGAATCCACAAACTAAAAGAATAGAATATCGTCCACCTGATCCTACATCTAACATTTACCTTGTTGAATCAGCTCTATTGCTAGCAGGACTAGATGGAATAAAAAAGAAGATTCAACCCCCTGATTCTGTAGATGTAAACACTTACAAACTTTCAGTCAGTAAAATGAAATCTCTTAACATCAAAAAATTACCTACATCTCTAAATGAGGCGATCAATGCTTTCAAATCCGACAGTGATTTTCTAAAACCAGTAATTGGTGCTGATTTTATGAGGATGTATCTTCAATATTTAAAAAACTAGTTTTATTTTTTTAATCTTAATATGTGCTACATAGAATGTTGTCACATTCATCTGCATTAAAAATATTTGATGGACAATGGCATCTTTTTTTACAATGTCTACCACTGTTGTCATTCATTCTTGACGCATTAGAATAATCTGTCAATAGTTCTAGTGTTTTTAGGGTTAATGTTTATGGTTGTATGTTGGGAAGAGAAGTAAATGCAGAATTTACTTTTTGTATAACATCTTCTACATTAACATCTCTTTCTGCAGAAATTAAAATCAAGTATTCTTTTGTAGGAATACTTATCATAGTAACTTTTCCTCTTCTTGAGGCAATGTAATCTATTGGACCTAGTTCAGTCTCAAAATCTTTTCTCATCAGGTACTCCAGAGTTAACTGGACGTACATCATGTGATTTTCCCGATCTCCAAGATATGATGTTACTCCTTCTTTAAAACCCCCTGCTATGTGGTTGCCCATATTATTAAGAACTCCTGCAAATCTAATTTTTTCAAGTGCAAGAATTTTCTTGCAAGATTCTTCTAAAGCCTGTTTTTCTATTGTCAAATCATATGTGTTGTGCGCTAAACAGTATTAATATGTAATATTGCTCAATGACCAATAATTTTTAGGCTCTTGTAATGTTGGGTTTGTAGTTTTATCTGTAAATGACTGTGAATCTGAATACAGATAAGAAAAGAACATGGTTTGAAGTACTTCCGAGAAATATGTCCTTCATAGAACCTAATCTCCAACTAATTATACTTGATTTGTTTTCGACCGTAAATAACTACTATTTCTCCATTTTCTGTATTGTATTAAATCCGCAAATAGAATTTTATTTTGTAGTGATAATCGTGATTTTTGGGGTGTTATCTTACACGTAAGTAAATAGGGACAATAATGAGCGCCAAAAGAAAAGATATCCCTCCAAGTGGCATGTCTCTTAATAATTCCATGTTTGGGTATAGAATTATTAGAGTAATCCATACAGTCCCAAAAATTATTAATGTTATTATAATTACTTTCAAAATTTTTTGTATTATTTGAAGTTCCATTTGACTAGTAGGTAATGACTTTTAGCATTATCATACAAGAGACGGAAATGTTGTAATTAAATATTCTCTAGAAATTCAGAAAGGATTTTTTAATTGTTATTCTAAATTTTTATTTTGCATGTCTTCCCAGGAATTCCCTATAATTTGTAGAATTTCTCCATAGAGTTTAAACTCTTTATCTGTAGTATTTTTCCAGAGATCTTTCCAATCTTGCATTGATTTCTTTGCAATTTCAAAATCCGATTTTCTAATGGCATATGACCACATTTCAAAAAATTGTTGCATTTGGATTTTTGCTATTTGTTCTGTGTCTTCTTTCCACAATTCTTCTACTTTTTTAATGATTTTAGAATTTGATTCTAAGGCTTTTCTCCAAACTAATAGATAGTTTAGTGGAGCATCAACGTAATTTCTGTGCCAAAATTCAAAACTTTGCTTCATATTATCTTCAAAATTCTTATTTTCCACTCGTGTTTTAAATTGAAATTCCTCTTTGGTTTTGTTTTGACTCATTGATAATATATGCAGACATTAAACAATAAGTGTTGTTCAATTTTATGTTAACAATTGTTTAAGATAATACAAAAAAAAGAATATATTTTCAGTGTTTTTCAGATTTAAGATTTGATTGTTTGATTATTAAAAATCCTGTTTAACATCCTTGATGCAAACATCATGCCAAGCATTCCAGATATTGCTCCAGGAATGATAGTTATCACCCATATCTCCATTATTGTGTTTGATGCATTAGGCAAGACATCATACGGAAACACATTGTTAAACAAGTAAAGTTCCAAAAAAGTCATTGACAGCATAGGGAAACAGAACATGAAAAACATTGACCCTAAAATGATACCTGATATTTTTTCGCTGTGTCTTTGAGTTAGTTTAGATTTTGCCCTTTTACTTAGGACATAATCTGCAATTACTGCACTAATCATGGGTGTCGTAAACCAAGGCAAATAAATCAAAAGATTTTCTGATGTGATTATATTTGATGTGACATTCATTACAACAAATACAAGCGCGGATGCACTGGCTACACCAAAAATATCGAGGGATTTTGATGCTGACCAAAACACTATGGAAAATGTGAATGGTAATGCTACAAAACTTAACACTATTGCAACATATGGATCGGGATTAAAATTATGAGTGTCGCCTTCTGAAATTGGCAATACGAAGAAAAATATGAGCCACATGACACTAAACCAGAAAACACCAAAAGATATTGGAAGTATCAATTTCACAAAACTATTTTTCTCAACAAGATGAGTGTGTATTCTTGCAAAACCAATCACAGATCCTATTGAAACAATCATTATTCCTAAAGCAAGTGTCAGATGTGTAGGACTAAGTAAGCCATCTATCCCAAATAATTCATGCCAGTAAAAGTCTCCTGGACCTGCAATTACCTGTAAAAGTGCACCCACTATGATAATCTTTAAGCCAAAAGCAAATGGCTTTTTTCTTGTCTGTCTTTTTGTTATTAGTATGATCAAACTTAATATTGCACTGATTAAACTGATTCCTACACCTGAATATAAAATCCCGTGTGAGGGTGTAAAGAATGTCTCAGGTGTTCTAAGTAAATGAGATGTGATGTCCCAGCTTGCACCCCACATTGATAATGAAACACCAATCAATGCAATAGAAAATGATGCTAGTGGAAATTTTATCGTTGAAATCTCAAACTGCTTTGATGTTTTCAATTCTTTGATTGTGTATTTGGAAGATAAAATTGTGTCGTAGTTTTTATTCTTAATTCATCATACTTGTAATGCTAATAGGATTCATTATCTTTTTGATTTACTTCTAGTGGAATAGTCAAGATAATGGAATCAACAGTTCATGTTGTGACTTTAGGCAGAAATAATCTATGCCTAAATATTATAAATATCCAAATTCAGGACTAACATAGTACTGCATAGGAAAAGTTCAAAATTTAATCTTCTAATTCTTTAATTATTAATGCATGTTTTTTATGTAAATTATCTAAATTATGCTCTAGTCGTCTTAGAGTTTCATTATTTGCCTTGTCTGATTTATTATCTAAAAGTTCTTTATTTACCGATTTTTTATGTTCTTCAAGTTTTTTAATTCTCTGTTCTGTCTCAAGCAGGGCTCTTTGAAGTGCCTTTACATCCTTTTCAAAAATCAATTGTAAATTTTTTGGATTGATTGTGAACTTAAGCGTATTGTTAATTTACGCCCTTTCTTCTAACCAATTTCTCTCCTTGAGCGATTGTGACATTTTTGAATTCTTCTATTTTTCTTATGTTCTCTTGTATTTCTTCTTCAGTTTGTTCACGGATGATAAAATCATCTATGTCTGCAAAATTCTTACATTTTTCACAAAGCCACATAGTTTTTTCACCTGCCGATAGAATTACTGGCAATCTTCTACTTTGGCATTGCTTACAAAATAATGACATGTTTTTCCTGCAAGTCTTACTAACTTAAGCGTATTGTAAACTATCTACTTTTTCTCAAACTTGTATATTTTCAATTCAAGTTCCTTTATCTTTTTTCTCAATTCTATATTTTCATCTCTCAGTGAATCAATCTCTCTTTGATGTAATTCATTTAGATTCATGAATTTTCTATAAAAAAATATGAACTTAAGAATTTTTACATTCCTAGTTCTAATTTATCCAATAAAAAAATTTCTGCCCTGACTGATAAAATTAGATTGAACCTTCAATCGGGATATTCTTAATTTTTACATCATTTGAGCATCTTGAATTTTGGTGTATTTTACAAGTAAGAAATTAAAATAATACCACATCTACAAAGATGTGTTCATTGTCTGAAATTGATGAGATTAAAAAACAAAGATTTCTGTTCTTGCACGAACTATGGAAATTGACTGCAGGAGATCACAGCAAAAGAGTATTGGTGCGACAAATCTCTGAACCATTGAATCTAAAAGAAGGTGATGCAAGGACAATAGTTCAATATTTGGTGGGCGAAGATCTACTGGAAATCACAACCCATGGGTTCAATATCCCAAGCTATTCTGATGCAAGTTTGTATATCAAACACAAGGGAGTAGTTGAAGTAGAACAAGCACTATCAAAACCAGAATTACCTACGCCTCATTTTCCTGCCAGTGTTGTAAACAACATCAATATTGGAACCATGACTAATTCCAATATCTCACAGGCAAGTTCCGGTATTAATCAAACAATTACAATAAGTCCGGAAACAAAAAAAGAACTAACAGATCTCATAAACATACTCAAAGAATTTCTTGAGAAAGAAGGATTAATACAAGAGCAGAAAGATGAATTGATCTCAGACATTTCTACAATTGAAAGCCAGATTAGTTCCCCCAAACCAAAGACAGGAATAATCTCAGAAAGCCTATCCTCTGCAAAAAGTATCTTGGAAAGTGCATCCACAATAGCAATAACTGCTGCTCCAATAGTGGCACAAATTACCAGCATACTTGGTATGATAAGATGATATATTCTGGTAGTGCCAAATTATGGATATTTTTTGTGTTTTGTTAAGTTCTAGAATAAATCTGCATATATATCATAATTTATTTTATGACTTTTTGTAGGTTAACGTTGTTTTAATTTATTGGCCAGTTCTGCTTCAATGTACATCTTTGCACTGATAGCTGACATGATGAGATATTCATTGTCAAAGTTTTTTGCAACCATCTCCATTGCTTTTCTTACAATCTCTGTTTTTTCCTCATCATTGATTTCTTGTTCTCTTACATACAACAAAGCAGAATCTACTGCAAGAGGCACAAATTCCCTTAGTAAACTCCTAGCTCTTTGTGCTGATTCTTTTTTGTTTTCAGATAAAGTTCTCTCAATCAATGAATCTAAATTTTCGATTAGCATATTTCGGGTAGTCTTTGTGAATTCATCTGATTTGATCTCAGTTAAAAGCTGTGACTTTACATTTTGAAAAACCTCTTTTCCTAACTTTGATGGCATTTTTCCTTTGGCAAGATCTTCACGATATTCGGGATTTTCCATGAATTGTTTGAAAACATACCTGCTTTGGTTTTCAACAAATGATTTTGCAGAGTTTACAAAATATTCTTCAGCTTCGGCACTTATCTGCAATCCTTTCTTTCTTGCAAAGCTAATGCCCATCGACACAGCTCCTGCTACAATAGGCCCAACTGTAGAAAGTAACTGTTCTAAAATATTCTGTAAAAATAGGTCCATGGGTTTGGCACAATAAGTCTCAGTACCATTTGAGTCAAAACATTTTACGGATAATTCACTTGAAGATTGAGCAAAAACATTGTTGATTACATTAAATGTTCCAAATGTAATTAAAACGATCGATATCAACAAAATACTCTTGTTGAACATCTGATCTTTTTTTATTATTTTGTGCATTTCTGAATACTATATGAGGCCTTCTTTTGTTAGTTTTTCTTTTCGTATTTGAAATACTCTCAAGTCTTTCTCAGCCTTTACAATCCCCTGTTTCATTCTAGCAATCTGATTTTCAAATCCAGGAAGCTTGTATTTTTTGTATTGCATTGCTTTAGCAAGCTCTTTTTTCTTTATCGTGAGATTTGTCTGACAAAAACGAATTTGGACATTGATTTGTGTACGAGTTCCAGTTTTAGCACGATCACTATGTTTACTCATTACAAGTGCTACGTATAGTAACTTAAAACTGTTAATTGGTTTTTCTCTTCATAGAAATAATTTGCTTGAATAATTTTGAATTTTTATTTTTAGGCATAATATCTTAGACGTCAGAGTTTGCTCAGAAAATATACTATCAAGTGTAGGGTACCATTACGTAGATCCATTTTTAATCATTTATGGGAAAGATCTATGCTGTGAGATTTTTTGATGTACTGTTCTTTCCACCTTCTTAAAGTCAATCACTGAATGTTATTTTCTCATAAAAATAGTAACAAACTTTCAAAAATTATTTTATAGCATTCTTTTATTAACCAAAATATCGGGATTATACAGTGTGAAAATGCAAAAATTAACTATCACAGAAACCATTGACAGGATTGGCCAGTTAATTGATACTGGTACAGGCGATCCAAGTAGATTGGATATTATTCGAGAATATTTAAGAAACAACAAACCTCTGTTTACTTCAGATAGAATTTATGTTGAAAAATTATTAAATTCTTCTATTGACTTTACCCATAAAGAATCTGCACAGAACCCACTTTTACCTGACATAAAAAAATTAATTGATACTGGTTTTGGAGATCATGGACGACTTCAATCCATCTATGATGCATTGTCACAAGGTAAATCTCTGTATCAATCTGATCATAATTATATTCAAAAAAAATTAGATGATCTATCAAACTATTCTGTTAATGCACAGATTAACAAAAACATAACAAAACAAACTTATAGACAAAATTCACTCTCAGAAGAAATTACAGAAACAAGAGATGTGATGCCTGATGATCTGAATACGGATGAATCTATTACAGGTGCTTCTAAAATTCTTAATAATAATGATGACATAGTAAATGAATCCATATCTACCAAATCAGAAAATCCTGAATTATCAAAAATAAAACAAACTACATCTGAACAAATAAAACAAATTGAAACTGAAAAAATTAATTTAGAATCTCAAATTAAAATAGAACGTGAACGAATTGCCTCTCAAATTAAGTTATTTGAACAAATTAGTGCACAAAAAGCTGAAGTTGAGAAGGTTAAATCTGAAGGAATCACGGTTTTAGATGAAATCAAAAAAGAGCGAGACGCACTAATTAAAGAATCAAAGGCAGAAGAAGAAAAATTAATTCAAATTCAAAAAGAACAAAAAGAAATAGAAAAACAAATTCAGCAGAATCAAATTCGTCTTAAAGATATGAAGGAGTCGTACAAATCTAATTCTGATGAACAAATAAAATTGATCAAACAACTTCGAGAAGAAGAAACTGAATTAAATAAAACAAAAATCCAACTTGATGAAATTAGAAATCAGATAGAACAGGAAAAAGAAAATATTGCAAATGAATCTGCACAGCAAAAAGACAACCTTGCAAATCTAAGGTCAGAAAAGGAATCCCTTGAAAAGACCAAAGCTGATTATGACTCTATTCTAGCTGACATTGAACAGGAAAAAGAAAATATTGCAAATGAATCTGCACAGCAAAAAGACAACCTTGCAAATCTAAGGTCAGAAAAGGAATCCCTTGAAAAGACCAAAGCTGATTATGACTCTATTCTAGCTGACATTG
>JAOTSS010000026.1 GCA_029864805.1 Candidatus Nitrosopumilus sp. | reverse complement strand
GCATGGCAGCACCATGTATTATCTTCTTTGATGAGATTGATGCATTGGTACCAAGAAGGGGCAGTGGTGGTTCTGATTCACATGTTACAGAAAATGTTGTGTCACAAATTCTAACTGAAATTGACGGGCTAGAGGAACTCAACAACGTGTTGATAATTGGTGCGACAAACAGGTTGGACATTGTGGATCCTGCATTGCTCAGACCAGGAAGGTTTGACAGGGTAATTGAAGTTCCAAATCCAGATATCGCAGGAATAGAAATGATTCTCAAGATTCACACAAAAGACAAACCACTTGCAGACAACGTCAACCTAAAGACACTTGCAGAAATGGCCAAGGGATTCAGCGGAGCAGAAATCGAAGAGGTATGCAACCGAGGAGCACTCTTGGGAGTCAAAAGATTTGTCGAAAACAAGGACAAGGAAAAAGACGTAAAGTCAATTAAGATAACGCAAAAAGATCTGGAAGACTCAGTAGATGAGATAAAGAAGACAAAAACATCATCGGCTTAGATTTTCATATTTCCCTCAATTGATAAAGTAATATTAATTTCATGGGTACTCAATGTAAGACAGTGTGTACTCAGTCATTATATCTCAAAATGACTGACTCTAATCATGCAAACATTACAACAACAACAAGCCTTCAGAATTGAAGAAACAGAAAAAAAAGATAGTCTGCTTGAAATTTTATCAGACAAGTACTGCAGATCCATCCTGGAATCCGTCATGCACAAGCCAAAATCCGTAATTGAGATAACTTCTAAAACCAACATCCCAATGAGTACGGTATACAGGAGAGTTCAGGCCCTTCATGACAATAAACTCCTGCATATATCTGGAACAATTACTGGTGAAGGAAAAAGACTGTTCATGTACAAAAGCAAGATCAGAGGAATGAAAAGCACATTTGATAACGGTCAGATAGAAGTTGAATTAATTCCCAACAACTAATTTCTTTTTCTTCTAATAATCATGCTCATCAAAGTCAGAACCCAGCGATACAGTGGTAATTACTGTTGACTCTGTGGTCTGGCATTTTACGTTCTGTTCAGGTAAAAACTCGTGAAATATCTCCTTTAACAGCTGCTCCGTAAACAGTGACCAGTTCTTTCCCAGCTTGTGCTGCACGATAAAGTGGTGCAGTGATCCCTCTACTCTGTGGTCTGATTGTATTCCAGTCGACTTCATATAGTCCTCAAGTGTCTCTATGCATCTTTTCAGGTCATATTTTCCCTTCATGAACATGACGCTGTCCTTGATGATTGGTTTTACTGATTCCACAATCAGATCAATGTCTGTTGTCGTCATGTCATGGCCCATCGTCTGCAAGATGTTCTTGGGGATTGGAATCATTGCGATTCCCTCAGAAAATCTGTCCCACTGAAGATATTTCTGGATGATTTGCTTTATCAAGACGTTTTGTGATGTGTTTTGCTGTCTGGCCTGAGTTTCCAGCTCCTTGATCATATTGACAGGAAGCCTGTATGTGATTGTCTTTGTTTTTTCCTTTGTAGCAGAATGCTGCTTTCTTTTTACAACTGACGGATCTAAAATGTACGCCTCAAGTGTTAGATTTCTTTTTGCAGTAATCAAACTAAGATCTGGCAGATATTTCTAATTTTTTGCTTTCAACTATGACAATATGGGGATGTTGTAAATACTCGATCAAGATCATGTTAACGATGTACAAGTATAATGGGTAAGTGGTGTCTAAATTATGGCAATGTTATGAAACATCCTGAGATTACACACTGTTCTGATGAGTGTGTCTTGGAATATGTGAAGAAAAGCAAGTCAAAGCGTAATGATGGAAGTGATGTGGAGTCTTGGAAGGAAGAGTCTGATCCTTGGAAATAATTCCTGAAATCAGAAATTCTTTTTATTAAAAAACAAACACCTGTGTTGTTTTTCGAAATATGATCATCTAGATATAACAAGAAATTAAAAAAAGAGATAGATGGCCACAGGTTCAACAAAGGCAGTATATACAGCGTTATTTGGTAATCTTGGAATAGCGATTACCAAATTCATTGCTGCTGTATTGACTGGTAGTGCTTCAATGTGGGCAGAGTCATACCACTCTGCATCAGATACGGTAAACTAGATTCTCTTGCTGCTTGGAATCAAGATGAGTAAAAAACCTGCAAGTGACTTGCATCAGTTTGGGTTTGGCAAGTCGCAGTTTTTCTGGTCGTTTGTCGTTGCCACCATGATCTTTGGAATATCTGGAATCCTGTCACTGGAACAGGGTTCTCATCCCTGCTTGGAGATGATCATCACTTTGAGAATCCGATGATCAATTATATCGTATTGGCAATAGCCTTTGGGTTTGAGGCAAATGCCCTGAGAATTGCCTTTGTCCAGTTTAAAAAAACCAATTGCGGAACGAGTAGAAAAGACAAGACCTTCAACAGTGTGGGCTGAATTTAAGAACAGCAAGGATACGTCAATTCTGACAGTGGTTGTCGAGGATACAGCTGCATTGTTGGGAATCGGAATTGCATTTGTCGGGATACTTCTTACAGACATTACAGGAAATACGCAATATAATGCAATTAGCTCCATCGTTATCGGTGCTTTGCTGGTGTCATTTGCATTCTTCTTGGCCAAAGAAAACCGTGGGTTGTTGTTGGGAGAATCAGTATCTGCGCAACAATACACGCAGATCATGACTGTTGTAAATGCCGTTTCAGAGGTAAACAAGGTGGTAACCATGAAGACAATGCATCTCAGTCCGACAACCGTCATCATAGGAATTGAGGTCAATCTGATTGATGGCCTGGATACAGACAAGATTGAAACTGTTACTGATACAATAGAAAATGGAATCATGAAAATATTGCCTGAATCAAAAAAAGAATACATCTTTGTGGAGATAGAACGGTAAATTACGTTGTTAATGAACCAGTAAAGAATCATCAGGTAATGCCATCTTCCAGATGCGCTATTAACAACTTAAAAGATTGAACTTCCCTATCTCTCATATTGAAAGATAATCCTATTGAACGAATTTCCCATCCGGACCACACAAGTATTGCACCCTCAAAAACGCCTAATATTGTAGACATGATGATGGATTCACTGCCCTCTTGACCCAATGCAGAAATACCACCGTGGATTGCATCACGTTCAGACTTAAAAAATACATTATTCAAGACTCTTCTCTTTTTGATGTTGTGGAAAAATCGTCAAAACATGCAGAACATGATCCAAGTGTGAGAATTTCTGTAGAAAAGTTTGCAGATGTTTTTACTAATGAATAAATTCTGAAGAGTTTTGACTCCTAGTGAAGCGTTTATCTAATTTCACGGCTCTGAGCTATCAAACAAAATCCGAATACAGGAAAAATCGCCGGAAAAACAATTAATTCTACCGGAAAAATGGAAAGTGATATCGGAAAAACAAATCAAGATGCCGGAAAAATCAAATCATCAGATATGATTAAAAAAATGAAATATGTTCAAACCAAATCATAGAATAGGTTCATTGTCAAGTGGGATGTGGGCACGGAAAATTTGATTTGTATTGTTATGCTCGGAGCCCAATTTTTTCAATTAATTCCATGTCTTTTTTAGCCTCATTTCCTCCCATGGTGAGATATCCTTCAGTAATTATTCCATTTGCACCGCTTTGTAAAAGTTCTTCACCAGAATCATCTAGCTTTGATTCTCTTCCTCCCGAAATTTTGATTACTGATTCAGGCAATAGGAATCTGATCACTGAAAACATTCTTACAATTTCAGAATTTGGAAGATCTGTTTGTAATTCTAGAGGTGTTCCAGGCATTGCAACAAGAATATTAATTGTTACTTCTTCAGGATACAATCTACCTAATTCTATTGCCAATTCTAATCGTTGGTCTCTTGTTTCTCCCAATCCTATAATTCCACCAGTACACAATTCCAATCCTGCATCTCTTGCAATACCTAGCGTTTTCAATCTGTCTTCATATGTGTGAGTTGTGCAAATCTCTGAAAATTTTGATTTTGCAGTTTCTAAATTGTGATTGTATCTTTTCACTTTGAGCTCTTTTAGTTTTTTTGCCTGCTCTGGTGTAAGAAATCCCAGACTACATTCTACACTAATCCCAACTTTGTCATTAATTTGATGGATAATTTTACAAACTTTTTCAAAATCCCTTGATGAAGGCTCTCTCCATGCAGCAACAAGACAGTATGATTCAGCTCCTTCATCTTTTGCTTTTTGTGCTTTAATGACTACTTCTTCTGGTGATGGTAATTGATATGTCTCTATACCGGTGTCAAAAAATGCTGATTGTCCGCAAAATGTGCAGTCTTCACTGCAAGCATTTTTTTTGATATTGTTTAATTGCTCAACATCAACTTTTTTCCCGTTAAAATCACGAGTAATTTCATTTGCACATTTTGCTAGATCTTTTAGATTCTCTTCTGGCGTATTCAACAATTTGTTAGCATCGTCAGAAGATATGCCAATCCCTGAAAACACTTTCTCTTGACACTCTTTGATGAATTCAAGTGTACTCATATGATGAGGCTAACAAGTATTCCATTAATAAAAATAATGGATTGGTAACCCATCTTGTGAAGGGGGGTTAACAGTATTCAAACCACCTTTGATTTTGCAGATTGAATTGTTTTAATTGTCTTTTTTAGGAGTAAACTGAGTTCTTTCTCTGTTATTGCTAAAGGGGGTACAAGCATGACTATGTTTCCAAGTGTTCTTAGGTAGATTCCTTGTTTTTTACCCTCCTCGAAGAATATTTTGTTAATTGATTTTCGGGGATGAATTGGAGTTTTTTCCTTTTTGTTTTTCACTAGTTCTATCCCCATGAGCATTCCTTTGTATCTGATATCGCCCACGATATCTATTTTGGATAATTTCTCGTAGAATTCATCAAAAACTTTTGACGTTTTTTGAATTTTTTCAATCAAATTATTTTTTTTATACATGTTCAGATTTTCATTTGCAACAGCTGCAGCAATTGGATTTCCAGTGTAAGTGTGACCGTGAAACAGATGTGCCCAATCGTTAAATTCTCCTAAAAATGAATCATAGATTTTCTTATTTGCTAACGTTGCAGCCATCGTAAGATATCCTCCAGTTAACATTTTGCCATACGATACAATGTTTGGAATACTTTTTTGTTCTTCATACTGTGTCATTGATCCTAGCCTTCCAAAACCGGTTGCAATTTCATCTAGAACAAACAACACGTCATATTTTTTACAGAGTTGGCTTATTTTGGATTGGAATCCTTTCGGATAAATTATTACACCTCCTGCAACCTGTGCGCCACTCTCCATTACAAATGCTGCAATGTTGTTGTTTTTGGAAAACCTACTTTCAATTTTTTCTAAACAATAATTCTGATAGTCTGTAAAAGTATATCCGTTTGGAATTCTGTATTTGTTTGGAACCGGAAATTGAATTGTTGAAAATAATTGTCTTTTGAATTTGCCAAAAAATTCTGGCACGTATCCTACAGACATGGCTCCAAATGTATCTCCATGGTATCCGTTTTCTAATGTTGCAATCTCTGTCTTCTTTTCATTTCCAATGTTTTTCCAATACTGCAATGCCATCTTGATGGCAATCTCCATTGCAGATGAGCCGTTATCTGAATAGAACACCTTGTGCATTTTTGGCGATATTTTTACAAGGGTGTTTGCAAGTTTTTCTACAGGCTCGTTTGTGAGGTTAAACAATGACGAATGCTGGAGTTTCTTGGTTTGTTTTGTAATGGCTGTAATTAGTTGTGGGTTTGAATGCCCCCACACATTACACCACATTGATGCAACAGCATCAATCATCTTGTTTCCTTTGGAGTCAATTAACCATACTCCTTTACCTTTGGTGATTTTATCAAAAGATTCCCACTCTTTCATCTGTGTGTTTGGGTGCCAAACAGAACTTTTCAACTGCTTTGGTGTAATTTCAGATCTTAATAATTAACCGATTTGCTTTGATCTTTTCTTCTGGCTATAAAGATTAATGAATTAATAATCTTATGATATCGATATTCATGAAAACTGAAAAAGAAATTGAAGAATATAGAAAAGAAATAGAGAAAAGATTGGTGGAAACTGAATCTATGGATGCTATGAAATACCATCAGGGCGTTCTCAGAACACTTGATTGGGTAATTACAGGAATAGACGTTTAGGCGTGGCCGAACTAACCGATGAATTAATCAATGAAATACTCTGAATCTATTGTGTTGAAATCCATTTTCATTACCGGAACAGATACAGATATTGGGAAAACGTACATCACAGCAGGCTTGGCCGTGTCTATTCGAAAAATGGGAATTGATGTTGGCGTAATGAAACCTTTTGCTGCAGGCATTGCCCAGAAAAAGGGATTCAAATCTGAAGATGTTGAAATTTTATCTAATGCTGCTCAAGTAAATGACCACGAAAATTTAGTAAACCCTCAATTTTTCCCAATACCTGCATCACCTTACACTGCGTGGAAAAATTTAAAAATAAAACCAAAAATTCCTGCAATACTTTCAAGTTTCAAAAAATTATCAAAACTTCACAAAATGATCCTTGTTGAAGGAATGGGTGGAATAATGACTCCTATATTGAAAGATTACTATGTTGCAAATTTGATTAAAGAAATGAAAATCCCTGCAGTTATAGTGACGAGAAGTAAAATTGGAACTGTCAATCACACCATAATGACTGTAATGATGTGTGAAAAATATAAAATTCCAATTAAAGGAATAATCATCAATGATTTTGATTCTGATGGATACAAAACAAAAGAGTTGACACGTGATTTGAAAAATCTGTTGGGAGTTCCAATATTGGGCTCGATTCCATTTATTGATGATTTGGGTGATTCCTCACTGTATCAAATCTTCAAGAAAAATCTTAATTTGAAATCATTATTGAAATAGATGTAAATCCTACACTCGTAAAATTTTAAATTTATTTGATCCGCCCACATTGCTAAATTTAGCTATTTCGAAGATTATTTTTGAAAATGTATTATTTTCTTTAGACCACACAAAAGATTTTTTCCCAACTGGGATGTTTTTAGATAATACTAACCAAATATTTTCTTTTTCAGGTTGAATTTTTTCCATTTCGGCAATTTTTTCATTGATTATTTGAATATCTGATGATTTTGGTATGCAAATCAGCAATGTCTTTTTTGGATCTTTCTCCAATGTCTTTATGTCTGGAACTACAATATCTATATCAATTCCATTATAATCTATTTTTCTTTGACTTGTGATCAGGGCATTAGTAAGTAGATAGTGTAGTAATCCTGTAGCTAAAATTCCAACGGATTCATCTTTTTCTCCCATTGAAACAACTTGATCGTAACAATTATTTGAAATATCTTCAATTATCGCATCAAACTTTTTTTCAATAATCAGTTTTGGAATAATCTGTGATTTTTCAATATATTCAAATAAATAATCTTTGATTGGATTTGCTTCTTCTTCCATTATTCAATCATGTAAAAAAGCCTCACTTATATCATAATGCCTACGTGTTGTATTTTTGAATCGAGATAATTCAAACTGTTTTAAATTAAATTGATTAAAGTCCAAGAAAGTAATTCTGCCAAGTTTGTAAAAAGTTTAATTGTTCATGTATGATAATTTAGTTTGTTAAGTAATGAAATGTGAACATTGTGACAAGATACTAACGGATGACGAGAATGTAGTTACAAATTACTTGATTCACAAGAGAATATGTCATAAAGATGAGCTATCCGATGAAGAAAAAATGTTTGGTGAGTATAAGAAAAAAATGATCAGACAAAAAGAAGAGTATGTTAAATTTAAAAAAATAGGTGATTCTGATCTGATATTCAATTCTAGGGGGAGAGATGTGTAAAATGATAACTAATTTCTAAATTCCATCCATATGCTTAAGTTCGTTATTCTTACACAAGATTTATGACCCCTCATAGGAGACGAAAAATCGTAAAAGATTTCTTTGATAAGGCAGATGCTAAAAACCTTATAGTTTACAAAGACTTTTCAACATTTTCAGAAATCACAAAACACATTGTAAAAAATCGTAAAGATGAAACTAAAACATTTCAAGATTTCAATAATGTTTTCCAAGATCCTAAAAAATTAACAACACTAACAGGTTTTGTTTCAAAAAAATTCAAAATTCATGATGTGTCCACTATTGGACTGATGTCTAGGTATTTCATTTTTTACGGCCTGAATTATCTTGAAACCAGTACACTAATTCTAAAAGAATTCATTAATCCCACTAAAAAAATCGGTAAGAAAAAAATCAAAGTGGCAAAAAATACGACATTGCACCAAATAGTACTTAGTCTTGCTCAAGAATTAGGGATGGCTGAATTTGAAGAATTGTTTCCAAAACATTTTCATCATATCTTGGGTAGTTCGGCATGGTATTTCAAAAATAATGGATTTTGTTTTATTGATGAAAATGGAAATGGAGTATCTTTCACACAGGAGAATTTTGCAGATCTAATAAATGAATTTGATTCAGATTTTACTGAAATAATTGATGAATGGGCAAGAAGAAATGCAAAAACACGCAAACTGAATCAAAAATAAGTCTGTTTTTCAATACGCTTAAGTTTGCAATACACACGAATTATGTATGGCCAAATCATTGGGGGATTACAACATCGAAAGATCTTCTTCATCTGATGTAGGAAATATCACATGGACTCAAAAAACATTTACAGGTGTCCATAAACCAAAAAAGAAAAATCTAAACAAAATCTCTCAACATATTCGTGCAACAAATATCATTTTCACTGAGACTCCAGTCAAATCAACTGCAAAGAAAGTTTTCATAATTGAAGAGGTTGTGGATACTTTAACATCAAAAATGCAACATCTTGACAGAAAATTTGAAAACTCTTCTGCATCCAACTGTAACATAAAACAGGGCTTTAAGAGACCTGCTAGGTGATGAAATTAAACTAAAATCCAAAACGAATTCTGAATAGTTCAAAGATTAGATTATAATACATAGTTGTTATTGAAAAATAAAATGACAGACATTTCTAAAATTCCCTCTAAAGAAGAAATTCTTAAAAACATGGCAAAACATCTACAAACAAATATGCAAGATGGTGAAGAGGTTTTGCTTAGAACATATGATCTTGCTTTTATTAAAGGAAAAATTGAAGGAATTGCTGAGGAAAAGAACAAAAATTTGCTGACTTAATTCATGGGAACTTTTAATGTATAAGAAATTATGACCGATAAAAAATCTGAGGCTTATTTTATTTTAGCAGATAATATGATACACATCGCAAAAGATGGGATTAGGCTTTGTACTGATGAATTTGATTTTAATGTAAAATATGATCCTAGTGCAAATTTATTTGCTACATACTGTCGTAAATGCCCGGGTAAAAAATTTCAATGAATGATTAACAAAATCTATGTTATTTGATTTACGAATTATAATTAATTATATGATTAATTAGTCGTTGTAGACGTAACGTCTTTCACCTCTATTTTCTTTTCCAGTTTGTACATCAACTAAAACAAATTCTTTCTTTGAATTAACCATTGATTCGTCTGGTGATAGTTTATTTTCATGTAATTCTTCATATTCTTCCCACGTCAGTCTTTTTCTATTGCCGATTTCTACTTCTAGGTCCATTTTATTCACAATTTCTTCGTATTCTGGCTGTACAACTCCGCTGAATACCATTGCACTGCTTCCACTACCATAAGATCCAAATCCTATTCTTTTTCCTTCTAGATCAATTCCTTTTTTGTATTCAAATTCTAAACTACTTCTAAATCCAAGATATAATGATGCCGTATACAAATTACCAATCATAGTTGATGCAACAAGCGAACTTGCAAGCTTTGATTCATAAATTTCTTGATATTCGGGAGTTCTAGTAAATAGTTTGGTAAATTCATGATCTTTTGCCATAAATTCTTCATCACCTAATACAGATTCAATTGTTCCACGTGGGTCTTTAGGTATTGGTTCATCCATTTCTATGTCTTGCAATATTTTTTTCCATCGTGGAAGTTGTCGCCATTCATGTCTAACTAGATATGCCAGTGCTTTCTTTCCCATATTGCTGTATGGTAAGTGCATGTTGATGTAATCCATATGATCCAAAATTGTTTCATCTGCCTTTATTTTGATTAGTCCTGATGAAATTACTTTTTTCTTGTATGATTCAAGTGCTTTTCTTACTTGAATCATGTAAAGTAAATTAGAATACTGTCCATGTACAATAGGAGTTTCTTTTCCAAAAGGCCTGTAAAAGTCATATTCGTCTTTAATTGATGTGGCTGTAACTTTAGGATCAAATGCTAATAGTCTTGGTTTATCATTGAGAAGCATAACCACTGCTCCTGCCCCTTGTGTCATTTCTCCACTAGAACCCATGTCATACTTTGCAATATCTGAAACTACAACAAGTGCATGTTTTCCTTCTGCTTCACCTGCTCTAATCCAATTTGTATTGTCATAAAGAGCATAAGAGCCACTTACACAGGCAAATTTAGTTTCTACTCCTCCACAATGTTCAAATGCGCCTTGACCATAAACCTGCTCTAACATTCCTACTACATAGGAATTCATTGCTTTTGATTCATCAAATGCTGATTCAGTTGAAATGTATAATCTTCCAATATCTTCTGGTGATAGTTTGTTTTTTTGCATAATTTGCAAACATGCATTTGCCGCTAGACATGCCGGGTCTTGATTGGCATCAACTATTGCCATTTGAGAAACCCCTAAACCTTTTTGTAATTTTACTGGATCTAATCCCCTGTTAATTGCAAAATCCGATGCATCAATATACAATCGTGGAATGTATATTTCGATATCGTCTATTCCAGCTGCCATAAGCTTGCTCTCGGAAATTCATTAATAAGGATATGGGGTTAATTCTATGTAACTGGGAAGGGAATTTTTATATTTTTTTCTGACTAGTCAATAATTATTTGATCGCATTTCCTTATTTTTCCAATTCATTTTCAAATATCTTCTTAAATGTCTCAAAAGGCTGTGCTCCAAAAAGTTTCGTTGTCTTACCATCCGGTCCAATCACAAAAAATGCCGGGGTTCCTGTTAATTCTAAATTTTTTGCATCTTTGTTACTTGCAAGGATTGTATGTGAGTGTAGTGCCTTTACCATACATTCAGACCAAACATCCATGTCTAACCCAATTTCTTGGGCAAATTTTCCTAGATTTTCTGATGATGCCCATCCATTATTCTCACCAGTCCAGTTTGAATACAAAATATCATGATATTCCCAAAATGACCCCTGATCATTTGCACAATGAGCTCCATGGGAGGCATTAATAGAATCAGGACCAATTATGTTGTAATCTTTGAAAATCATTTTGACTTTTCCTGTTTCAACATAATTTTTTAAAATATCTTCTTCTGTTGAATGAAAGAAAACATTGCAAAAATGACACTGATAGTCTCCAAATTCAATTAATGTTATTGGGGCATCTGATTTTCCAAGAACTGGTGAACCGTTAGCTAAGAATGTCTCTGTTGTAATCTTTGGTGGCCCTACTTGTTGAACTGTTGGTGCTGGTTCTATTACAAGTTCTGATTGGTTTGAAATACTCTCAAATCCAACAAATGCAATAATTATCACAATTGATGCAATTCCCGCACCTATTGCAAGAGACGGACCGTGTATCAATGATTTGTAATTTTTTTTAGTACATTTAGTCTTTTGTGATTATATATTATTCATGAAAATTCATTTTTATTTTTTTAATATGATCATTAAAATAATTATTGAATTTTAATATTTTTTAAATTCCTCGATTAATTTCATAGTACGTCACAGGATTTGTAAATTGCCTATTGTGATCAACTTCTCTCCAAAATTTTTCTTCATCAATGTCCCTGCCTTCGTTAATCCATGAGTTCAGAACTTTTTGCATAAACATTTGTGTACTTTGATCAATATGTGGCCTACTGCCTGTCTCTTTTTCCACTCTGTCTCGTTCTTCTTTGAATTTTTTTAATAATTCTTTGAGTTGCTTGCCATTCATCTGGGCGATTTTATCTCTTTTTGTAGAATTAATATTTTTTTAAAATTTGATAAAAATCCCATATCTGAAATTAGAAATTCAAAAATTTAAAGAGTTTCTAATTGTCCAGACTCGATTATTTTTAAATCATTAATGTGATCCTTATAGCGTTTAATTGACTAAAATTTTGCATATTTTCCAAAATCCTTCTTCACAATATTCATATTTTATAATTTCTGTATTAAAATGGTAAATTTCCTGTTTAAGATGTGCACGGTATTTTCTCAACTAGGTATACTTCAAATTATTGAGATCTATGAAGGGTTAGAACCTAAATAAATGGGTCAAATATATCAAAATCATGAAGAAAGTTTTTGTCAACGGATATGGCTCTATTGGCAGTAGAATTGTTTCTTTTTTAAAAGATGATCCAGAAATCCAAGTCATTGGAATTGGAAAGTATTCTCCTGATGTTAAAGTAGAAGAGGCAATTTCAAAAGGTCTCGATGTGTATGTTCCTGAAAAAAAGATGGGCGATTTCTCCAATTTTAAAATCACTGGTACCTTAGAATCTGCACTAGATGAATGTGATTTAGTAATCGATGCAGCTCCTGGTGGACATGGGTATAAAAATAAAAAAAATCTTTATGAGCCAAAAAATATCCCCGCAATTTATCAAGGTGGAGAATCTACAATTGGAGATGAAACAGTTTCGGATTTACTGTTTAATTCTAGATCTAATTATGATCAAGCAGTAGGCAAACATCATGTTATGCAAGGTAGTTGTAATGTGACTGGAATGGGACGAATTCTTGAACCTCTGCGCGATAAATTTGGTGATCAATTAGTTCGATTTGATGTAACACTGGTAAGACGTTGGGCAGACATTGAACAAACTGAAAAAAAACTTTCAGACACCATAGAAATGACTGAAAAACCACATCATGGTGATGATGTTAAACTATATTTTGGAAAAGATGCACCCCTCTACGTTCGTGCAATTAAAGTTCCTACAAGACAAATGCACTTGCATATTATGGATATCCGATTCAAGAACACTGCACCAAAACCATCTGAAATTCACGATATATTTGCAAATGAATTTGGTGTTGCTACACTATGGACTGCAAAGGGAACAAAAGACGTTAGAGATTATGCTCAAACTATGGGCTTTAATTTTACGGATACTAACATGATACACATCCACGCAAACATGACTGTATCCATTGGTGATACTGTACAAATGATGTATTCTGATGATCAGACTGGAATTGTAATTCCTGAAAACCATATGTTGATGCAAGCGATGTTATTTGGAAAATCTTACAAAGAAGCATTTGCCCACACAGAATCCATATTCCATATGAATGAAAAAAAGCGAAAATTACAAGAGCATTTTGCTAAAAAAGATTAATTTTTAATTTTCTCGATTCTAATTTTTTTAGGAAAGTTTTTAAAAACTTTTTCTACGATTATTCGCAAGTCTTCAATTTCCACTTTATCTCCTTCTTGCGGTATGTCTTGCAGTCTTTCATGTAGTAATCCATTAAGGGATGCATAATCATCCCCTTCAGGAACTTTAGTTTTAAAAATCTCATTGATGGTGTCAATTTCAATGTCTCCATTTGTGATGATTGTATTTTGATCAATTTTTTCATATCCTGCCTGTCTTGTTAAATCTGTTTCATCTTCAATTTCACCTACTATTTCTTCAAGTAAATCTTCCAGAGTGACAAGACCTTCAACACCTCCATGCTCATCAACCACAATTGCCATGTGGGTTTTCCTTCCTTTCATTTCTTTTAATAATGCACTAACCATTTTTTCTTGAGACGCAAAAACGGGTTTTCTTGCTATTTGTTCAAGACTCACCATTTTATTATCCCTCTCTAATTCTTTGAGAACATCTCTAACATGGATGAATCCAACAATATCGTCACCTGAACTCCCATAAATTGGAATCCTTGAATGACCGCTTTGATTAATCTGGGGCAGTGCTTCAAAAAGTAACATTTTTGAATTTAAAGAAAACATCTTTGTTCTTGGAGTCATTACAGAACGAATTACCGTATCATCAAATTTTAGAGCGCCGTGAACCAACTCCATCTCGTCTTTTTCAATTGCTTTTTCTTCCAATCCTTGATCAATCACTCCTTTGATTTCCTCCTCTGTAATCGGAGGGGGTGTATGGCTACTTCCAGTCATTTTTACAACTCCCCTAGTAATTATTTCAAAGAATTTTACAATTGGATAAAATACATAACTAAATGCAAGTAACACTGTTGCGTATTTTAATGCAATTTTAGTAGAGTTTGCATTACAGTAAGTCTTTGGTGTGATTTCACCAAATACTAGAATCAAAAATGTCATGATTCCGACTGCAATTCCTAATCCATCATCACCAAATAATCTAATTGCTAAACTAGTAGCAAGTGCAGATGCTCCAACATTTACTAGATTATTGCCAAGATTTACACTAGACATCATCCAACTTGGATTCATTTTTAATTTGTGAAGTGCTTTAGATCCTTTCTTTCCTTCATTAAATAGTTGGATTACTTTTGATTTCCTTATTCCTACAAGAGCAACTTCTAATCCGCTAAAAAATCCAGATAATCCGATAAGAACAACCAATGTTGAAATCTCAATCCACAAATCTACCATAGGGTTCTCCCAGAATTTTTTTTAGAACTTTGCCTATTGTTCATTTAATTTTTTTGCACCATCTTTTGGTTGTACTTGTTTGCTAAAACATTGATTTAAGGCTTGAGATGACTATATACATTCTTAATAATCTGTGCCTAAAAGACGAGGCTAATTTTTTGGTGGAATTGCAAATTTATTTTCAGGATTATTGTGATAATCTACTGGTAGCATTGCATCTTTTTGTCTACCTGTGAGAATTCCGATGACAACGTCATCTTTTTTTATGATATCTTCACTGATTAACTTCTTAATTCCTACAACTGATGCCCCTGATGCCATCTCACAATCAAATCCATTAAGGCCTACAACTGACATCCCATCCAACATTTCAGAATCTGAAACTGTCGTTACAACACCATTTGTAAATTCTAGTGCACGTAAACCTTTCAATATATTTGCAGGTCTACCAATTTGAATTGCAGTTGCTTTAGTTTTTGGTTTTAATCCTTCTTTATCTAAATGATCATAGTATCTGGAAATTAATTCTGTGTTAGGATTTCCTTTATTCCATCTAAGTTCTTCGCCTTCAAATTTCCCATTATACAGATCAGATAACGTACTTGCACCTTCAGAATTAATTACTGCGATTCTTGGAATTTTTTTAATCCATCCCCATTCATATAATTCCATTAATGCTTTACCGCAACTTGATGTATTTCCCAATGCCCCCCCTGGATAAATAATCCAATCTGGAGATGCCCAATTTAGATATTCTAATGCTCTAAAAGGAATTGTTTTTTGTCCTTCTATCCTAAATGGGTTGATGGAGTTGACCGTATAACCATCATGATTTTTTGCATCATCAAGAGATTCTTTTAACGCATCATCGAAATTTCCATCCACTTCTACAATTTGAGCCCCAAATTGATATGCTTGACTTAGTTTTCCAGGTGCTATTTGTCCTGCAGGAATATACACGTCACAATTAATCCCCTCATTCGCTGCAAACATTCCAGCTGATGCGGATGTGTTACCAGTTGATGCACAAACAATTTTTTTTGCCCCTATCATTTTTGCATGAGTTACAGCTGTTGCCATTCCGTTATCTTTGAATGAGCCACTTGGATTATATCCTTCAGGCTGTAACCATAAATTGTCATTTGAAATATTGATGAATTCTGCAGCTTTTGACATACGGTATGGTTTGGATTGTCTTCCCTCTGCACCATCAAGTGATACTAAATATTTTGAACATTCTTCAATGTTTTCAGTATCAATCTGACAAAAATTCAGTAATTCACGAAATCTCCAAACTCCACTTTCATTGAAAATACTTCCTTCGGAATTTCGTCTTTTGTAAAAAACTTCTTTTAGATTAACTGATGGTTTATTTTTGTATTTTACATCTAACATGTGGCCTTTTTCACATTGTACATTTGGACTCTCAATCGAATATTTTAAACTACATTGTGGGTCAATACACTTGAGATAGGCATCACCTTGCATCGTAATTACAAATAATCAATGATAATTTAAAGCAAATGTGTAAATTTCATACAAGTTGAGTCGTTTTTTGAATCTTAAAAAAATTAAAGTCATTAAAAATTAAAATATCTTTAATTAATCTAATTTTGGTATTTTTTCTTAACCTTTAGATTAGATGTATCATGATGGTAGTTGTGATTTCATATGATGAGTATCTAAAAAAAATACTTTCTCAAACACTTGATTCTTACAATATTCTTAGAAGAATTCAGGATAAACCTGGAGATCTTGATAATATTAACAGAGAAATGCTAAAAATTAACGGATTCATTAAAGTTGCAACAAACAATATTGACCAAAAAAAAATTCCTTTGAATGATTTCAAAACATTACAATCAAAATTTAGCCAATATTTGGAAAATTATTTTTTTGAAAAAGAAATTGAAACCATGGCTCCTTTATACTCTAATGATATTGACAGAGTAAAAAATATGAGATTAAAAATTATCGAAGCATTAGAAGATAAGAAAATGATTGAGAGCATAAGGGATTTAATTGAAAAGTTATGACTAATGGAAAAAAATGTGTATTATGTGGATGTGCAGATCATAGGTTATTTGGATGCTCAAGACATATTTCAAAGAAATGTGGATGCTATGAGAATGATAGTTAATTTTTAAAAAATAACTATTTTCGTTTAGGTCCTGATCTTTCGTGGAAATTTAGACAACATTTGCATTCTTTTTGGACGCATTCTGATTCACTATGATGATCACAAATACCACATTCACAGCTTTTTGACATGTTATTGATTGTTTCAATTAGAATATAATTTATCCCATGATTTTTTATGAGTTTAAGGTCAAAATGGAATTATTTTTTAGATTTTGATTTTTTTGCAGGTCTTCCTTCCAATTCTTTTTTGATTTCATCAGCCTTGGCATCTACTGTTTTGATGATCACTTGAATAATGCCGTCTAAATCACTATCTTCTGCTTCTGGCTCTACAGTACTTGCAATTTCTTTAATTGTATCGGATATTTCATTACTAACATCCTCAAAACTTTCAGGATCTTCATATGCTGCATTATAGAGTTCTTTGAGGTTATTGACATGTGCAATTACTTGCTCTGTTATCACTATTTTATAATCAGTGCCATTCACGTCAAATTCTTTTGAACTCATACACGATTTCAAATTCTTTTGTTTATAATGTTTTTTAGGTCAAAATAATGATGTTGGATGTAATTTATGTTTAAAATATTATGTAATCTAGTGCTGAAGCATCGCTGATTAATCTAGTATGTTTTGAACCTACGACATATCCATTTTTTATATCCTCAGCAGGAATCCATCTGTTTGTTGAAGAATAATGTCTTTTTTCAGCCAATTCTCGTTCAATTGATTCTATGTCGAATTCAGCTTCTTCAACCTGCTGTGTTGTAAGATGTTTAACTGTGACAAGAATTTTTGTAACTTTTACGCGATCTCCAAATTTCCATTTCAATACTGGATTTTCATCTGATACTTCTAATACTTTGATTTTCATTTGTTTTTTCCCAAAAGCATCATGGCTGATGAGTGCTCTTTCATCAGTAAATTCTTCAAAACTAATTCTTGAATTAACTTCTGCATCTGAAATTGTCTCTAACAACGAGTCTGTATTTTTTTCAGTTGATTCAATCTCTATATTCTCTTCAGGCATTGTTGTTATTGTGCATCTTAGCTTTAAAAACGATTTGAAAATTTAATTTGGTTGGACACTAGTTCTCTGTTTTGTCTTAAATGGCATGGAACATTCTTTGAGAAACAGTTCCTTTCTTGTTTTATCTATTTTTGCAAAAAATCTACCCTCATAAGTACACACACAATCCGTAATTTCCAGTGATTCATCCCAAATCTTAAAAAATTCACGTAATTCTCTATTTTCATATTCTCCTAATCCTATTCTTTTCTTTGAGAGAAATTTGAATGCCAAAATTACATGTTTTTCCTTGTAAATATCAAATGTTTTAATCCATGTTAAGCATCTTTCAATTTGATCTGCTGGAACTGGAAGTGATGTAGCAGTTCCCGATTTTGCCTCAATAGTAAATATCGCGCTCTTGTTTGTATTTACGGCCAATACATCAGGTAATGAAATGCTTGGCGATCCTAATCTGAACGCTTTCCAGTTTTCTGTACAGTTAAATCGCTTTACTATGGTGTCTTCCCACTGATATCCTCTTTGTCGACGCGTTTTCGCAGCTTTTTGATGATTTGTTTTTAATTTTTCAATATTTTTTTCTTTTGTAATTGTTAATGCCGTAGTTTTTACTCTCATTGATCGTTCTTACCCATGTTCAATATAGTAAAGTAGGGTATTATACAATAACTTGATTGAATATTATGATTATGACAAATTTTCTTTACTTTAATTTTTTTAGTGCCAATGCGTGGTAATTAACAATTAGAATTTTTTGAACATTTTAAAATCTCCATAATTCTCTATTTTATAGAGTTGGTTTCTTCTGAAATGATTATTGAAAAACTCTTGGAGCAAAGAGATCGGTATCTGAATACATTAAAACATCTGGATTTTGAATTAATTATGGATCCTACTAAAAAAGAAATTGAAAATATTAAAAAATTACAAACAAACACTATTGATCAATTAAAAAAAATAGAACAAGAAATTGCATTTTTGTTATCTGAAAAATCATAATAGTTTACAATGAGTTTATCAAACCCTTCAAATTTACAGAAATCATGTTTGATGATCTTGTAAGAAATCTGATTCTCGTAAAGCAAGATTTTGCAAAAAATTACACGGGAAATGCTCATATTCAAGAGGTAATTCCATCACTAGTTTCAGAACAATTCCCTTTGAATGCAGAACATTTGCAATTACTTCATGATTTTGCTCAAAAAAATCCAATATACTTTAATTCGTATGAGGAAAAATTTGCTGGAACTTTATGTATTGTTTATGAGGGTGACATTAACGAGTATTGGTTAAACAGTATCAAACATGGTTCAAGCTGTCAACCGTTTTATCCGACCTGGATTATGTCAGCTTATGTATTGGCAAGTATTGCAAAACAATTTGGATATTTAGAATTAATAGATATTGGTTCCGGCGACGGACGAATTGCATTTTGTGGTAAATTGTTAGAATTAATTCCACATAGTATTGAAATCGATGATGTATTAGTAGAATTACAAAAAACAATTACTTCAGTTACAAATCAAAACTTCAATCCAATATGTGGAGACGCATTAGAATTTAATTACTCTTCATTAAGTTTAAAACAACCTGTCTTTTTCATTGGGGGTCTTGCTCAAATGGGTGGAGATGTATTAGCTGCAGGTATTATTGATAAAATAAACTCCATTTCAAATATAAAAAAGAATACGGGAATAGTGTTTGCCGGAACTTACACTAAGCGACAATTATCAGGTAATTTAGAAAATGGTGGATGGAGTTCACTTATTGAAAAACATGGTTTGAATGTAATTGATACTGTGTCATTACCAACAATTTGGACATTTGATCAAAAAACAGAAACCCCGTACATCTATACTAAATTCAAATAACTTCAAAAAAATAACTTTCATCTACAATTCCACATTTTGATATTTTTACTATTTGTCCTATTTCGGGTCTATGTGAAATTCTTGCCATTATTCTAATTGTATTCTCAAACTCCACCAAACAGAAATCTTGTTGATTTTGTCGTGAAAATTCTAAGATTTTACCCACAAAAGGTCCGTCTTTTAGTGAAACATCTCCAAAACAGTGATTACAATATTCTGCAGGAGGCCATACAATTTTTTTACATTCAGTGCATTCGGGAATACAAAATTTCCCATCATTTAATTTTGATTCAAAATTCATGTCTCTAAAACCAGCACCGTTGATGATGTAGCCGCAGCTGACATGTTGTGAACTAGTCCCACATAAGGATTATCTACTTGTCTTTTACCTGCGTTTGATTGAAGTTGTTGTGTGATCTCTATTGTTTGTGCAATTCCGGTTGCACCTAATGGATGTCCAGAACCAATTAGTCCTCCTCGAGGGTTGATTTTAAAATTATTTGTACTTTGCAATTCGTTTATCATATCCATTCCATGTCCTTCTATTGCAAATCCAATTGATTCTAATGCCATTGGTTCACAAACAGAAAATGCATCATGTATTTCTGCTACATCAATATCTTTAGAATTTTTATTTGACATTTTTAGTGCAGTTTGACTTGCTAATTTGGTCGATTCCATATAACTAGATGAACTATTTTTAGTAAAACCTGCCGAGGTAGTTTTTTGACCAATTCCTGTGATCCAAATTGATTTGTCAGTCAGTTGTTTTGCCTTTTCTTCAGATGCCAAGATTATAGATGCACTTCCAGTACATGGCCTTGAACAATCCAATAATCTAAGATCCTCTGTGAGTTTTTTAGAATTTATGACATCTTCAACTGTGTATGTTTTGTTAGAAAATGCATTAGGATTCTCTTTTGCTTGTTTGTGATTTTTCACAGAAACCACTGCTAACTGTTCATCTGAAATTGAAAATTCTCGTTTATAGGATTTGGTAAATATTGAAGCCCAAAAAATCGGATGTTTGTATTCTCCACGAGAGTTATCCCATTCCAATATTTGCCCAGGACTATCATATCTTTCAGCTCCTGTAACCAGGACCATATCTGCAAGGCCAGATACAATGTAGGAATATGCCGATACGATAGAATTTGTGCCTGAATTACATAAGCTCTCTATGCTATGAGAGATTTTTGGCTGAATCCCTGTCATTTCTGAGAGAATTGCAGACAAATATTTTGAATTGTTATTTGTGGATACCAATACAGCATCAATCTCATCCCGATTAATTTGAGAATTATTTCTAAAAAGTTCCTTTGCCGAATCTAATAAAACAGACTCAATTTTTTGATCTTCTTTGGTAAAAGGTGTAATGCCATACCCTACAATTCCTACTTTGTTCATATCACTCATCCAAAAATGTTTTCTCAAATAATCTAAATGAATCCATTGTATCCCCTATTGGATTAAATTGTAAAATTGGTTGATCAATTCCTGCATCAACAAAACTTGTTAGTTGTTGTTTACATTCATCGGGGGTACCTGATATTGCAAGAGAGTTAAGCATTGAATCTGATACCAATTCATGATTTGATTTAAATCCTGATTTTTTAAATTCTTCAAAAATATTAAATGTTTCATTTTCAAAACCATTTTTTGCCAAAAACTTTCTGTAAATATCCCCTACAGAAATATAAAATGCCACTGTTTTCTTTGCACGTTCAATTGCTTCTTCAGAATTTTCTGAAACACATGTAATTAATTGACATGTAACATCAATTTTTTTCTTTGATTGCATTTTGGATATTGTTTGTTTCATTTCATTTAATGGTCTAAGATAAAAAATCACACCGTCTCCAATATTCCATGCTAAATCAACCATTTTTTGATTTATTGCAGCAAGATAAATTGGAATTTGATTTCTTAATGGTTTAATTAGTAATGTGAAATTACTTAATTTGAAAATATCTCCATCATAATTCACTTTTTTTCCAGATGTTGCAAGGCGAATTATTTCCACATATTCTTTCATTCTTTGTAATGGCTTTTCAAATGAAGATCCATGAAATGATTCTACTATTGGCAAACTACTAGTTCCAAGTCCGAGAACTAGTCTGCCATTTGATAGCAAATCTACAGTGGTCGCCCCCATTGCGATGGTTGATGGACTTCTAGAAAATATGTTGATTATTGATGAGCCTATTTTTTGATTGGTGGTTTTTGTTGAAACTGCACCTAACATGGAAAAATTCTCCATTCCCCAAGTTTCTGGCACCCACACTGTATCAGTATTGGTTTTGGATATTATTTCTGAGCATTGTAACACTTCATCTATTGAAAGAAGTGAGCCTAAACTACATGCAATACGCATGAAAATAGTATATCATTTCTATATTCTAGTGTATCTGTTTTAGCAATAGGTTAATTTTGATTGAGGCGGGAGATTATGAGATCAGATTATAATTACAATCATGAGTCAAGGAATATTTTCAGAAAAACATGTTGAAAAACCAACATTTTGGGATAATGCAACAAAATATGCTTCTATTAGTAAAGATGAACCCTTTGTTGAAGAAATGGCATATTGCATGGTTACATTGCACAGAACTAGCGCATAAAAATTTTAAATTTTATTTTATTATTTTTTCTACTTCCAATGAACATTCTTCCATGTCTTTAAATGAATCCACAGAATACCATTTTGCATTTTTGAATTTTACTGTATTTAGTATTCCTTTTTTTGCATAATCTGGAAATACTGTTTTTTCAATATCTCCTTTATTTGGAAGTTCTTTTAGAACTTCTTTTTCTAGATGATAAATTCCCGCATTCATCCATGTATCTGAAATTTCTTTTTTCTCTTTAAAGTTTATTATTTTGTCATCATCTGTTTCTAAAATTCCGTATTTTGTTCTTAGTTCAATTGCAGCAATTACATTTTTCTTTGTTGCAAGTTTTTTCAAATCAATATTTGTTATTGTGTCTCCATTTATCACAAAAAATGATTTATCTTTGATCATCTTACCTGCTTTTTTAATTGCGCCTCCAGTACCTAAAGGTGATTTTTCAATAGAGAATTTAATTTTAATTCCAATGTCTTTCATATTCAAATGGTTTTCAATCATTTCTTGTTTGTATCCTGTACAGATAATTACTTCATCTATTCCAAATTTTTTTAGATATTTTAATTGCCATTCAATTATTGGTATATTCTTTATTGGAACTAGGGGTTTTGGGACATAATCTGTGATTGGTCTTAATCTCTTACCTCTGCCACCTGCTAAAATAATTGCTTTCATCTAACTAGTTGTAGATTTTTCAGGTTTTATGTTTTCAGAATTTGCCAGTTCTTCCATCTTTCTTGAAAATTCATTATAGATCTTTTCTAGTTCTTTTAATGGCATCTCAATGCCCAATAATTTCATTGTTTTATTCCAAGATTCAATGTATTTTTCATCATCTAGACCTTTTCCCAATGTTTCAGCTATGGAATGAACTCCTTCAGTTTTCCCTAATGCGTAAATTGCAATATCTTTATCTGTCAACATAAAATTATTCGCTCTCTGTCAAATAGTAATGTAATTCGGTATAACATTCGACACAATATTCTTCAAAATCCGTATGATCACAATCATAAACTTTATTCACATCGTTTTCACATTTTGCACAAGTTGGCATCTTCAATCAATTAAGATTTTTTAATTTTTAGTATTCCTAATCCAATCTGAACTAATCCTGCAATGATTAGTGGAATTGTTTCAGCGAGTATGCTTCTTCCAGATGCTTCTTCCATAGGTTCTGCACTTCCAATAACAACTGCGCCTCCTATAAGGATCAAAATACCTGCAACAATTATCATGATTCCCAGACCTTTTGATGATTCTTTTCTAGAAATGAAATATGCTATAATTGGTAAAATTAATGCAGGAAGTCCTAATCCCATACCTCTAGTTTGATGATCAAATGGAATGAATCCTTCTCCACTATCAGTACTATAACCTACAACTACATCCATACCATATACTACCAATAATGCAATTGCAATGCCGGTAATGATTAATGCAGGGGTTAAAGCCATAAACAATTTTGTTTTTATCAATTAATAAATCTAATTAGATGGTTTGATAACTGTTTTAGATTTTAGTGATTGT
>JAOTSS010000074.1 GCA_029864805.1 Candidatus Nitrosopumilus sp. | reverse complement strand
CACATCAACATTGATCATATTGGCATTATTTCCAACAATTTCTGCGATTGCAGGACTGCATCTTGCTGAAAGTGAACAAGTCTCATATCAGGATGCGTTCTTTGAATCTGTAGGAGTAATTACTACTGGAGGATTATCGGCAGGAGTAATTGATTTAGAGACAGATCCTGCAACAAAAATTGTCTTGGGATTTTTAATGATATTTGGAAGATTAGAAATCATAGCAATAATTTACATATTCATGCCTAAGCTTAGTTAAAAAATTATTATTTTTGGTTTGATAACTAATACATCTCATCAATTGTAATTATTTTTCCATCATATGCAAGTATTCTTTGATTGAATTAATCTCAAACTGGATAAGATCGGAATAGTTATTCAAGAAAAGAAATAGAATCTAATCTTAATATTGAACTGTTTTAGGGATTAGCTTATGGATCTTAATAGAATTCTAGTACCATTAGATGGTTCTAAAAAATCTTTTGAAGCTCTAGACAGAGCAATCACTCTAGCAGGGTTTACGCATGGACAAATAACATGCATCCATGTTATCCCTCATGTAATAGAAGGTGGATCTAGGACAAAAGCATTTGATAAACAACTCGTAGACGATGCAAAAATTCTTTTGAAAAAAGCAGAAAAGCGTGCAGGAAACAAAAATGTGAAATTTACCACAAAAATTCTTAGAGGATCACCAAGCCATGTCACATTACATACAGCAAAAGCTGGAAAATTTGATCATATTGTAATGAGTACAACAGGTTCAGGCTCTGCATCAAAAGATATGATTGGAAGTGTTTCAAATCATATACTTCAAAAATCCAAAATTCCAGTATATCTAGTCAAATAATTGAGAGTGAGATATTTGTCAGATTTGTTTACAATTGCGAAAAAACCCATAACAATAGAAAAAAATGCATCATTATCCAAGGTTATTTCAGAACTAATTAAAAATAACATAAGCAAATTAATAGTAACTGATGAAAACTCCCCAATAGGAATAGTAACTGAGAAAGACTTGGGTTTATTTTTACTAAATGATGACTCCGAAAAAAATCTTGATGAAATTCACGTATCCAGCATAATGAATAAGATTATTTCAGTAGATGATTCAATGAGTGTAGAGAAATGCGTTGAAGTGATGCTTGAGAAAGACATTGGTTCGCTTGGAGTTTCTACAAATGATGATGGATTAGTTGGAATAATAACAAAAACAGACATTGCAGAGTATTACATTAAGAAATTTCCTGGAAAACATACGGTTGGTGAGATTATGACAATATCTTATATATCAATGAATTCTGAAGAATCTCTAAAAAATGTGGTGTCAAAAATGATTGAAAACAAAATTTCAAGGATTTTCTTAAAAAACAAAATTAATGAACCAGAAGGAATTCTGACGTTTCGAGATTTATTTCATGTTGCATTAGAGCAAGGAAACACAGATGCTGTTTTGGATAATTCAGATGACACAGTATCTATTGTATTTACAAGAAAGGGATTTCTTTCTGAATCGGGCTTTGGAAATACTATTCGAGCAAAAGATGTAATGACAAAAACTTTTGAATCTGTTGATTTTGAAGAAGATCTTATTGTAGCATGTGAAGCAATGGTGCAAAATAGAATCAACGGTGTAGGAGTTAGGATTAATGGAAAATTAGGTGGAGTGATAAGCAAAACAGATATCTTAAAAGCAATTTACATAGATAATGAATCAAAATAATATTTGTAGACATTTGAATTGAAACAGCCTATTATTTTAGGCCACAGTTAAAAGATGAGTCAAAAATTCAACAAGAAAACAAATAGGATAGAATTTAATTTCATTAAATCGGGTTAGAAATAATGGATGGACATCTAGAAGAAAATCGCAGTAAGGGGAAAAAATTAATCATGTTAGGATTTGTAACAATAACTATACTGTTTTTACTCTATTCAAGGTATCAAGATCCAGAGTTACTTACTCCTGCTGCAATTGATTCAATACAAAGAATAGCTTATGGGTTTTATATTATTTTAGTTGTAGCATTTGGCGCAATTGCTTTTGGATTGTATAGATACCATAAAGGAAAAGTTTATGCAAATCAGAAAGATCTCTCAACAATTATTGCATTAACAACCTGGAATTCAAAATCACGTAAAATTTTTGTTGTGATATTCATCGGATATGGTATTTTCTTTTCACTAGTTTCAGGAACTCTGGTATATCAGCCAGAGGTTAATTTTGCAATTCATTATGGTGCAACAATTCCATCAGGATTTATTGCACCATGTTGTGATGGTCCAGGATACATGCCAAAAATCATAGTGTATTTGACAGAACATGTAGGATTACAAATTATTCCAATAAATTTGGTATTACAAGTGATTGTATCATATCTAGTGGGATTGAACGGTGCAATTGCTGTAAGCGCATACAACATTTCAAAGAAGGGCAGGGGAATTACCACCATAGGAGCAGCAACAGGGTTATTCATTGCGTGCCCTACATGTGCAGGTACATTTTTGTCAATATTTGTTGGAACAGCAAGTGGAATAGCACTATCAATAGCATTATCTCAAATGCAAACTTTGTTCATTGCGATTTCAATTCCAATTTTAATTATTACACCATATGTAATGGCAAAAAAATTACAAAATTCGGATGGTAGTTGTAAAATAGATCCTACAAAATGAATTTCTTGACTTCGGGAATTTTGTAATTACCAATATCGTAACCGTCACGTCTTAGAAATTTTAGTGTTAGTTTGTAGAGTATCTCATCATGATCAACTTTTTCTAGAATTTCAGTCCACAAAACTCGTCCTTTTTCTTCAATATGTTTCTTAAAGTCGGGGTTCAGGAATTCTGCCATCTCTTTGCACTCATCAAATGTTTTTCCATTTTTATAAGCACGAACATGTCTATCACAACTATCCATACGAATTATATGTAAAAATTCTAAATAAACCTAATTTATCCGGGTTCAAACAAATACTAGATAGAAAATTAAAAAACATGGGAATAAAATCACCTTTTGAATATGTTGATTTTTTTATAAATCTCAATATGGGAAAAAATGTTAGTTTGTTAAGTTTTATTAATAATGAAAAAAGTGTACTCAAAAAAAATTTGGAACTAAAAAATATTAACAAAGAACCAATTACAAAAGGGATAAAAATTTTGGAATTATTAGTAACAGAGATTAACAAGATGGGTGAAAAAGCAGTCATAGAAAAATATCAAAGTAATTCTGGGATAAATCATGGATAAAAATTCACAGATTATCAGAACGGAGATTATAAGAATTCTCAATGAAAATGGGAAAATTCGAGGTACCGAACTTGCTAAGAGAGTTATTAAAAAAATGGGTAGTGAGAAGATTGTTTACAGAGAAATTAGTGCATTAGTAGAAGCTGGCGAAATAGAAAAAAAAGTTCATAGTAGATCTCATATAGAATATGAATTGATAGATTTATACGAATCAGTAAGCAATCAATTGAAAAATCTGTACCAAGAAATTGAAACAGTTTATGAAGAAATAAAAAAATTCAAGATAATAAACAGTGAAGAGAAATTCTCATTTCATGAACGATTAAGAGAAATAATCCACATGATACACATTGTTCAATCAACAGATGGCATAATGAAATTATTATCATACTATCCAGCATTTAAAAATGACAGAATGTTCTCGCAGATAAACAGAAAGATTGAAGATTGTTGGAAGATAATTATGGATGACATTGCACATCAACAAGAAGACGATTTTCTAAATGAAATTCTTACAAACTTGAGAATATCACATATGGTCTCAAATAATGTCAACTGAAATTTTTTAGTTTTTCAACAATTACTTTGAGAATTTCCTCATCATCAAGAAGAATCAAGGGGAAATTATTTTCTTCGCTTGCCTTACGAAATTCTGTATCTTTTGTTACAATAATCATTTCATTTTCACGAGCATAATTAATTATGGAATAATCAGAACCGAGTTTTTGTCCTGCAATCTGCAGTTTTCGCACACTTTGAGCATCATACCCCAAGCCATTTAGTCGTTCATCCATGCCATCTAGGTTTTCATCAACAAGAATTTTCATATTATAGAATAATTCAAATTCAATATTAGTGTAAATGCGTATTAAATGATCAAGTACTTATTTTCAATTAAATCATTAATTTTACATGGATATTAAAAAAGAAGATAGAACCGAGGAATCAAAGAAAAACCATATTGCATATTACAAATCTTTAACCAAAATCATTTCAAATATTCAAAAAGAAAAAGAGGGAGAGAACGAACAGGTGATTAAAGAACATCTAGAGAGTAGAATTAATGCAATGGAAGAAGACAAAAAGCGAATAAAAGAGATGTTTCCAGAGATTAAAGAAGAGGAATGGAATGGCAACACCAACTGAAAAAAATCACAATAAACACTTAGACTTACTACATGACTACAAAATACACCTGATTAAATACATCGAAGAATTAGAAAAATTAGATAAACAATCAGAATTTGCTAAAAAATGGAACGAGGCCACAATAAAAGAAAGAAGACAAGAAGTTCAGGTAGTTGACAAAATTTTAAAAAATCTGATTAGATTCTAGTCATGATATTTTTGGGTTAAATCATAAAGATAAATACAAAAATCATCCACATGTTCGGGAGATACACCATCAAACCATGCTAGTTCTTTATCCATGCTAAAATTTTGAACATTTGAAGGAGATTTTGTAAAATTCATTTTATTTCTAAATAAATTAATCATCTCTTCTTGTTCTTTTTTTGTCAGTTCATAATTACAAGTAACCAAATCTATTTGAACATAATAATTCCCATGACTAGGGTTTATTCTTGCCTTGATGAAGGGCTTGTTTAGTTGCTGACATTCCCTATAATGTTTATCATATTCAAACATTTTAGAATCGCCAAGATATTTGTGAAAAGTCATAGTTTTAGAAATAGAGTGAGATTAAATCTAAATGTCTGTTGTCAGTTTTTTTATTCTAGTGATTAATCTGATTTTTACATCAATAGGCATTTCAGGTTCCATTGTAAAATATACAATATTTCTTTTTGTGTAAATAACCATTTGAGACACTTTCTCTCTTTCAACATGAACATACCTCACTTTACCTAGAGAACGATCAAATTCTTTTCTCATTGATCTTCTCTGAGCTACTTGTTTACAGAAATGTTCTTCCTCTTTTTGGGTTTTAAGATTAGTTTTTCCGGTTTTCATAATTCCTTCTCTGATCTTCCCCTTTGGATCAATTATAGCAGCAAATCTCATTTTGGAATCTAAATTAAGAATTTTCTGAACAATTTCCAAAAGATTTGGCTTTTTTGCAGACACCATGTTAAAATGAAAAATATTTTTACTAAATATAAGCTATCAAACCGTTCCAAGATATCCAACATTCAAAATTATAGTTAAATTCATTTGAAAATATGTCAATACATGAAAGATTCCATTAGCAATGTTCTTGATGAACTGGAAGAACAGTCATCACTTGAAAAATCAAGAAAAATTAACGTTTTGCCAGAAAATAGGATGCTTGCAATAACAAAAGAAACAGGAGAATTACTAAACATGATTTTACGCCTCAGAAAGGCAAAAAACATGCTTGAAATAGGCACATCTGTAGGCTATTCCACAATTTGGTGTGCTGAAGCAATTTCAGAACAATCAGGAAAAATCATAACGATAGAACACAATCCAACCAAAATCAAGAAGGCAAAAGAGAATTTTCTAAATGCAGAGGTTCAAGAGACAATCCAGATTAAAGAAGGAAATGCAATAGATGCTCTAAAGGAGTTTAGCAAGCAAAAGAAATATAGAAATTTTTTTGATTTTGTTTTAATTGATGCAGATAAAGAAAATGTTATCAGATATTTTAATTTAATTTTACCAATGGTTTCTATCAAAGGGATTATTGTTACAGACAATATGTTGTATCCAGAAAAATACAGGAAAGATATGAAGAAATTTTCAGATTATTTGAAAACAAACCCTGATCTTCTAACCATTACATCTAAGATTGGAAATGGTGAGGAGATTACAATTAAATTAAAATGATTATTTTTTCCATCTTATTTGATATTTGTTCCTAGAAATTTTTTAACAGTGATTTCATGTTACGGATTTTCAAGATAACCTAATTTTTGGGTTTTCTTGTTTATTTTTGATTTTTTCTTTGTGTTGTTTAATTTTTCATTTTAATTTGGCAAAGATGACTAAAATCACACGTATGTGAATTTTGAATGATTGAGATCAAAAAGAAGTAAAGGTAAAAAACCATAAATAAGAAATTCAATTTAAAATATCACTTAATTATTCGTGTTTATTAATTAGAAAAAAATACACAGTATATGAAGCCAGGATTTCCAGTAATAGTTATTGGAATAATCATGTTTACTTTGGGTCTAGCAATGTTTTATTCTATAGAGTTGGGGCAGACGGATCTTTTTTTGAGGTTGATTAAAAATATTGGGACGTTTATTGGACTTGTGGGAATGGGTGTAACTTTAGCTGGTATTTTGCTAAACTTGATTAGTAAAAGTAAGCGACCCATACAAGAAAATTTTGATGTTTAACATTAAATTATTTTTTAAAATCATAAATAACTAAAATCTACAGGTCTCTAAATTCCACAACTAAATTATAATATTCCAAGTTAATAACATCAGAACATGTCAGAGAAATTATGGGTTGGTGCAATATATTTGAAAGATGAGGGAGGTTATGAAATAATTATAAAATCTTTAAAACATTATAAAAATAGACTAAAAACCATCGGCAATAGTCCAGAGCTAAAAGATGCCGCTGCAATGTTTTCGTCAGTCCTAAATCAACAAGCAATGAAAACAATCCCCATTATTGATAAAACAATACAAAAAATTCAAAATAATTTATCAGAGACTAAAATGACTATCGAATTAAATGAAGACATACCATTTTTAGAAAAAGCATTGTCATGCTATGAGGCAGATATAAAAAAAGCACAAGATACAGGACATGAGTATTTTGTCAAACTGGTAGGAAATATGGTTGAAGCTAGAGACGATCTAAGTATTATTAAAATTGCATTACGTAAAATAAAACAATTTTCAGAATAATATCAGAGTCCCTGTAAATACCAATCCAGATATGGCATTAATGCTTTACACTGTTCCTTTTTTTCAGATTCTCCATTCAGTTCCAAAATCTTTTGGATTTTACCCTGGAGATATTCAGACGTTAAATTGCTTTTAAATTCAGGCGTTATCTTATCTAGAATTTCAAGAATTTGTTCAGCAGGTGTATTCTCAAAATCATTAATTGCCATAGTGACTTGTTCTTCCAATGTCATAAAATTATTTTAAGAATCCCATTATTATGTGATACATCTAAAGTATATCATCATCATCCCAAGTAAGACGAAATCTTCCAGTAACTCTAAACATATGAAGTTTCCCGCCCTCTTTAAAATTTAGTTTATAAGATTTATGCGATGAGTCTTCAATATCTAAACTCACACTATCATGAAGAGTCTGAAAAACTATAGGATTGTTAGAAATTTGTTTCCATTCATTTTCGTCAAAATCAAGATAGAATTTAGTATATAGTAATCCCATAATGATCAGGACATCTACTGGAATAAATAACTAGTTGATGTTCTATTTATTCAATAAATTTTCAGACAGAATAAATATCTAATAATTCAAAACATAAGATTAATTTACAAACCAGGGTCATTTATTTTTTAGATTATAGGCTCACAGGAATATTTTGTCTAGGTCAACATCGTCATATAGATCAAATATTATGAATAGATGTTTCAAATTAACAGAGAAATCATCCATCGAGGTTAAATAGAAATTTTTAGAGATAAGTTACCTAACACATGTGGGATTTGATGATTAATCATCAATATTCCACATTTATCTGAACATTTTTGTGCTTTCAGATCACTCAAACATATGAATACCAACTCAAATTATTCAACCGTGTCATTTGAGAAATTTTATGGAATTTTCTCATTTTAGGTAAGAAAACTCACGGCATAGTCATGTTTTAAAAAACATAGAGAAAGTAATGATAGATTAAAACTTTCAATCTAGAATTAACAGTAATTAATTTTCAGCTTTCTTTGCTTTGGGTGATTTCTTAGGTTCTGCTTCAGCTTTCTTTGCTTTGGGTGATTTCTTAGGTTCTGCTTCAGCTTTCTTTGCTTTGGGTGATTTCTTAGGTTCTGCTTCAGCTTTCTTTGCTTTGGGTGATTTCTTAGGTTCTGCTTCAGCTTTCTTTGCTTTGGGTGATTTCTTAGGTTCTGCTTCAGCTTTCTTTGCTTTGGGTGATTTCTTAGGTTCTGCTTCAGCTTTC
>JAOTSS010000112.1 GCA_029864805.1 Candidatus Nitrosopumilus sp. | reverse complement strand
GGATCTAATCCAGATGGTACATCTACAGCAAATTTGTAACAATCTGTTTGATTAATGAAATTAATTGCAGATGCATATGGTTCTTTAATGTCTCCAATTATACCAGTTCCCAGTATACCGTCAATTATAACATCAGGATTGAAATCAAATTTAAAAGAATTACCATACATTAGTTTCACAGATGGCATTTTCTGTAAAATGGACCAATTCCAATTACTTTCTTCTGTCTTAATGTTTTCAGGAATTCCAAGAAGCACTACCGTAACTTTTGCACCATAGCCAGCTAGATGTCTTGCCATCACCAACCCATCTCCACCATTATTTCCCAATCCCACAAAAATTAGAATATTTTTTGATTCTATATCTTCAATCTTATTTACTAAGCGTCTAACAGCTGCAGCACCAGCATTTTCCATCATGAATTTTTTTAAAAATCCCATATCATGACCTTTATTTTCAATTTCATACATTTGATCAACAGTAATTTCCATATGTTTTATGAAATCATATCCAAAATAAGAGCTTTGGAAGTACGAAATATGTCTAAAATATCACTAAATTAGATGTGGAAACAGATGTCTAAAATTATTTGAAATGTTGACGTAATGCTTCATTTACAACACTAGAGAAACTCACAGATCCTATAGATTCCTTGATCAATTTTGCATGTCTTTCACGTAGTTTCTTTATCATAGCATCAAGAATTATTGTAATTCTTTTGGACATTATTTTCTACCCCTTGATTTGGTCCTCAAAAGAGCACTACAACAAGGACAACGAAAACCAGAAACAGTCATAAAAATACTGCACAGGGTGCATCTCTTTTGCCCATATCCATATTTAGAACCATTCGGGATTTTTTCTCCTTTAAGACCATCGCATACCCCTTTACAGACATATCCCATTATTTTCCACCACTTCCAAATGATTTGTGACAACAAGGACAACTAGAATATCTTGAAATCAATTCAAGATTACATACAGAACAATACTTTCTGAATATGTTATTTTGTAAACTTCTATGTTCAGATTTTACATCATAGTATCCACATATACTTCTGCAGGAATTATCACTCATTTTTTTCATCCATATCAAAAAATGAGCCACAATCTTTGCAGAATATTCCATGATTTTGTATTTTGACAGCTATGTTACCACAATTAACACAGATCCTAATTGCGTTGTTTACAGTTTTTTTGTTTAATTCTAATTGCTTATCCTGAATTCTCTGTATTTGCATGTATATTATTAGGAATAGTTCCTAATTAAGTGTTATTATTAATTAGGAATTATTATCAATAAGGAATAGATATTAAATAGTAGTATATGTAAATAATGATATGCAGCAGATAGAACAGATCGTCGAATCATTAAGGGATGAAGGGTTTAGAATCACGCCTCAAAGAATTGCAATAGTGGATTATCTACTAAAAACTGAAGATCATCCTAGTGCAGATCTTATTCATAAAATTATAAGAAAAAGATACCCCATGGTAAGTCTGTCAACAGTATACAAGACACTTGAACTTCTAAAAGAGAAAAAACTAGTAAATGAAATGGATGTAGAAGGAGAAGCAAGATTTGATGCTCATACAGATGAGCATATCAATTTAGTATGCATGAACTGTGGAAAAATAGACGATGTTGATGAAGATTCACTAAAAGAGATCCAGGTAAAGGCTGCTAGAAAATCAAAATATCTGATTCTAAAAAGTAATTTTGAATTATCAGGCTATTGCAGTAATTGCAAATCAAAATTTCAAGGCTAAAAGCCTCATTTAGCAAACGACTTTATCCTAGTTTTTAAATGTTAAAAATTATGACATTAAAAAATGTAAAACCATCATTAGATAAAATAGCAAAAGATCTAGCAAAGGTTCAAGATGCAAGAGAATTTCTACTTAAAAATACAAGAGAAATAATCATTCTTTGCAGTAAATCAATAATTGCAGTTCATAAAGGAGACTTAGTAACTGGAAAAAATAATTTAAAAGAAGCAGGGACACTTTTAAAAAAATACAAGAAAAAAGCAACCGGCGGACTTCGAAGATATTTGATTACTCCAGAACAAGAATTTGTGGAAGCTGCATGTCTAATTGCAATTGTTGAGCGCAAAGAAATACCTACCGACAAAAAATTATCAGTGATGCCAGAATCATACGTTTTGGGACTATTAGATTGTGTAGGGGAATTGAAAAGACAAGTGTTTGACAAAATTAGAATTGATGAAATTGATGAAGCTGTAAGAATTTTTGAAATAATGGAAAATTTGTATCTTCAGCTATACACTTTTTCAATGTATGATAAAGTAGTAAAAGAAGCTCGAAGAAAGATTGACGTTAACAGAATTCTAGTAGACGATGTCAGATCTGTAATTACAGAAGAAAAAAGACGAACAGAATTAATCAAAATTTTACAAAAATTGGAAAAATAACCTGATGATTATTAGTGCGGACGATGGGATTTGAACCCACGTACTCCTAAGAGACTAGCCCCTCAAGCTAGCGCCTTTGGCCAGGCTGGGCGACGTCCGCAATAGAACTTCCTTGCATGGTTTTTATAATCCTTGACTGATTTTTTGTTCATGTTAATTCCAGTCAGGTGTTTGACATGTGGAAAATTAATTGCCGATAAATTTGATGATTACCAAAATAAAATAAAATCAG
>JAOTSS010000073.1 GCA_029864805.1 Candidatus Nitrosopumilus sp. | reverse complement strand
CTGCAGGACTGTTTTTTGCCATCTCCAAAAGGGTCAGTCTGTCAAATTCGTATGGCTGGTTTGATGAGACTATCATGATATTTTGCACGTTTGTTGTTCTGTCTTCTGTGGGGAAAATGTAGGACACTGGAAACGTTTCCTTCATTGTCTTGTACATTGCCCTGACCAGCTGGGAATTATTCCCTTCTATAGAACCGATGACGTTGGAGACCACAACACCATCGGGTTCGAGTCTTTTCTCAACTGTTTGAAAGAATTCCTGAGTCATCAAATGATAGGGCACATAGTTTGATGCATATGCATCCAGAACAATCAGGTCATACTTTTTCTCAAAAGTGGATAGATGCTTTCGTGCGTCATCGTTGAATATCTGAAGTTTTGGATTATTTTTCTCCAGACCAAAGAACGTCTCTGCTGCATTGATTACATCTGCATCAATCTCAATTGCATCTATTTTAGTATCAGGATACAACTCAAGAAAGTTTTTTGGGCCAGTAAACCCCCCTCCACCTACAAACAAAATATCGGTGGCTTCAGGATTAAACAGCATTCCTAGATGAAAGTATTCAGTATAATCTATTACCAGATCAAGCGGATCCTTGGAATTCATTGAGCTGTGCCTCATGCCATCAAGATACATGCTGATGTTGTTTCCATATTCAACAATGTCCAAATGACTAAAGGGTGTCTCTTTTTCATAGATTAGTTTCCCATTGTGTGAGATTGTGTTTACAGGCAATGAAGACAAAGGAAGTATCAAAATCATCACAACTGCAACGGCAATAGTTTTGGGAGATGCCTTGAGACCGATTAGGGAGCTTGCAATTAATGAGATCCCCAAACCAAAAATTATCTGATTCACTGCAATGTTGGGAATCAAGACAAACACGGTTAGAAATGTGCCAAAAATGCTTCCTATTGTGGCAATGGCATAAAGATTGCCGGAGATATTTCCAACTTTATGCAACGTATTTGTTCCAAGCTTGATTACGTATGGGGATACAAATCCAAGCAAAACAGAAGGAAGCATCAACAGCAAAAATGTTGCAACCAATGGAGTGTATTGGGTTCCAGGCAATACGGCAACGGTAAAATCCACAACAGGAGATGCAAAAAATGGAATTCCTACAATGAATAATCCAACTGAAAAAATAATTCCACAGATCTTTTCAAACTGGGGATGATCGTCAGCAACCTTTCCCCCCAAAAAATAGCCCAAGCTTAGACCGCTCAAAACTACTCCAATCAGGCTTCCCCAGGTGTATATCGTACTGCCAAAAACGGGGGTCAGAATTCTGCTTGTGATGATCTCCAATCCCATCACAACTGCACCCGCAGTAAATGTGATGATTCTCAGTTTCCACATCTTATCTTGATAGAGTTTAGAGATTGATTGAACCGTAGTCATTGTGATCGAGTTATTGTTAGATAAAACACAATATCAAGATGATGGAGTTGTTCTATGTCTTAGTTCTATGATGTTGTAATCAGATATGACAGCATATGATGGAAAACAGGCGCTTAGTATAAGAGTAGAAAGTTCATTTTTCATGTCATGGTAAGTCAATATGTATGGGTCGGAATTGCAGTTGGCGTTTTTGTTGCAGGAATTGGAATAGGATTTGCTATGTTGCAAGGAGCATGGCCTGGACCAGGACCTATGAACTTTGGTAACCTGTCACCGCAGCAGATGCAGCAGGCAATGCCAAGACCCAGACTTTAGACAAAACATGATGAATCAGTTTAGGAATAACCCTCAATCAATGCAGAACTGGATGAGTCCAATGATGAATGATCCAGAATTGCAGTCACAGATGAGAGGAAACATGATGATGGATTCCCAATTCATGCAGGGGATGATGGGACCCATGTCGATGGATCCCGAACTTAGAGAACAGATGTTACAGACCATGATGAATAACCCTCAGATGATGGAACAGATGCAGCAGATGATGGGTTCAGGAAACATGATGATGGGTCAAGGCATGATGGGAGGAGGCATGATGATGAATCAGGAAATGATGAATCGCATGATGAGTCCAGACACAATTTCAAATCCTTCAACTGTCATTCCAAGTAATGCAGAACCTCAAGTACGCTCATTTGACATTGAATTAGGGGAAGTAGAGTTCTTTGCAAACACCGAAAATGAGGAAGGTGTAGAGTATGCAGTATTTGTGGAACTGCACAGATGGAGTCCTAATACCATCGTAGTAAACAAGGGAGATACAGTCGTGCTAAAGGTAACAAATCCTAGAGGAAACTATCATTCTTTCTCGATTCCAGAGTTTGGAGTATCAACTTCAATGCTTGATCCAAGAGGAGGAACTGAAACAGTAGAATTTGTTGCAGACAAGACAGGAACATTTACCTTCTCATGTGAGGTTCCATACAATCCTGACAAGCAGTGGTGTGATCCTGATCATGCAATGATGACTGGAACCTTGATAGTGCTAGATTCTGGAGAATAACATCAACATATCCTTTTAATTTTTTTGTCATCTAACAGCAAATCACAGGATTGTAAATATCAAAAAAATTAGTGAAAAGATTCAAAAAAATTATCCTTCACAATCATCTTGGTATTTTCTTTTGTTGTACAACCACCACAAGCCATATCCTCCTGCGGATATTGCACAGACAATCAAGATTGCCACTACCAATCCATCCAAGTTGAAGCTTTTGCCTCCAACGTCAACGCCCTTGTTTTCTTGCATGTAACTTCTGAAATTGTCATGCGGTATATTCTGAAACTGTCTGAGATTCTTCATGGTATGATGCGGATAGTTTCTTGCTTTCTTGTCTGGTCCCCTCTGGCCTCTGTATCTTGTGGTGACAGTTTCTTCTTGTGTTTCGGGCATCTTTCCGGTGATTTTTCCGATAATTTTCTGGAAAAATACCTGAAAATACCTGCTTTAGTTTTTCAATTGTTTTGCTCTGGAGTCTGAGTGGGATGTTTACTCTGCCATTGCTTCTGATTCTTTTTTGTAGTGCAATCAAATTGCTTCTGGATAGTCCAAACTTGTAAGAATCTCTAGGCCTTATCTGTAATATTTTGTCTACCAAGTCATCATAAACCGTACAGTTGTCATCTTGGGATATTCCCACTATGTTTGTTACATCAAGATTTGCCGTCTCCTTTCCAACATATTTCACGAGATTCTTGTTGATTTTTACGCGTAATCTGGGCAACAAGCCAGGCACACGTTATGCTCCCACTCAAATTTGAACCACCAAAAATTCCCAACAAATCAACTTCCGTACTAACGCAAGTTATATCGCGTTTCTAGGCAACAAAGGGGGGCTTTCCCTTTTTACTCTTTGTCGATAAGCTCGTTAACACTCCAATTCTATGGATTGATACCATCTAGTCTTCATTTAGAAGATGTCTTTATAATGATGATAGTTTAGAATATGAAAGCAAGCAAGTTCGGTATTATGTTGCCTCTATTCTTTGGGAATTACGTACAAACACCAAACCAGCAAACACCTTGCTTTTATTATTTCTAATTTCAATCATCAAAAATTCTTAAAATAAAACATGTCTTGAATTTTGATCAAAATGGGTTGAAAAAATGATCTAACTCTCATTTTACTGTAATATCATAGGCAAGAATCTTATAATTTTATCCTTAGATGAAAGTGATGTATTATGAGTGAAAGTGATGTTGTTGTTTGGACACCTAAGACATTTCTCAAATGGTCTGATTTTAAAGCCGAATCCAACCCTGCAGCATTCGAGGATTCTCACAGCGTAATAAAATATCGATTTACATGGACAATTAGTTCTGAAAAAATAAATGATCAAATAATGTTTCTGATTGAAAACATTCATCTATCCGTAGAATTCTTTTCTAATCTCTCTTGGTTTAGGATTTCTCAAAACACCGAGAATTTATTAAAACATGAACAGGGTCATTTTGATCTATCCGAACTAGTAAAACGTGAAAATATTTGTAATTTACATGATATATTTTATGGTAAACATTTTCCCACAAGAGGGCAAAACGAAGACCAGCAAAAACAATTTGCAAAAGAAGATTCAGGAAGAATGATTGCAAAAGAAGTTGAAAAACTAGAGATAATTTTAGATAAACGACGTGAAGAATATGATGTTCAAACAGAGTTTGGCCAGAATACAAAGAAACAATCAGAATATGACTTGATATTTGAAAAATTAAGGTAGTGGACTTTTATTTATTGTGTTCATGTTGGAAATTGACATTAATGATTGTTTGATTCCAATTAAATAAAATTTTAGCCTGTATGTAATAGGTAAATGTTATTGATGTTCTTTTTCAATAATTTTACTTTCAGGAATCGAATTGATATAGTTTACCAAACTTCGATAATATTTTAAATGGAAATTCAAATCTCTTATTTCTGTTTGTTTTAGTTCTTCAAGTTCCGGTCCAAAATGCATGTTATTTGTTTGAATTTGGTTTAGGGTGTTTTCATTTATCTCTATCATGTGAAATAAACTCTGAAGAACTTCACTTTTTGTGAGTGTTTGGCCACATGACTTTTGCAACATTCTTTCAACCCAATCCATATTAATTGAAATTAAAATAATTATATCTGCCCCTGAATTGGATAAATTCTGACCTTTGCTCTATTTTTTTTACTTTGGGCTTGAATCCTTATTCTTCTCTTTCTCTTTTTTTCTTTCCATGATTTCTTTATTTCGTTCAATGTCTGAGTGAACTTCGACATGATCGTAGAGTTCTTCTTTTGAATCAAATAATTGCTCGCAATAGTAACACTGATGCATTATCTTATTCTGCTCATCTTGAATTAATTGTTTTCTCTAAAATTTTAGGTCGGGCACTATAACTTGGAAAATATCTTCTATTTCACACCCTTGGAATATGACATTTTTGAAAAATCTTCTTTGATATTAAATAAAAAGGAGATAATCCAAACTGGCTAGATTATCGTCCGTTTTGCTCTCTAACTTTTTGTGCAAGATCACCAAATGGATCTTCGTGCCACTTTTCTTTATTCAAATCAGCACCTAAAGCTCCTGTTTTTGGTAGTAATCCCTGCTCTGCTGCTGGAGATAAGACTGCATCCTCTGGAATGTAATTTTGTTGGTTTGCAGTGCCGTATGCAATAGCTCCTGCCATCGCTACAACACCTATGGCAATTCCTACATATATCATTGCGTTTGACATACTGAAAATTTGCAGTTTTCATATTAATCAACTAGGATTTCACTGCAATGCAATGCACAGTATCAAGGTGTTTCTAATTGAATCTCAGAATTACATGAAGGAAACTTTCCTGTTTCATTTTTGAAATCTTCGATTAATCTAAGTTGTAATTCTTTAGGATTTTCTGCAAACACTCTTTGGTATGACTGCGTTTTCTGCTTGCACTCATTTCCTTCAAAATCCGTATCCACATATTTTGTAAAAGTTTGCTCTAAATTGTCCGTTTCTCCAATGTATATTGGCTCTTTACTTCTGTTGTACAGAACGTACACTCCTGGATTTGGTTTTACAAATTTAGCACTTTCAAGCCAAACTCTCATTTTATCATCTAGTAATTCCACAATATAGTGTGGTTTTACTTGATATTAAACTAGATTACTGATTATATGATATTACAAGAACCTTCATGCTTTTAATATTGAGAAAAAGTAGATTTGATCCTGTCTCTTTTAGAAAAATTTCCTACACAGTTTACTCCACGTGAAATTCAAAAAGATATCCTTGCAAAAATTGAAGAGAATTTGAAATCAGGCTATAAAAAAATTATTTTGTGTGCGCCTACAGGTGTGGGAAAGTCTCTGGTGGGAGCCACTGTCTCAAGTTATTTTGATAGCTCGTTTACTGTTACAGCATCAAAACATCTCCAAGACCAATATATTAAAGACATTCCATTTCTAAAACCAGTAAAAGGAAAACAAAATTTCCCATGTCTCAAATTAATGGATACAGAAAAAGTTGAAAATGACAGGAGAGCTATGAGGTGGGGGCTTTCATGCGACAAAGGAGTATGTCAAGAGAGAATTAGTAAAAATGGAAAGGAGGTAGTTGAAGTATGCAAGTACAAGCCTACAATAAAACAAGTTGAAGACAAAACTCAGGATTCTCAATCATGTCACTATTATTTGCAAAAGTATGATGCGTTAACATCAAAGCATTCTTTGTGGAATTACCATGCATTTTTCACAATAATGAAATTTAACAAAAAACTTTTTGAAGATTATCTTGATAGAAAGATCACCGTTTTTGATGAGGCACATAAAATCGAGGATCAAATAATCCAGTTTGTTGGATTTGACATCTTCAGTGGCCAAGTTGAGGAATGCAATCTAAATTCTGAAAGATATGACTTTTCAGATTTGGACTCTGTAATCAAATTAACTGATGATATGGCATATTCTTATGCCAAAAAAATAAATGATATCAAAGAAAGTTCTGCATTTAAAAAAGAACCCGACTATGAATTGATTAGCGGATTGGAAAGACGATACAATAGATCTGCTCAAGCAAAAATAGATATCATGTCTGATAAAGATAATTTTGTTGTAAATGATCCTGTCAAAGATTTTAATGGTAATTTCAGAACTATATCAGTAAGACCTATAGATGTTTCAAAATTTGCCAATGAATTCTTCGAAACAGATTATCAGTTATTCATGTCTGCCACAATCGATAAATCAAGTTTTTGTGAAAATATGGGGTTGGAAAAAGATGATGTTGGATTTGTAGATACTGAAAAATCCCCATTTCCAATTGAAAGTAGGGAAATTGATCTTCTTAACGTTCGCAGATTAAGTTATGGGTCTACTGATGAAGATGAACTTGAAGTAATCAAAACCATTGATAGAATTTTAGATGAGCATTCAAGTGAACGCGGATTAATTTTAACATCTTCTATCCCAAGATGCCAAAAAATCCTTCAAAACCTTTCTCAAAAAAATGCCGCAAGAATTAGGATTTGTCATAGCAAAAACAAGGATGGAAAATCACAAGATGATGTGATTTCAGAACATGCAATTGATCCTACTGGTGTATTACTATCATCATCGCTTTGGGAGGGCGTTGATCTTAAGGATGATTTATCAAGATTCCAAATTATTGCAAAGGTACCTTACCCAAATTACACTGAAAAGAGAACCAAGGCTAAGATGAATAAATTCCCCTTATGGTACACTTCTCAAACTCTCACAAAGATATTGCAAGGATTTGGCCGTTCAATTAGAAGTAACGATGATTGGGCAAAAACTTATGTTTTAGATACGGCCGTAAACAACGTACTTTTTAAGGGTCAGCAGATGATTCCAAAGGCATACCATGATGTTTTGGGGATAGAAAACCTGTAGACAACAGTAATTTTATAGCATGATGTTATTTTTCTTTCCTGTTATCTCTGTGAATTACCCTGATCGATGATCTATACACCTTGTGAACTAATTGATCATTTCTCATCTGAAATTCTTCAAAATCCTTAATTGGTGATTGTTTTTTCTTTGGTTAATGAGTCTCTCAAAATACGTCGCCAACATCAAAAGGAAGAAAATATCTCCAAATATACGACTATATGTTATTGACAATAACCGCCATTATTTTCTAAATGAGGGTTCAATCAAAAAAGGATTTGATTCAAAGATGACAATATCAAAAAATAGGGATAGTGTTTTATTGGCATTCTCAAAAATGGCTTTTTTGTTTGATGAAATAATCCGCTTAAGAATAATAGGGTATTCTAATCAAAGCGATAGCTCCGAACTTCTCTACTTGTTAAATTTAGTTCCAATTAATAGAAAAATCCGAACATTTCTAGATTGGAAAGTGTTTGATCCTGAATTCACCAGAATAATGTCCAGACTATTTGAAGTTAGAAATGACACTGTTCATTGTATTTCGCTAGACGAGGTTAACTATAATCCTAAAAACAAAATTTCTTTAGCAAGTACATCAGGATTTAAAAAATTTTCCTTAGATATTCAAAAAGCATGGTCCGAATTATCAAAAATCTATGTCAAACAACAAGAGACAATTGTTTGGAATAGGCTAGAAAAAGATCTTTAATTCTGTTGGACGCTATTTTACAGAATTGGCTTTGTAATGGCACCTTGTGCTGCAGAGCCCACCAATGATGCATATTTAGCAAGTGCTCCTACAGTATAGTTTGGTTTGGGCCTACTCCATAGATTTCTTCGGGTTTCTAACTCTTCCTCTGACACATGAAGATCGATGATATTGGTTTCTGTGTCTATTGTGATTTCATCATCATCTTTTACTAAAGCAATAGGGCCACCAACATACGCTTCTGGTGCAACATGGCCTACCATGAACCCACGTGTTCCTCCAGAAAATCTTCCATCAGTGACCATTGCAACTTTTTTGCCTAATCCTTGCCCAACAAGTGCTGCAGTGGTGGCCAACATCTCCCTCATTCCCGGGCCACCTTTGGGCCCTTCA
>JAOTSS010000072.1 GCA_029864805.1 Candidatus Nitrosopumilus sp. | reverse complement strand
CCAAAAATTATTTGTATTTTAGGAAATACCGCATTTAATTCTCTTTTAGGAGGTTCTGAGATTATAAAATTCAGAGGTAAACTAGTACGAAAAGACGGTCAACTGTATTTTCTAACTATTCATCCGGCCGCCACAATTTACAATCAAGAATTAATCAGAGTACTAAAAAGCGACATTGTAAAACTATTTCATTTAATCACAGAGTTAAAGAACAACAAAGAAGTTAAAATAGATATTGACTATTCTTCCTAGAGAATTTTATTCAAAAGACACAGTCAAGGTTGCAAAGAACCTCCTGGGAAAAAAGATCATTAGAAAAATAGGAAGACATGAAATATCAGGAATAATTACAGAAACTGAAGCATATCGACACAAAGACGACCCAGCAAGTCACGCATTTAGAAAAATTACAGAAAGGAATAAAATTATGTTCGAAAATGTAGGTTTGGCTTATGTCTATTTTACATATGGAATGCATTTTTGCTTTAATGTTGTAGCAAAAAACCCCAAAGTTGAAGCAGGGGCAGTACTTATTCGTGCAATCAAACCTGAAAAAGGCATTTCAATCATGCAAGAAAACAGAGGCAATACAAGTTTAAAAAATCTTGCAAACGGACCTGCAAAACTAACACAGGCCCTTGCAATTACCAAAGAGCATTACGGTATCGACATAACAAAAAATTCCAAATTGTATATTTCTGAATGCATAAAACCAAAGAAGATAATCGCATCACCAAGAATAGGAATAAAAGAAGCAACAGACAAGTTATGGAATTTTAAAATAAAAAATTAATCTTCATTATTTTCATCCAAAGTCCATGGGGCAAATTTACCCATGATTCTCACCCAATCCAATTTTAAAAGCAATACTATAACTGCAGTCATCATCGCTCCAAAGATAGCAATTCCAATGTACACAGGAGTTGCATCATTGATATTTTCCAAGAAAGGCTCTATGAAAGACAATCCGACGTAATGTGAAATAAAAACTATGACATAACTAAGAACAAGTTTACCTGCAAGTGTTGCAACAAAAAACCTTTTTGCATTATATTTTGCTAGTCCTAAAGGGACAAATATAATATCATCAGGTATGGGTGTTGCTCCAGCAACAAATGCGGCTGCTGCACCATATCTTTTAACCAGTCTTTCAAATGGTCGCATTCTTTTTCTAGTTTTTGCATTCATAATTTTTCTTCCGCTGAAGCTGATAAAAAATATGATTTGTTTTGCGACGGTAGCTGTAATTGCAGATACCAGCGCCAAAACATGCAAATCATATTGATTGCCAACAGACATTGTAGCAAGAAACAAAAATCCAGGTAGCGGAACAAAGGGGATAAGAGAACCAAAGAAATTGATTAGAGCTAAAATCAAATATCCGTCATCAGGAGCAAATGGAAAGATATCAGCAAATTCCACAAATCAAACTATTTGCAGGCTTTATTTAATTAAATCCAGGATAAGAAACATGCAATTCATTAAAATATCATCTTTTTAGAACTTCATCAGATGTCAAAAAAAGATTTTGAAAAGATTTGTGACACCATTGCAACCATCAGTCCATTTATCAGATTTGTAGGTGTGATTGGTGAAAGTGGAGAATTATTAGCCTATAAAAGAAGACCAGAGTTGATCCCACTTCTAAATGAGAAAAATACACAGTACCAATTCTCACATATTGCAATGAAAACAGATCTCGAAGGATTTTTTGATAAGAATCTTGGAGAAATTGAATTCGTCTGGGAAGAAAGAAAAAAAGTTCAAACCATTTCTTTTGCAATTAAAAAATCCAGAGTGTGGATATCAATTGATAAAAAAGTTATCAGATCAGAAGTACTGAGAATTATTGACTCTTGTTTGCCAGTCGTAAAAAAATACTCTTGATAAATTGAAGTGCACCTACTGTGAAATTGACTTGGATTCGTTAAGCATGACAGACGGATTAAAGCACATTTTAGAACATAAAAAGAAAATGCAAAAATAATTTATTTTGGTGTTTTTTAATGAAACATGGAAGAATCGGATGAAATTCTAAAACTGATTGATGAGATCAATATTAGAAAATCAAATTCCACAGATTATAAAAAAATGAAACTTGAAGAAATTAGTAGTGAATTTAAAGACATTATGAAGTTCGAGCAAGAATCATTTAAGAAGATTGAAGAATTTGAAAAAACACAAAAGAATCTAGATTTAATCCAATATGCAAAAATGATTTGTAAAAATACAACAGGTAGAGAAATTGCACAGATACAAGAAATTTATTTAAAAAAAATTGATGAAGAATTCCTTAGTTCAAAATAAAATTATTTTTCATCTTCATATAACCAACATCTAACATAGCCTGACTCCGTTTTAAATTTAGGTGGTAATTCTTGACATTTTTCAATTGCCAAAGGACATCGTTCAACAAATCGGCATTTTGTAGGAGCATCAAGTAAACTTGGAGGAACTCCCTTGATATATTTTGGAACATTGCCATTTAATTTCGGAATCGATTCTAAAAGTCCTTGAGTGTAAGGATGTTTAGGATTTTTGTATATTTGTTCTGAAGAGCCAAATTCAACCATTTGTCCCCCATACATTATTCCAATCTTATCTGCGATTTCAGATAACACTGCTAAATCGTGTGTAATTAGCATAAAAGACATACCCTCTTTTTTTAAAGATTTGAGTAAATTTACAATCTGAGCCTGAATCAAGACATCTAAGGCAGTAGTCGGCTCATCGGCAATTACAAATTTTGGTTTTAAAAGTAAGGCCATTGCAATAATCACCCTTTGTTTCATTCCACCGCTTAGCTCATGAGGATATTTTTTTAAGACATGTTCATCAAGATATACAGAATTCATTGCATCTAAAATTATTTTCTTGGAATCACCTTCAAATCCATGTTGTTTTAAAATCTCAATAAATTGTTCATTAATTGTAAACACCGGATCCAAAGAATTCATTGCGCCCTGAAATATCATAGAGATTTTTTTCCATCTAAATTCATCATCAAAGACGGATTGATCCACATCTAAAATAGAATCCCCATCAAATGTGATCTTTCCCTGTATAGTTCCACCAGAGAGCATTCTAATCAATGATAAACCTAATGTACTTTTTCCACATGCACTTTCACCTGCAACCCCCATGGATTCTCCATGCGCCAATTTGAAATCAACGTCATCAACTGCATAAACCGGGCCCTTCGATGAAGAATATTTTGAATATAACCCATCAACAATCAGAAATGCCATAATATCATTAGATCCAAACTAGAATTTCTGTTTTGCACTAAGGGATATAAACAACATTATCAGAATAAAAAAAAGTCGATTCAAATGAAATTACCAATTTGTGGCTTTGATGCAAAAAATTCAGTACTATGTCCAAAGTGTGAAAGCAAGGTTGAATCAGGTGAATTAACAAAAGCAGACATCGAGGCATCAATGAATCTTGCAAAAATTTCCAAATCAAACAAAGAAGTAGATAATTTCACACTGTATTCGTGCAGGGAATTTAACGGGAATTTCATACTATCATTGGACAAAAATGACATTATGATAATTAGACAAAGTCGCACCCTATATCGAACATTACAAGATGAATTCAAGGGAAAAATTTGGTTAGTGGAAGCTGATGAAACTGATAAACGATTCATAGAAGACTTGTTTTTTCCAACAAAAATTCTATCAATTAATGCAGTCTGGGCACCAGGTGGCGTTCAAAAGACCAAAGCTGTAATTTCAGGTAAATGGACTCCAAAGTTTCCAATTGATACTCAAAAAGTTGTACAAATTGTCAAAAATGCCCGAAACCTTGACATTGAGATAGAATTTGAGGATAAAAGATAGGTATGGTTTTTGTAAAAACTCACGATATTTCAGAACTAAATGAAGAATTAATTGGCAAATCGGTTGTACTGGGTGGATGGATTGAAGATCTTCGAAAATTAGGAAAAATGTCATTCATTACACTACGTGATGTTTCAGGAATTTCTCAAGTCATAGTTAAAGGGGAACTAAATGATAACCTAGGTGAGATAAATCGTCAAAGCGTAGTAAGTGTCAAGGGAATTGTTCAAGAAACCAAAGCTCGGGATTTTGCATTCGAGGTTAAAGCTGACGAAATTGAAGTCTTAGGAAAAGCAATCCATCCGTTGCCAGTAGATCCGATCGGTAGATTGGAAAGCAACATTGACACAAGATTGAATCATCGTGCACTAGATATGAGAAATCAAAAGACGGCGTCAATTTTCAAATTACGTCATCATGTATTACAATCGCTAAGAAAAACCCTGTCTGAGAAAAAATTCCTAGAAATTACAACGCCAAAAATTATTGGTAGTGCAAGTGAAGGAGGAGCTGATTTATTTTCATTAGATTATTTTGGAAAGACCGCATATCTTGCTCAAAGTCCACAATTGTACAAAGAACAAATGACAATGGGATTAGAAAGAGTCTTTGAGATTTCAAACTTTTATAGAGCAGAAAATTCTCACACTGGACGACACTTAACTGAGTTTACCAGTATTGACATTGAAGCAGCATTCATGGATTACAACGATGTCATGAATATTTTAGAATCATTAGTGTTAGCAGTTTACAAGGACATTTCAGAAAACTGCAAAAAAGAACAAGAAGCAATAGAGCACGTAATAGAGGTACCAACAACACCATTTGAACGAGTAACATACACTCAATGTATTGAGGAATTGAAAAAGGAAGGTGAGCAAGTTGAATTTGGTGATGATTTATTAGATTCACACCTCAGAACTATAGGGAAAAATCATCCCGGATTTTTCTTTTTGATAGACTGGCCGATGAAGCTAAAACCATTTTACATTAGAGAAAAGGATGAAGATGCAACACTTTCACGTTCATTTGATTTGCAGTATGGATTTTTGGAATTGTCATCAGGCGGAACCAGACTACATAATCCAGAGATGCTAAAAGAGAGATTAAAAGAACAAGGCCTAGATCCTGCTCAATTCACAGACCATCTTAAGACATTTGATTGGGGAATGCCGCCTCATTCCGGATGGGGAATGGGATTGGACAGATTGATGACCACATTAATTGGAATAGATAATGTTCGTGAAGTGGTATTGTACCCACGAGATCCAGACAGGTTAAGCCCATAGAGGAGACATAGAGAACATGCCATTATTCTGTAAACAATGCAACGGTAGGAGATTACCCATATTTCAAACAACAGAAAAGGTCACATTGTGGCTATGTGAAAAATGTGAAAACTTTGTAGATTCTCAAGATACCATTATCCGTGAATTAGCAAAATCAGAAAAAGACGAAAGGAATGCCAAACTGGAGAATTTTAAGAATAGCATAGTATTGACAGGGGAAAAAATGACCAGAAGAAAAGGTGTGAATTGACGGACAATATTTCAAATTTCCATTACATCAAGTGGGTAGTCAACCATGATTGAACAAGGCGATGCAAAAAAAGTAGTTGAAGTGATAGGGAATAACCTAATTGGAGTATCACATGATTCAAGTAGTTTTGCAAAATTACCGGATTCTTTTTGGGGATACTTTGCTCGAGGACATGATAAAAAAGGAACATTTGGAGTGATAGTCACCTATTCTGAGGAAGGAAAAGACGTTGATGAATTAATCAAAATGTATGAAGAGTGGGCTGCTAAAAACAAAACAAAATCAGAAGAACCTACTTAGTTTCTTTGAGTAATTTACGATACCCTGCACACTCTTTACAAATCGGTTTTCCTTTGTAGGCAGGATTACCATCAGTAATTTTCAGGGTTCCTGGAACAAGTTTACAAATACAACATTGTGCCATAATGTTTTGAGTAGAATTGCATTTAATAAAAATTGATAGTTATTAAAATACAAATTTTTAGAAAAAATCAGACTCAGAATGTTCTAAACTAAGAAGATCAACCGATCAATTTTTTTTATGTCATATTAATTAAAATTAAAAATTATTACATGTTGTAAATGTATATCAGGAAGTATTTTTCTAGAGTGCAAAACCAAAAAAAGAATTCGCTAAAAACATACTCAGATAAGATCATAAAGATATAGTTTTTAATAATAATCAAATAGGAATTGGGATCATTGTTAAATAGGATTTAGACGTAGCCGTATTAACGAGAAACCATTGTTCTGCGTCGTAGAATGATCGGTCTGGAAAGCACATCATGTTAGGAATACGTCCTTGGTTTTACGTGTTTTCCATGTATCTCGTTATTTTAAAACTAAATTACAAAAATTTGAGACATATTAATCTGATTATGGTTTTTGAGAAGGCTCATTTGTAAGATATTCTTAAACATTTGAATATTCTTCAGAATGAAAATACGATCATGTTAGAAAAAGGGCAATATTTGCTCAGTAAATAAAAATTACGAAGCACTACGATTTGAGAAAATATGTCCAAATGTATGTACATGCTTGTTCAAAGATACATTGATAGGAATTGGCTTTACATTTGAACGCAGTAAGTCTAGCAGTTGATCTTTTGTAAACCATTGACTGTAATATCCAAGTTTATTCTTAAATGCCAATTTTTCCTCATCAAATGAATCTACATCAATTTGTTTGATCATTTTTTCCATGGGAACATACATCTTTGGAGCAGCAAAAGAAAAATTGTCCCCATTAAATGCAGAAATCAACGCCAATCCATTTTTTCCTGCCAACCTTATCATGTTATCAAAGAACTGATGTCTTTTAGCGACATCTATCACCCCAACCGTATTGTACATACACATTGTGATCTTTATAGAATCATCATCAAAGAGTTCATCAATTGCAGGATTTGTTGCATCATAGTTTAGAAATGAAATAGCATGATCCTTCATTTCATATTGTTTATTTTTTGATAATTGTATCATAGATTGAGACACATCAAGACCGCAATAAGATATAGAAGTGCCCAGAATTGAACGCAGCGCAAACAAAACCCTACCAGTGCCGGAACCCATATCAATTATCGTATATTTTATGTCAGGTTGGATAATTTTCCTACACAGGTTACTTGTGATCTTAATTTCTTCTGAAAGATAACCAGATATAACAGGATCAAAATTTCTTTCAACATTATCATCATATTCAGAAGACAGGCCATTCCATGCATCACCATCCATTAAGATACCACATCCACATTATTCCAAACAAGAAAGTCATTTTATATTTTTAATATTTTTGAATTTTTGATCAAATGAAAGGACTATTGTAATTCTTCAAGAATCTTCATCATTTAGAAAACCATGTTTTCGTGTGAGTCATCACACATGCCTTGAAAAAAATCGTGCTGATTGTTCAAATCCCATACTTTTATAGAATTTATGAGAATCTTTTCTAGAGTTACCTGATTCTAGTCTTATTCTGTAACAATTTTTCTTTTTTGCAAGTTTCATACAATATTGTATCAACTTTTTGCCAATACCCAAACACCTAAGTTTTTCTGCTACTATTAATTCTGGAATATACATTTCAATTTTATCATGATTTAATCTTTGTAGGTAAATTATGCTAACGACCCCCAAAATTTTTGTGTCTTGCTGTGCTACGATGATATTCTTTTGAGAATCTAAAAAATAATCACTGATCTTATTTTTGAATATCTCAGCCTCATCATCATCCAAAGGTCTTGGCCTGTCCAGATCATACAATAAATTAAGAATTGACGATATGCCGTCAAGAGTGAATTCTCGAATTAACAATTCCACAAAAAGAACAAGCAGATTATGACGTTTAAATTATTTTCAACAAACAACCTTATGAAATTATGATAATTTTTGTCAGTTTTTTATGAAAACAAATTAGTGCTCATAGTTTTAGATACCATGATTCAGTATTCCATTTCCATATCAGAGAGCATTTTTCACACCGTTGACAGGTGCTGTTTCCAACATAGATGTGATCTTTTTTAAAATGATTGCAGTGTTCGCATCTGGGATCACAGTATGGGCAAATCGCCAAGTTGGTTTTCGCATACAACAGTTTTGGCCTGCCACATGTTTCACATCTTTGTTCTAGGGACATTCCTATAGTTAATCTGCCTAGGAACTATTTTAAATTCAAAAATTAACAGATGCAATTTTTTGGAATCAATTAAGATCGAGATCATTCTTAAATATTATTTTGACGTACGCATTATAACGAGAAGCCGTTGTTCTGCGTCGTAGAATGACAGGTTAGGAAAACAATTCATGTTAGGGAATGGTTCTAGTTCCGTGGGTTTTCCACGTATTTCTCGTTGTTTTTAATTTCTCAATAACGAATTATATTTTTCAAATGCTTATTTTCCACTAAATTATGAAAAAAGTGAGTTATGGCAACTAGATATATCTCAAGTAAAACTGCATTTCTTTACAAAAATAAAACAGGCAATTCTAGGCATTATATTTTCATTCATGGTGATGTGGTTAAAACAAAAGGAAAACCACAAGGAGACCCAAAGAATAAGCGAATCAA
>JAOTSS010000071.1 GCA_029864805.1 Candidatus Nitrosopumilus sp. | reverse complement strand
CAAATCACTGCCCAACTTGAGCCTACAACATGTGGTAATAAATCAAATGCTCTTTGAATCTCAAAACGCTCGTCGTTTCTCATGATTCTTGAAGAAACTTTGAGGCTGATTTCGCAAAATATGTCACTATCATGTCTGCACCTGCTCTTTTAATTGAGTATAGTATTTCCTCTGTGATGTCTTTTTCATTAACATATCCTAATTGTGATGCAGCTTTTACCAATGCATACTCTCCAGAAACACTGTATGCTGAAACTGGAATATTAAATTTTCTTCTAGTCTCTGCAATTAAATCTAAATAAGACAACGCTGGTTTTATCATTACTATATCCACTCCTTCATTAATGTCTGTTTCAACTTCCATCATAGCTTCTCTTGCATTTGTGTATGGAACTTGGTATGTCTTTCTGTCTCCAAACTTTGGTGCACATTCTGCTGCATCTCTAAATGGTGAGTAAAAGTTTGAACGATGTTTAGCTGAATGAGACATTATTGAAACATCAGTAAATCCTTCATCATCAAGAGCTTTTCTTATTGCAGTAACTTGACCATCCATCATTGCTGACGGTGACACTGTATCTACACCTGCTTTTGCTTGACTAACAGCTATTTTTGCAAGCGTATCTAAACTGGAATCATTATCGATTTTATCTCCTTGAATTATTCCACAATGTCCTGTTGATGTGAACTGGCATAGGCAAACATCTGCCATTATTACTATTTTATCACCAAAACTTTTCCTGATCTGAGATGCTGCCTTTTGAACAATCCCATTATCGTCAAATGCTGAAGTACCAGCTTCATCTTTTTGAGTTGGAATGCCAAAAAGCATGATTGCAGGAATTCCTAAATCGCTAATTGTTTCCACCTCATTGTTTACGTCTTCTAATGGGAGTCTTTCAATCTCTGACATTGATTCTACTTTTACTCTTGTTTTTAGATCCTCTTGAACAAATACTGGGCAAATGAAATCTCTTGTAGATAACGTGGTTTGTTGAATCAACTCTCTCATTTTTTCAGATGTTCTTAGTCTGCGAAGACGTCTTGCAGGAAATGACATATTGAAATTCTCTTTGGGTAAAATATAATCCTAGTCTACCTAGTTTTGTTTTTTATAGTCAAATAACTTGCTTGCCAATTCTAACACATCTGGTTTTCCTTGCTCAGATGCTTTTCTAATATTATTCATGGGCGTTGATACGATGCTTTCTACTACTGCTTTTGTTAGTTCTTCAATAATCTTGATTTTTTTCTCATCTTTTTCATCCAGCATTTGAAGAGCCTTTTGAAACTCCTTTTCTCGTAGATTTTCTATGTTCTTGAATACGTCTTTCACTAGTGGTTCTGCATCTAATCTTTTCATTGAGGCTTCTAATACAGAGACTTCTTCATTAATTATATTTTCAACGGTTTTTACTTTGTTTAATCGTGCATTCATATTTTTTTCAACCATTTCTGCAATTTGATCTAAATTCATTAATTTAACACCTCCAATTGTTGCAACTTTTTCATCTACTGTCCTTGGATTTGATAAATCTAAAATCATTATTCCACCTTTCTTGTTTTTCATTGCTTCAGTTATTCTTTCATTTGTTACAAGAAAATAGGGTGCTGTTGTTGCTACAAAAATTACATCGTACTTGTAAAATCCTAAAAGAACATCTTCAAATTTTATTGGATTTCCGCCCATTGTTTCACAAAATGTCTCTGATCTTCCAAGTGTTCTACTAGTCACATCAAAAGCATACGCTCTTCTTTGTAACGATTTTGCAACAAGTGTTGATACCTCTCCTGTTCCAATCAGCAAAACTTTTTTTGTTTTTAATTCATCAATATTCTCTTCTGCAAGTTTAACTGCCATGGAACCAACTGATATTCCTCCTGCGCCAATACCACTTGTATTTCTAATTCTTGTACCTATTCTTATTGCCTTATCAAATAATGCGTTAAGATGTTGTCCTGATGCCTTAATTTCTCTAGCTGAAGTGATGGAATTTTTTATTTGACCTAAGATCTGTTCTTCACCTAACACCATTGAATCTAACCCCGATGTTAATTTTAACAAATGATGGAGAGCTTCTTTGTTTTCAACGCATTCTATATTTTCATCAAATACTTCCTCCTCAAGCCCAGTAATTGTTGCCCATGTTTTCTTGATTTTGCCTATGTCATATGTTTTTGATTTGCCAAATAATTCGATTCTGTTACATGTTTGAATAATTACACACTCATCTAATCCTGAATGCTTTTTGAATTGCTCATATGCACTTTCCATGTTTTTTATTGTAAATCGTTCAAGAATGTGAATTGGTGAATTACGAAAAGTAACACGTGCATTAATTATGTTTTGATTCATTTCCAATTCCTCAATATTGTAATTGCTCTCTTTTCAGCTTTTTTTATCTGCCTGTCTTTTATTAACTGATCAATCTCATTATCACTCATGATTTTACGTAAGCACTCTCTTCTCTGTGAGGGAGTGGAAATGGATTCCCTTGCAATTTTTCTTGCGATCTTCTGAATTTTTATCTGAGCAATATCTTCTTTTGTAATTACCTTCTTCAACACTGCTTCTGATTTTTCTTTGATTTTCTTTGAGATTGCAGGACTTTGCCCTCCTGTAAATACTGCAATCTGAATCATCTTATCAAAGTCAATAATTGCAGGATTTGAAAAGTCACTTTCATCTGGATTATCTGAACTATAGACAATAATTTTTTTCCTTTTTGCTTCATTGATTATTGTCTGATTTATTTTTTTGTCATTAGTAGTTGTAATAATCATGTAAGGGTTTAATGTTGAAATAAATTTTGTATCTTGAATTTTTTGTTTTTTTAACTTAATTTTATTATCTTTTGATAATTTCTTGATTTTGGTGTTTACTATATCACTTAATACCAATATCTTACAATTTTGCTTTAATAACGAGTTGATTCTTTTTTCTGCTTCCCTTCCTCCGCCGATAACAATCACTACTTTATTTTGTAAATTGAGATCAACTATCATCGATCAAATGGGCTTGAGTTTCTATTTATGTATTAAAAATCACTGAATATCTTCTAGCTACATTTTTAATTGAATGAACAAAATATTGACTTGATGACTTCGATGGATGAATCTGATAAAGAACTTTTAAATGAAATTCAATGGACTTTTCCACTTGTTACGAGACCTTTTGATGCTATTGCTAAAAAATTTAACACTACGCCGGAGCTCATCAAAGAGCGTCTAAAACATCTAAAGGAAATTGGTGTTTTGAGGCAACTAAGCGCAATTTTTGATACTAGAAAACTTGGCTATACTAGTTCTTTGGTTGCAATGGAAATTGAAGATGATAAACTAGAATATGTTGCAAGTCAAATTAATCGCCATCCGGGTGTCAGTCATAACTATGAACGAGACCATGAGTTTAATCTTTGGTTTACTTTGGCAGTTCCCCCGGGCTCTGATTTGAAAGAAGAACTTGAGAAATTCAATACTCTTAAAGGAATCAAAAAAGTAAGAATGCTTCCTACATTACAATTGTTCAAGATTGGTGTAAAATTAGACATGGTTGATGATAAAAAACATGATGTTGCACCCACAGAGGAGAAAAAAGAAATTAAAAATATCCAATTCAATCCTACTGAAGATGACAAAAATTTTATTCGTGAATTACAAAAAGATATGGAAATAGTTGATGAACCATTTGTTAAATCTGCCAAAAATCTTGGAATCACAGAAGATGAATTATTTGAAAAAATGAAATACTATGAAGAGATTGGCGTGATGAGAAGATTTGCAGCAATCTTAAGACATAGACAAGTTGGATTTACTGCAAATGGGATGATTGTTTGGAAAGTGCCTGAAGATAGAATTTCTAAAGTTGGAGAAACTTTGGGGTCGTTTCCTCAAGTAAGTCATTGTTATGAACGCCCAACATATGCTGATTGGCCTTATAATGTATTTTCAATGATTCATTGTAAAACACATGATGAGGCAAATGAAATGGCAAAAACAATTCAGGATCAAATTCATGTGGATGATTACAAAATTCTCTTCAGCTCTCGTGAATTCAAAAAAACACGTGTAGAATATTTTGTAGAGCATTCATTTAGTTTAGAAGAAAAAGTGCCTGCTTCTTAAATTTCGTTTTCGTCATGTCCAACTACATGAACAGTACAAAAATACTGATCGTTTATGTTGCAATAATATTCTGATTTTTCCTCACATGAATTACATGGAATCTTTTCATCCAGTTCTGAGATCTTTGTATGATAAATTTTGCTTCTACTCGTAATACTTGAGTCCTTGTAGATTCTAGTTAGATTTGAATAATATTCTAATTCGCCTGGATTTAATGGCTCATCATTTTTGATTTTTTTAATTATTGTTTTCCATTTCTTATGTTGTCCAATTTTACCACGCCTCATTCTTTCTATAACTTCTAAAGTTTTTTCTGAATCTATTGGAATGTCCATTTGTTAATTAGTTTGCTTGAGGTGTTGCCTTTAATTCATAAGATGGCCAAGAATTATACAATTCTTCAATCTCTTTCATGTCTGATACTGGGATGTATTCTCCTTTTGTCATCTCTACATAGTTTACTATCTCTTCTTCACTAACTACTGTTGGAAATACCGATGCAAATCCTTTCTTTGACATGATGAACTTCATTGCTAATTCTGTAATTGTTAGCCCATTTCTTTCTGCAATAGGTCTTAGCAGTTCAACTTTTTCTAGTGATGCTTTAATCCATTCCCCTTTTCTTACTGATCTGTGGTCTTTCTCATCGATTTTAGTGTCTGCATTTACCTTGCCTGTAAGAATCCCTGATGCTTCTGGAACTCTTACAAGAATTCCAACATTTTTCTCTTCAGCTTTTCTCATCAATTCATTTCCAGGTGTTTGTTCTAAAATATTGTAAACTGTTTGAACCGCACTTAAATTTGATCTCTCCATTGCTTCTAGACCTTCTTGTGTCCAGCCAATTGCAGGACCGAGCGCAACTTGATATGTCTTTATCGTTTCATCTTCTATGAAACTATCTAATACATTAAAAATTGAATCATCTCTAATATGTTTTAATTTTGGATTGTGTAGACCATACATGTCAAGATGATCTGTTTGTAATCTCTCTAAACTATCTCTTAATGCTTTTTTAGTAAAATCTTCATCAAATCTTTGAGGAAGCTCGCTATGTCCTATTTGTTCTACTTCTGAAAAATCATACCCGTACTTTGTGGAAATTATAATTTCATCTCTCATGTCTTTGAAAACTTCTCCGATTAGCCTCTCACTTTTCCCTTTACCGTACATGTCACCAGTTTCAAAAAAGTTAATCCCTAAATCATATGCCTTTTTGAGCATTCTTTTTGCTTCATCTTCTTCAATTTTTTTGCCCCACCAATCTAATGCTATGGACCATGCACCAAACCCTAATTCTGATACTTTGATGTCTGTTTTTCCTAGTTTATTGTAATTCAATTTTTATATCCTCTAGCTGAGTTTGTTATTATATATTTCAAAACTATTTCACGTTTAAAATTTCATCATTTATGTTTATCCAAGATTTGCAGCCCTGATATTTTGGTTTTTGAAATAAAAATTTGCTTACATTCTTAATTTATTTTTAATAATTAGCCCAGGCTGGAAATTAATGACACAATATCTTTTTTGACACACACAATCATTGGAATGTCATTTTTAACATATGTTGAAACTTGGGTTTCTCTTAATTCCATTATGAGATCCTGGAAATCTCTGATATTGTCTACTTCAAAGGCTAACATAAAATCTTCATCATGTATTCCAAAAGAGTATGTTGTGTTTAGAACTACTTGAGGATATTTCTTGCTTACCTCAATATGCTCGTCCATTATTTCTTGACGTTTTTCTTTTGGTAGAAGATACCATTCTCTAGTCTTTGTAAATGGATAAACAATAACATGTTTTTTTGGATCATTACCTGTAACAAATCCATGAGCTTTTTGTTCTTGAACATAAAGTGATGGTCTAGTACATGACAAATATGTTCTAGATGGAAGAATATATTTCCCAAAAACTGTTTTGTAAATTTTCTCAATTACTGTTTGGATTTCTTCAACTGATTTTGCTGCAAACCAAAACAAAAAGTCCGCATCATCTCTTAATCCTAAGTTTGAATATGATCTAAACATTATTCCTGAATTATTAATCACATTTTCCACTTCTTTTGCCGATTCTTCTTTTGCCAAATCTGCCATCCATCTCCATTTAGGGTCAACTTTGAAAAATGAGAAATTAAAATAATATTGATTTTGATCTTCTGACATATTTTTTACAATTTTGAAACCCTATTTAAACAAAAACTAGATTCTCTATTGTAGAATCTCAATAATCTTGTCTCGTAATTTATAACCTGGTTTTATTTGAACTGAACTGGTAAATACACCGAACTGTTTTGCAATTTTTTTGACTATCTCTTTATTTACTTCTCCTTTATTTGGTTTTGATTTTACTCCAATATTGATTTCATTATCATTGATTTCTAAAAATTTTTTAAAAAATTCTACGCGTACTTTGTAAATCAATATGCTCAGAAAATATTTTAAGTTAAATCTAATTAGTTTGCGGCTGTTCTAGAATCCAATCATAACCTTCTGCTTCTAGTTTGTCTGCCAGGGACGCATCACCTGTTTTTAGAACTTGACCTCTGGCAAAAACATGAACAAAATCTAGTTTGTCTAAGAATTTCAAAATCCTAGCATAGTGAGTAATTACAATTACTGTTGCATCTTTTCCTGAAACTTTGCTTATTGCTTGCGCAACTGCTTGAACTGCATCAATATCTAATCCTGAATCAGGTTCATCTAAAATTGAAATTTTCGGTTTTAATACTGCCATTTGTAAAACTTCTGCACGTTTTTTCTCTCCACCTGAGAATCCTTCGTTTAGATATCTTGATAGAAACTCTTCTTTTAATCCAACTTTTTCTAAATTCTCTTTTAGATATTTTTGAAATTCTCTCACTGTGATGAATACTTCTCTGTCATCCCCTTCAAGTGCTTTGCTCAAAGAATTGTAAGCTGTTCTAAGAAAATGAGAAAATCCTACACCTGAAACCTCAGTTGGATATTGAAATCCTAAAAATAATCCTTTCTTTGCTCTTTCATCTGCTGTTAAATCTAAGATACTCTCGCCATCAAACAAAATATCTCCTTTTGTCACCTCATATTTTGGATGTGCTAGTAATGTGTATGCCAGTGTACTTTTTCCAGAACCATTCGGTCCCATAATGGCATGTACTTCTCCAGGTCCAGTCTTTAGATTTACTCCTTTGAGAATCTCTTTACCCTCTCTTGAAACATGAAGATCTTTAATTTCTAATACTGCCATGATGTGTTTCCTCTGTTTCTCTATATAATACCGACGAAATTTAGCTAATCCTAATGTGATTTTTTTATAATAAAATGAAAAGAGGGGGGGATTTAATATTTGGCCAGAGACGGTCTTAAAGTAATTTTGAGTTTGTAGCATGTTAGAATCTCTTTACATCTATTTCTGATAGTAACTTCTGTTACTCCTGCAATACTTGAAACGTCTCTTTGTAGAACGTTTTGCCCAAGTAGCACAGATGCCACATACAGATATGCCGCTGCAATTCCATTTGGAGCTTTTCCATCTGCAATACTACTATCTTTAGTTTTTTCTGCAATTTCCAAGGCTAGTCTTTCAACTCTCACCTCAGTCTGTGTCATGTTTGCTATCTTTGAGATGTATTTGTCCATGGTTAAAACTGGGGCTGATAAATGCCCCATTTCCATTATCATGGTTCTATAATATCTTGCTGCAAGTTTTGTTTTTGATTTGACATCTTTTGGTGGACAAATTCCGCGACAAATCTCTTCTAGTGATCTAACTACATTACATTGTTTGCATGCCATGTAAATTGTAGCTGTAGTGATGCTAACTACTGATTTTCCCTTCACATCAACATGCCCGTCCAAGTTTCTGTATATCATAGAAGCAGTTTCCAAAACATTTTTCGAAAGACCAAGGCTATCACATGTTTCTCCCATTTTCGTTAAAACATTTGCAAGTCGTCTCTCTTTTGGTGAGGAAACTCGTACTCTTTGTTGCCATTTTCTGAGATTGTGCATTTGATTTGCAACTTCACGGTTGATTGTTTTCCCGCTAAAGTCTTTTGCACTAATTGAAATCTCAGTTGTTATTCCCAAATCATGTTGAGAATAAGTTGTTTGTCCTGTAGCTCTTGCTAATTTCATCTTGTCTTCGAAATTTGAGCTAATAGTTTCTGGACCATAATCTGACATCTGATCATCGACTACTACGCCGCAACCAGAACAGATGATTTCACCATTCTGCATGTCATCTACTAATGTAGACTTACATTCAGGACAGTTTTGTTTTTCTAGTATGTTCATTATTTTCTTCTCCTAAATTTTTTTGGTTTATTGACAGGAGATTGCTCTATTGTGTAAACGCTTTTACCAATGAATTTTTTTATACTGTTTGTTAAAGGCGTTGCTGATGCATATGGTCTACTTATTGGACCAATCATTTCATTCACTTTTGCAACTCTAGTTCCCTTCTTGTCACAGAGTATCTGTCC
>JAOTSS010000025.1 GCA_029864805.1 Candidatus Nitrosopumilus sp. | reverse complement strand
TTGCATATCTGTGTAATTTTGGACCAAGTAATGTTCTTGCCATATGTCCTCCGTCTAATTGCCATGCTGGAAGTAAATTCAAAAACGTAATTAAAAATCCAAACCAAGCGGCAAACAAAAGTGGTGTCATTAAAACTTCGTGACCATCACCGCCCTTTCCAAATAATGATAAACTCGCCGTCATAAGTAAGGGTTCTCCTAGATCCCATTTTCTCAATGTTGAATCTTCGTAAAATCCTTGAGCAACATCTACATCAAGAACAGGTGCAGTATATGCTCCTAATATGGAAACTATTATTGCTATAGCCAGTCCTGCAATTGGACCTGCAATTGCAACATCAAATAAAATTTCTCGATTAATTGTTAATCCTCTTGATTGAATGATTGCACCAAATGTTGGAATGCCAATTACAGGTAAGCCTGGAATAAAATATGGCCAGGTAGTCTTTAGTCTGTGAGCTTTAGCTGCTATTAGATGACCTGATTCATGAATTCCCAAAATCCCTAGAAGTGCAAGAGTATAGATTCCTGCCATCTCATAGGGATTTCCAATTTTAACTATGGAATTGGCCCAATCCGTCCTAACATATCCATCAATCATTACAAATGAAATTACAACTGCAAACAATATTCTAGGAGTCCATGAAGAATTCATCCATCTTCTCTGTTTTTTTGGTGGAAATTTCTGAATGATTACATATCTTCCATCATTCATCTCTTCTAATTTTCCTGCATATCTCATATTCTCCAATTTTCTAGCTAAATCCTCGAACTTTGATTTGAAATCATAATCTTCTATTCTAAACTCTAAAGAAAATTCAGTTTTTGTAAAATCACTTACATTAAATATTGATTTGACTAGTGAGATAATCTCTTCCTGTGAGGTGCCTTCCATCTATTCATTACTCCATCTTTCTATTAATGGTCTTTTGGTTTAAAAATAAATATTGAGACTCTTAATCAACAGTATGCAAGTAATTCTTAGACAATTGGGGGATTGCAATATTAGAAGAGCAGAACCAAGCGATCTTATTTCTGTGATGGAAATTAATCTGAAAACTCTTCCAGAACATTATTCTGATTATTTCTATGAAAGTCTACTTGCAGAACTTCCAGAGGCATTCATTATTGCAGAAATTGGAGGAAAACATGTTGGTTATATTATGTGTAAAACTGAATACGGATTTTCAAATTTTAAAAAATTAGGATTTGTTAAAAAAGGTCATGTGGTTTCTATTGCGGTTCTTGATGAATATAGAAAGAAAGGTATCGGAAGAGCACTGGTTGAAGAATCCGTAAATGGCGTAAAATTGCGAAAGTGTGATGAATTCTATTTAGAAGTTAGATGTAGTAATAACGAAGCTGTTAGACTCTATGAAAAACTAGGATTTGTTATTAGACAACAATTAAACGCCTATTATCGAGATGGCGAAGATGCATATCTTATGGCAATTGAATTAGATTAGTTAAAACCAATAAATAACTCTCAAAAAATTCTTCGCCATGGATAAGCGTAAAGGGATGGGAATTACAATTTTTGTGCTTTGCATTGGTGGGTTTTTTCTTTATGCATATCTGTTAATGCTCTCTGAATGGAGTCCAATTGTATTACAATTATCCGTATTAATGATTGCAGGAGGGATTCTTGGAGTAATTGCATGGATTGGATATGTTATGGCAACAACAAAACCTTCACCTGCATCAATTACCACTGAAGATTAGCTATTTGGAAATTTTCACATCAACTACCGTTTGATAATATCTTGGACCTACTGCCCTTACGATTTTTGAATTTAGAATTTCTGATTTTACTGGTGTGACTTGAAGGTAATGTTCTTCTGATATTTTCGCAGCTTCCGATTTTTTATCAGCATGAATATGTGAATAATAATGAATTATTCCTCCATTTTTAGTTGTGTTAATTGCAGATTCTAAAAATTCATCAGATCTTTCTGGTAATAACATCAATGTTCTATCTGATTTATTCTCTAATTTTTCTTTGATAATTTTTGATGCATCCCCGTTAATTGATATTATTTTTCCTGCTAGTTTGTTTAATTCTATATTTTTTTCACACAGTTTTGAGGCAACTGGATTGATATCCAAACTATATACAGTGCATTTTTTCTTTTTTGCAGACATTATTGAAAACATTCCAACTCCTGCAAACATATTGGTCACAATTTCTCCTTCTTGAATTAAATTTGCAATTCTTTCCCTTTCTGTTGAAAGTCTAGGCGAAAAAAATGCTTTTTCCACATCTACTATGAATTTACAGCCAAATTCTTTGTATTCTGTCTCAGTATTATCTTCTCCTGCTATGATCTCTAAATTTCTAGTGCGAAAATCTCCTTCTATATCTGATGCTTGATAATATACACTTCGGACAATTTTTACTTCATTTAGCAAAGTTTTCCCAATGATTTCCTTCTTTGATAACAAAGTATCTGGAATTCTTACAATGATAATGTCCCCGATCTGATCAAATGCTGAAATCAAATCTTCGCTTTCTTTTTCAGAAAGCACACTTGCAAGTGTTTTTTTTAGCATTCGAGTCAATGCTTGTAATAGAAATTTCCTGATGTTTTCTGATCTTTATCTAATCTACTTTCTAGTTTGTTTACTCGAGGTCTGAGACTCCTTTCATCTCTTCTAAATGACATGTCAAGGGATTTTAGAAACCTATTCATTGCTTCAGCCTTTCGCATTGGAGTCGTAGCTCTTCCCGCAACTCCTGACTCTCCCTCAAAAATTACTATTGAATCTGAAATCAAATCCATCAACTGCAAATCATGATCAATAATTATTGCTGATTTTCCAAAAGAACGGACAAATTTCTGAATAAATTTTGCGACTGCAATTCTGTCTTCTACATCTAAAAATGCTGATGGTTCATCTAATGCATACAAATCTACTTTTTGTAATAAACATGATGCAACTGCAACTTTTTGTAATTCCCCTCCAGAAAGATTTTTGACAGATTTGTTGTATAGTTTTTTAATTTTTAATGGTTCAAGTATTTGTTCTTCTTCCATACTTCCTTCTACAGGATTCCCATTTGCTTTATCTAACACTGATATGACTTCCACATCAATATCATTTTGAAGATATTGAGGTTTGTATGCAATCTTGATTTTTTTATTAATATTACCTGAATCTGGATTTTCAACTCCCGCAATCATTTTCATCATAGTTGTTTTTCCAAGAGCATTTGCTCCCATTATGCCTAGAACTTCGCCTTTTCTTACTTCTCCTGCTTCAATTGTTACTGAGAATGTCGGATATTTTTTTACTAATTTTGGGTATGTAACAATTGTACTTCCTTCTTCAAAAATGTCTGTAGTAGATGACGATACATCAAAAGAAAATTTCTTATCTCTAAATCTAACATTTTCATTTGGCAAGTAACCCTCAAGAAAAACGTTGATTCCAATTTTTGTAGATAGTATAGTTGAAACAATTCCATACGCCCCAGGTTCACCATATAGAACTTCGATATAATCACTAAGAAAGTCAAGTAATGTTAGATCATGTTCTACGACCATCACACTTTTTCCAATTTTTACCAAGTTCTGAATTACGCGAGCAACACCTGTTCTTTGAAAAACATCATTATATGATGATGGTTCATCAAAGAAATAAAATTCTGACTCTTTTGATGCAGCCGCAGCAACTGCAATTCTTTGTAACTCTCCTCCGCTTAATTCTTTTAAACTCTGTTCCATAGAATTTTCTAATCCTAATTCTTTGATTAATTCTCTAGAAACTCCTCTTTCATCATATTTGTCAAGAAGTTCTTTTCCTGTTCCGTCAAACGCTTGTGAGATATGATGAACCTGTTGTGGTTTTATTGATGCACGAATTTGCTTTTGTTCAATTTTTTCAAAATGTTGTTTAAGTTCAGTTCCACTATAGTGTTTTAAAATTTCATTCCACTCTGGTGGATTTTCATATCTTCCAAGATTTGGTTTTAAATTCCCTGATAAGATATTTACTACAGTACTTTTCCCCATACCGTTTCTTCCTAATAGTCCAACAACTTCACCTTTTTTTGGTGTAGGTAATTTGAATAATCTAAACGAATTTGTTCCATACTGATGTATTTTATCCGTAGCCAACTCACTTGCTAGATTTACAATGGTTATTGCATCAAAGGGGCATACTTTGACACATATTCCACATCCATTACAAATATCTTCATCTATCTGGGCTTTCTTTGATTCTTCATTTAGAACAATACATTCTGCTCCTGATTTGTTGACTGGACAGTATTTTATGCACTCCAAACCGCATTTTTTTGGTTGACATAAGTCTTGATCTAAAACGGCTACCCTGTGAGTCATGTTGTAATCCCGTATTTTCTTTGCTTTATACCTATTTTGAGCATATTTGAAATCTGGCGTTACGTTAATAGATGAGAATTTAACACTATTTTTTAAGCCGGCCATAGCGTTAGGGTGCGACCCAACCCCATTCCGAACTTGGAAGTCAAACCTGACGTCGCTGTTGTGCTACTAAAATGCGAGAGCCTTTGGGAAGCAACAGTGCTGGCATTTTCTAATTTACAATCAATCTTTTAATATCCAATTATCTGGAATGATGTGATTTCTATGACAAATTGTACCGTGTGTGGTGAATCTTTTTCAGATGATATTCGATTTTTAAATCATATGATGGAAAAACATGGTTTTAGGAATCCAAATGTAGGCATACCTGATAGAAATAGTAGAGGATACTGATTCTACAATTTTTGTAAATAATCTAAAATTAATCTTACACCAAAACCTGTTGCTCCTTTTGGGTTGTATGGTTTTTCTTTAGTTGCTGCCTGAGTCCATGCCACCCCTGCAATGTCAAAGTGGATCCACGGTGTATCGTTAACTGCATTTCTCAAAAATGCTGCAGCCGTGATAGTTCCTGCAGCTCTTCCTATGCCTACATTTTTCATATCCGCAACCTCTGACTTTATCATATCCATGTAGTCTTGATTGAGTGGAAGTTCCCAAACATCCTCACTTGTATTCTTAGATGCATCATTGATCTTCTTTGTTATCTTTTCATTGTTTGATATTATTGCTGCAACATTTGTTCCTAATGCTACAATACATGCACCTGTAAGAGTTGCAAAATCAATTATTGCCTTTGGTGAATATTGTCTCTCCCCATATGATAACGCATCAGCTAAAATCAATCTGCCTTCTGCATCCGTATTCAATATCTCTGCAGTACTTCCACCATACAATTTTATGATGTCTCCAGGTCTGTATGATTCTCCACTGGGCATATTTTCTACTGAAGGAATAATTCCTACGACATTTATTGGTAATTTTAATTCTGAAACTGCTTTCATTATTCCTAGAACTGTACACCCACCACATTTATCAAATTTCATTTCATCCATTTTATCTCCAGGTTTCAATGAAATCCCTCCTGTGTCAAATGTCACAGCTTTGCCAACTAGTACAATGGGTTTTTCATTTCTTGGTCCATTACTGTGTTCTAAAACAATTAGTTTAGGCTCATTTTTACTTCCTTGTCCTACTGCTGAAATTCCACCAAAACCTTTCTTTTTTAATTCAAATTTTGAAATTACATGGCATTTCATTTTATTCTTTTTTGAAATCATTTTTGCAAAATTTGCTAAAGTAGTTGGAGTACATTCGTTTGGAGGTAAATTTGCAATACTTTTTGCAAAAATCACGCCATCCGCAATAATTTCAGAAGTTCTAATGGCCTTTGAAATGTTATTTGATTTAGAAACAATAATGGTGAGATCTGGGTTCTTCTCTGATTTTTCTACCTTGAATTTATCAAATTTGTATAGGGCCATTTTGGATCCTTCCACAATCTGAGAAATCGACGAAATTGATTCATTAAAAAAACTTGGAGGAGAAATTATTGAAAATTCTTTCAACTTTAATTCTCGTGCTTTTTGTGCAATTTTCCCTGAAACATATCGTATGGTATCGTTCGTTATACTTTCTTTTTTTCCTAATCCTGCAAGAAGAATTCTGTTTGTATATTTGTCTCCTGGAGTTGGGATTAGGCTCAATTTTCCCAACTTTCCATCCATATCTTTTAGAGATTGATTAATTGACAACGCTGTTTTTTTATCAATTTTGGTTAATCCTAAGACTTGGTTTGAATTTTCTAAGACGAATCCACAAAGAAGTTCTGTTTTCTTTTTTATAGAACTTTCAGTACTTATTTTCATTGTAATTGATAGTTTTTTAAGTATTATTTAGATTTACTAGAAATCAATTTTTTTGCTATTAGTTAGCAAACTAGATGATCTGATAAAAACTGCCTTGACCGTTTTGCAGTCCTGTTCACAATTATCGTCAATTTTACTAGAAATAATTTTCTTTGTTCTTTTAGAAAAAAATGATTTGAATAATGGTACTAATGCTGCTCTTCCACCATACGCTCTTTTTGTATCAATAAACCAAAACATTTCCAATGCAGACTCATCTAAAATATCATCTCTTATCTTTTTTCCAAAATCTGAATAATGACCTACTATTGTAATTTTCCCTCTTGCAAAAAATTCAATAACTTTTGCAAATTTTACACACAAATAACATTGATTATCAAAAATGGCTATTGGTATGTTTTCTTTAATTTCCATATAATTAGATAATCCCGATCAAATTAAAATTTTACAGAAGTAGATTTTTATTCAATTTAAAAAGAAAACGTTCGAGATGGGCCTTAATTACTATGAAATTAAGAAAAATATTCTTAGAGCCCGAAAGTTAGTGATAAAAGCAACTGCACTTGCTGGTTCTGGACATCCTGGTGGTTCTTTCTCTATGGCAGAAATTTTAGGATGTTTATTTAACAAACATCTAAAATTTGATCCTCAAAACCCACAATGGGAAGATCGAGATCGTTTGGTTCTTTCTAAAGGTCATGCTGCACCTGGTTTGTTTTCAAATATGGCAGTTGCGGGATATTTTCCAGAATCTGAACTTGATACTCTAAGAAAATTTGGTAGTAGATTGCAGGGACATCCTGATCTAAAATGCCCTGGCGTTGAATTTTGTGGAGGTTCTTTAGGTACCGGATTATCTTACTCTATTGGAATTGCACTTGCTGCAAAACTTGATTCTAAAGACTATCGTGTTTATACAATAATTGGTGATGGCGAATCAGACGAGGGTCAAATTTGGGAGGCAGCAATGACTGCTGCAAAATACAAGGTCGACAATCTTACTGTTTTTCTTGATAGGAACTTCATTCAACAAGATTCCTATACTGAACAAGTAATGCCGTTGGATGAAAAATTAGAAGGTGATGATATTTCTGAAATGTGGAAAGATGCATCTCGTTGGAAAACAGGTGATAAATGGAGATCCTTTGGTTGGAATGTCATTGAAATTGCTGGGCATAGAGTTGAACAAATTGATGCAGCCATTACAAAAGCAAATGCAACAAAAGGAGTACCTACTATGATCATATCCAGAACAGTTAAGGGAAAATCTATAGAACATATGGAGGATAATCCTGAATGGCATGGAAAATCTCCTGACTCAGATGTGGTTCCAATAATTAATCTTGAATTGGATTCACAATTTATGATTGCTCCATCCATTATTGCGGGAGATATGACTCATCTAGAAAATGAAATTAAAAGATGTATCTCTGGCAGATCTAATTACATTCATCTTGACGTAATGGATGGCAAATTTGTTCCAAACAAAACTTTTGATCATACTAAAATTAAAGAACTAAGATCTCTAACTATAATTCCATTTGATTCACACCTGATGATCAACGAACCTGTAAAACATGTTAGGAATTACATTGATGCAGGTAGTGATATTATTACAGTTCATGCTGAAGTAACTAATGAATCAAGTTTTGGAGAAATTCATGACTTACTCAAACAAAATCAAGTTAGTGTTGGATTTGCAATAAATCCAGATACTGAATTACCTGAGTGGTCTTACAAATTCTTACCCACTATTGATCAACTTACTGTAATGTCTGTAGTGCCTGGAAAGTCTGGCCAAAAATACATTGAAGGAACACACGCAAAGATGACACGATTAAATTCTATCCTAAAAGAGCACCGTTTTTCAGGTTATATTGAGGCTGACGGTGGGGTAAATCTAGAAAATATTGGCTCCATATTTGCTGATGGCGCAAGAGTCTTTGTTGGAGGTAGTGCTCTTATTGGACAGCAAAATATTCGAACAGCTATTAGGGATTTCAGAGATGCGGTTTTAAAATCTAGGAGACGTATTTTACTTGATAAAGCTCAAGAGATTGGCGGAACCGATTTGGTAAACAAATGGATTAGTCTACATGTTGTAGGTGAAAAACAAGAACAAATTAAAAAAATTGCGCAAGAGGCAGAATACATTTGAACGAATTAATTATGACTGACATGCGTTCAGAATATTCAAAATCTCTGATTCAAGTTGGAAAAGAAAATCTAAATGTTGTTGTTTTAGGTGCAGACACATCTAATTCATTAAAAACTTCTGCTTTTGGAAAAGAATTCCCTAATAGATTTTTTAATGTAGGCATTGCTGAAGCAAATCTTGTTACAATTTCTGCCGGATTAGCTGTATCTGGAAAAATTCCGTTTGCTAGTACTTATGCAATATTTTTACCAGGAAGGGCAGTTGATCAAATTCGAAATAACATTGCATATCCTTCTCCATCAGGTAAAAAGGGCCTAAATGTAAAATTAGTTTCATCACATGGCGGTCTATCTGTTGGACCTGATGGCGGTTCTCATCAACAAATAGAAGATATTGCAATAATGAGAGTGATCCCAAATTTCAGGGTTTTTATTCCATCTGACACTGTAGCAGTTTCCAAACTAACTCGATTAATGGCAAAAGAATATGGTCCATTTTACATGAGAATGGCAAGATCTAAAACTCCATTAATTCATTCAGAATCTCAAGATTTCCAAATTGGTAAAGGTATAACCCTAAGAGATGGTTGTGACTGTACAATTGTATCTTGTGGGATCACAGTCCAAATGGCTTTAGAGGCAGCTGACTCGTTGCAACAGGAAGGCATCTCCTGTAGAGTTTTGGATATGTTTTCAATAAAACCAATTGATAATGATTTATTAGAAAAAGCTGCACGAGAAACCGGTTGTATTGTAACTACTGAAGAACACAATATTGTTGGCGGAGTGGGTTCGGCTGTTGCTGAATCTGTTTCTGAATCCTACTCCGTTCCTATAAAGAGAATTGGTGTCCAAGATATGTTTGGGGAATCTGCCAGAGATAATGAGGTTCCTTTACTCTTGGAAAAACATGGAATAACATCTTTTAATATAACAAAACAAGTCAAAGAAATTAGGAGCAAAAAATTATGAAGATTTTTCTTGATACTGCTAATCTAAATTCAATTAAAAAATTCAATGACATGGGATTGCTAGATGGAATCACCACAAATCCATCTTTAATGTCAAAGGAAGGTGGAAATCCAAAGGATGCAATGGGAGAAATTACAAAAATCATCAAGGGCGATGTGAGTTTAGAAGTTGTCAGTACTGAGTATTCTGGAATGATTGAAGAAGGTAAACGACTTCGTGAATATGGGAACAATGTTGTAGTTAAAGTTCCAATGACTCCTGATGGACTAAAAGCATGTAAATCACTTTCATCTGAAGGAATTCCTGTTAATGTTACGTTGATTTTTTCTGCAAATCAGGCTTTACTTGCAGCTAAATCTGGTGCAAAATATGTTAGTCCGTTCATTGGGAGATTAGATGATGTTGGTCAGGATGGCATGCATTTGATTAAAGAAATTAAAGAAATCTTTTCTAATTATATTTTTAAAACTCAGATTCTTGTTGCAAGCGTACGTCATCCAGTACATGTAGTAGATGCTGCAAAAATTGGGGCAGATGTAGTAACCTTGCCTCCTGCAGTGTTAGATAAGATGTTACAGCACCCATTGACAAAAATTGGTTTGGAGAACTTTCTTTCAGATTGGGAAAAACTCAAAGCTGGAAATCCTGACATTAAAATCTGACAGTAATCTAAAAAAATCTTAAAAGTGAAAAATTGAGGTTTTATTGCTTTGTACCTTTGTTTTTACTCTTTCTTGAACCAGTTCCTCTACCTGTAACTCTAGTCATTCCTTCTGTTGAAGGTCTTTCTTTTGGAACAGGGATGTCTCCTAATTTTCTTGAACCAGTTCCTCTACTTGTGTGAACCATTCTATTTGCTGCCGCTTTTTTTCTAGCTTCTTGGATTTTCCTATATTCATCTCCTGACCACTTAGAAGGAACGTCATCAACTTCAATTGTTCCTGTACCTCGTCCTGTTCGTATTCTAATTTTCCCCATAATTTAGTCTGAAACATCTCGTATTTATCTAATCTTATTTTTTTAGATTTGTAAGTATTTTTCATTATTTGTTAAATATTTACTAAAAGTTTTATAATTTTTCGAACAAAATATTGTGGCGCATAGAACATAATTTAGTTATTACAAAAAGAGTTCCAGATTTTATAATTCCAATATTTGCATTTGTAGTAATTTTGCCTAATGCTTTTTTTGGACATTTGATTTATGATACTCTATGATCAAGATATTAACAAATATTCAATTTACGTCCATCTGCAAGAAGGCTAAAATATCTATCTTGGAAATATTTTCTTTGATGTTCTTAATGTTTGATCTAATTCAAATCCTCATCAAAAAAACTATTCTACCGATCCTTCAAATGTCTCTTTTTACACACAATGTAATTCCAATGAGTTACAATACCAATATGAAAAATTCTATGTTGAACTAAAACATGAATTTAGTAATTGTGAATCAAGTTGGAAACCTATGCTCTATAGATACACTATTGATTTTGTTCGTAATAAAATTTAGTTTGCTCAAAGAAATCAATTCAATGACGATCCGTACATCTCAATTTTACCTAGTATTTCACTTGAAAATCAAATAGAATATTTCTCTTATGCTCAATTTATCTTTTTTATACTAATCAAGAATCTACACCTTACGAATATTCAATATCTGCTAATGACCAAAATTTTTGGTTTCCCGTTTACATTATACCTTCTAAAGAACGACTTACTAATTATCTAGATTCTGAACCTTTAGATTATTATCTTGATGAAGTTGCTCCGCAAATTTTCATCAAAGTTTTAGTGAGATTTGTAAACATATTGGAAAGGAATCAGGTCTTAGTGATAATCTCTGATATTTTGAATCAATCTTTAACTAAGATTAATGTAAATCTACATGAAAAAATCTAGAACGATTTAATTTTTAACTACTTATCCAGCCTAACTTTTTAAAATATACAAACATCAGAATTGCTGGAATTGCTGATGCAAGCATAATAATTATGAATGTTGTAAAAGAACCTAGAAACATCAGATTATCTCCAATTCCACCCGGTAAATTCACATTCATTCCATAAAATGTGCCAATTACCGTTGCTGGAATCGCCAATGTAAAAATAATTGTTAATACTCCTAGTACTTTATTTGTTTTTTCAGTGCTTAACACAAAGTCCGTATCTTTGTAAATTTCCATAGTTTCTCTTGATTCTTCTAATGTTTCAATTACCTTATCTATGTGATCAATTACATCATCAAAATATAGTGTAAGTTCATCAATTTCCCTGTCTGAGTATCTATCAATATTCTTTGCAATTTCTAATACAAATTTCTTTAATGGATTGGCTATTCTTCTCAACCTGTTAATTTCTCTTCTTAATAATGAAATACTTCTTGCAACCGATTTCCTTTCATCAAATACTCTATCTTCCATCTCATCTAAATTTGCAATAATTTTTCTAGATGTATGTAAAAGATCATCTACTAATACATCTATTATTTCATGAAGTAAATGCCCTGTAGACTTTCCTAAAAGCCTCTTTTTTATTTCTTGATCTGAATCACTAATGCATAATTCAACCAATTCAACTAGTGGATTTAGATCTCCTTGATGTATAGTGATTAGAAAATTTTTGCCCACAAAAATAGACAATTGACTATTTTTAGATATCCCCACTTTTTGTGAAAGCGGTGGAAAATGTAAAATTACAAAGAAATGATCATCATAACTGTCTAGTTTTGGAAGCTCAAATTTTGTCAAACAGTCTTCCACATTAAGCGTATTTAGATTGTAATCTTTTGCAATTTGTTCCATATGTTCTCTATCAGGATTCTGAAGATCTAACCAAGTAAATTTTCCACCTTGTATTTTTTCCATCTTTCTTGTATTGGTATCCTCTTTTTGTACTCTCTTTCCAGTTCGCAATTTTTTGGTGATGAATCCTTTTTTCAAGTTGAAAAACACCCATATACAACAAATTTAAAGCGATCGCCTTTATTTTTTGGAAAACCAACGTTTAATCGCAAATAAGAAATGTTTTGAAATCGAGTCCTACTTGAATGGAAGTAAATAGTTCATTCCAACCCATGTTAGCCCAATTGCTATTGCCATTGCTACCCACCATAATCTCATATTACAAATTCTACCTAGTCAATAATAAATCTACAGTCTATTTCCAGCTAAAAGATTATTACTGGATAAACAAAGTTTCTTTTTTGTGGCCTTCGTAGTACAGTGGTTAGTATAGAGGATTGTGGATCCTCGGACAGGAGTTCGATTCCCCTCGAGGGCCCTCTCAAATTAGTTTAAGATCATGAAATGCTTATGCTTCCACATTCCCCAAAAATTAGGTTCAAATTTCACCCTTTGTATTATATCCCTTATGTTCTGTAGAGGATACAGTTTGAGGATTGTTTGTGCCCATATGGAAGATTTTGTAATAAAAAACTTGTCTTTTTAAAATACAAAAGGACAAAAGACATTACTGAAAAAATTTGCTTTGATATATTTACTGAAAAAGGACAAATCCAAAGAAAAATAGAAAAAAATGTACAAACCATATGATTCTAAATGAGAAAGGAATCATGATATTTTCTACACTTGATGGAGAATATGTTCTAAATGAAATATTTTATTCGAATTATTTGATGTTCCATAATTGATGTCTTGATTATTTCCAACATTGTTGATATGGATATGATGTATTCATAGAAAGTAAATTAAAAGAATAATTTATTATGTTTTTAATTTGCAATTATTAAGAAATTCTATGAATGGTGTTGGTGATAATTGTTTTACTGGATATTAACAGACCAGTTGATGTCTTGTGATCAACACGATTCAGAATTCTGTGATAGTTGTATCAAAAACCATACACATTGATGATTGAATTGTGTTCGTACAAGATTTAACATAAAAATTGGGACAATGTTTTCTAATTAATCTTTGATTTTTATTACCATTTTTTAAATTTTTTGTCATTGACAGATGATAAACTCTCTAATCTTTCAATTCGTGATATTGTTTTAAAAGGAACAATAATTGCTTTGATTGTTGCTATTCCTTCACTTTCTACTTTTGTTCTAGTGTGGGTTATTCTTGATGATTTATTATTGGGAGTAATATCTGGTGCTTTTGTTCATTTCATTGCTATGGGATTCTCTTTAAAAATTTCTAAGAAACTATTAGTTAAAAAATAGATCATTTATTTCATCCTTCTATATTTTCAAAATAATGGATCTCTCAAAAATTGAACATGATTTAATCTCTGAAATTAAATTACAACCTGTTCAAGCCAAAGTCTATTTATTAATTACATGTTATGGAAAAATGTCTGTAGCAAAAATTGCTGAAAAACTAAACATATCTGAAGAAGAGGCTCAAAAAGCATCTAATGATTTAATGACTCTAGGATCTTTAATTGATATAACTGAGAGTGAATTTGAGGCAATGCATCCACGGTTTACCGCAGTTAATATGTATAGAAGAATGTGCGAGCGAGAAAATATGGTCTTTGGACGAAATAAAATTGTTGATAATATAGGGGGAATTTTAGAAAAGCCTTATGATGATGCAAGAACTAAATAATGCTAATGATGGATGACCGACATTGAGTATTGACACTGAAACTTGTAAACATCAGCCAGTTTACTTTGGAATAGTAAACATCAACGTAGATGAAAGAACTATTGGCTCTGTTGATGTTTGGAGATGTGGTGTTTGCAAGAAAAGATTTTGTGAAGAAAAACAATTGGGCATTGAAGAAATTGCTGATTTGGTGGGGATGCCAAAAATTGACCCTGATGCAAAATGGGCAGTAACAGTATGCAAATTACAACAAGGAAAATACAGATGGAAATTAGTGAGACTAAAAGAAAATGGTGAAATAAAGCATGAATGCTTAGATGAGAAAGTTGTTCCACTTAAAATAAATAATTTCAAAATTGAAGATGATAAGCATTGGAGTTTTTTAATTGATGATAATATTAACAAGGCAGTAGAAATTTAATTTCTAAGATGGACCTTAAAGTTCACATTAATAACGTTCATGGAAGCCAGATGGCTGCAAAAATTACTGGAAACTTTACTGTCGATGATAATGAATTTCGTTTTACTGCTATTGCGTTTGGCAGGATAGGCGGTCAAAACATTGGTGCAAAAATTTCAAAAAACACTGAAAAAGAATTAGAAAAACTAGGATATGATGTTGAAAATGTAATTCTTTTGCTTCAAAAGAATTTACTTCAAGGCGATCTCACCCTCCCAGAGGGCCTTAAAAAAGACTCATTTGTTGATGACTAAAATTCTGCTTCTTCTAATGCCCTGGCACAGGAACAACTTCTAGTTTTAGGAATTTGATCAATTAATTCTGTTAATACTCTCTTTGTTTTCTCTACATTTTTTGATAATGTCTCTAAAACTTCTTTGGCAGTTACAGGTTTTTCAGCCCATACATCATAATCTGTTACAGTTGAAATTGATGCATAACATATCTGTGCTTCGCGTGCTAGCTGGCATTCTGGAACTAGTGTCATTCCAATAATATCAGCTCCAGTGGTTCTGTAGAATTTTGATTCTGCTTTGGTTGAAAATCGAGGGCCTTCAATGCATACATAAGTACAATCTCTGTGCATTTTCAAATCTTGATTTTCTGTAACCTTAAGAATTGATGATTGCAATTCTGGACAAAAGGGATCTGCAACAGAAATATGAATTACTCTTCCTTCCTCTGAAAATGAACCCTTTCTAGATTTTGTAAAATCTAGGAATTGTGATGGCAATGCAAAATGCCCTGGTTCTAATTCCTCTTTGAGACTTCCAACTGCAGATGGTGCAATGATTCTTGTTATTCCTAATTCCTTGAATGCCCAAATATTTGCTTTGAAATTTATCATATGTGGAGGAATTGTATGTTTTTTTCCATGTCTTGGTAGAAAGGCAATCTTCCTTCCATTAAAAATTCCAACAGTGATAGTATCTGAAGGTTTTCCATAAGGTGTATCTATCTCAATCTCTTGTGCATTCTCGAGTAATCCTGAATTATAGATTCCGGTTCCACCAAAAATTCCAATTTCTACATCTTTTTCCATTAGTACTTCACCAGTGATTTACAATTATAATTGCTAATCCCTTTCATTCCATTCAATTCTGTTAATTCTATGATGAATGCAAAACCTGTAATTTCACCTCCTACTTTTTCAATTAATTTTGCCGATGCTTTTGCTGTGCCTCCTGTAGCAAGCAAATCATCACAGATCAGCACTCTTTGTCCTTTTTCAATAATATCCTTTTGAATTTCAATGGTATCTTTTCCATATTCAATAGTATATGCCATTTTTACAGTCTTTCCAGGTAATTTTCCTGCCTTTCTAATCATCATCATTCCTTTGTTATATCTAGAAGCTAAAATGCATGCAAGAATGAATCCACGCGATTCAATTCCTGCAAATACATCAATATCTTTAGTGTGAAAATACTTTGAAAACTCATCTGCAATTTCAGATAATGCTGATGGATCCTTCAAAATTGGACTAAAATCTCTAAATAAAATTCCTTTTTTAGGGAAATTTGGATATTCTGCTATCTTGTCTTTTAAATCCATGATGTCTATTTTCTTGGGTGAAATAAAATTGTTTGATACTATTTAATCTCAAAAGTTGTTTCAGCAGAATTATATGCATCTTCTACTTTTATTGTATACGTTCCAGGCTCTGTATCTTTAGGTATTATCCATGGTTGTTTAATCTCCCCTGATTTTGATGCTGGAAAAGATAATGTTTCTATTACTTTATTATTTTCTCCAATAATTTCTAGTTCTACTGTTTGTTGAGCACCTATAACAGAAATGTTCATTGTCTTTCCATATCCAGCAATATCTTCTCCTTCTGTAACACTAACAACCATTCCCTCTATTACAAGTGAATGAACTTCAAAATCTACTGTGTCAAAATTTGAACCGCTTGCTGCCTTTATTGTCCATGTTCCTGACATGCCATCTGATGGAATCCTAAATGATCCCTCTGAAATTTTTCCATTTTTATCTGAAAATGTTTCTTTTACCTTTATCTCCTTTCCATCTGGATTACTCAAAGTAATGGTCAGAAGAACATTGGGTGATGTCTCTCCTAACACCAAAACTGGATCTCCTGTAAGATAACTTATTTTTGTAGTGTTAATATCAATTTCACCCGAGCCTATTTGTAAACCAACTGTGAAAGTTTTTTCACTTTGTTCTCCTCCTTTACTAATAACTGCAGTATACACCCCTGTTCCATACCCTTTCAAATCAAGAGTGACAGACCCCCTTCCATCAGGACCTAATTTGATAGATTGTGATTCTCCTTTTGGTTTATCTGAAGGATCAATGATTAACAAATTAACTATTTCTGATGCCTTTCCTGTTAATGTTATAATTGCATTATCTGTTGATTTGTAATTCAATTTGTCAAATTCTAAGTTAACTGGAATTGTTGGTAACTGTCCTAATCCTACAAAAATTAATTCTTTAATTTTTTCTTGTGTTGCAATTAATGTGTATGTTCCTTCTGTAGTACTTTGAATAGTTGGAAATTCAAATTTTACACTTCCCGATTCATCAATCTCGATAATATCTGAAAATATTTCTGTTCCTAAAGGATCTTCTACTACTAATTCAATTGGCTTGTTTGGTATTGCTGTTCCATTAAATTTGACAGTTTCACCTGGTTCAAATTTCAAATTGGTGGGTGTGATGATGATTATTTTGTCTGATTCAATTGTCCAACTAATTGTTTTTTCTTGTTTTCCATCTGAAATAACCCCAGTATATTTGCCAAAGGGCCTGTCTAATGGAACAACAAGTGGTTCTAACTCCCAATTACCTTTATTATCAATTTCTGTTGTCCTGGTCCTAATTACTTCTCCATCTGGTGCAGTAATCGTTATTGAAATTCCTTTACCTGGAGTACCTGTTCCAAAAACTTCTAGCAATTCACCTCTATGTACAATGTTTGGAATGCCTTGTACGGTAAGTTTGATATTTTCTGATGTTGGAATTCTGTTTGACATATCGCCAATTCTAAGACTGAGTTTTTTTTCTTCACCTTCTTTATCCTTTATAATGAAATCTGCTCTATCCGCCTTTTGTTCATTTGGGATTTTCATTGTAGTCATAAAATGTCCATCCTTGTCTGTTACAAAATTTCCAATCTTTTTTGAATCGATGTAAAAATCAAATTCTTGTGATGCTCCAAATTTATCTCCTGTTACTCTAATTGAAGAACCCACGTTAGGTTTTTCTGGAACTATTCTAAATGTTGATTCTGCAGAAATATTCTCACCTGTATTTTCTTTAACTTGAATGTTGTCTGGATTTTGAATTACTTTTGGTAATTCTTTTGGTAAAACTTTTCCTGTATCAATTTGTTTGTCTTTACTATCTAATGCTTTCCAATTAATTCCTGTACTTACTTTATCTGTTTTAACACCAAATTTCACCGATTCACCTTTTTTGATCGGCTCTGACGATGTGAACACAATTACTCCTTGCGGTGTTTTCTCTCCTACCCAATCTTTTTCAGTTTTAAAAGATTTGAAACTAAAATCACTTCCTACCCAAATCCTAAGAGTATTGATATCTTCCTCTTGAAGATTTGTTAATTCAATAATTGTTGTCTCTTCTAGAGCAATACTTGTTATATCAATTCCCTCTGCATAAGATGGAATTATTGTAAATGCAATTGAAAGTAATATTGTGATTGAAAGGATGATTCCTCTAATTGAAGATTTGTACATGTTCCCCAAATTACCCATCTCTCTCTTAAACCTTAAAGATTTTTTCCTACTTTACTATTTTTTAATTTAGTATCTTTCATAAGCAAACTTCTTAAATCTTAAGCCTTGGCCTTTTGAAATTTACTTGGGTCGGGTTTAGCAGCTATGTTTTGATATTGTCTTATTCTTTCAGCAATTAATCTATATAATGATCTAAATTGATCCTTAGTTTTATCTGTAAGAAAACTAGTGTCTTCAAGCGCAATTTTTTCACATATGTATCTGGTAATCTCTTCATTGTCAAATTCTCCCCAATCCTCTTCTCTATGGTCTTGCCATATTTTTTTCAATTTTTCTAACACTCCTCTTCCTTCTTTTGGTGCAACTTCTTCAGGTGTAAGATTTGAAAATCCTTCACGTCTTAATTTTATTTCATAAGTCTGATTTACTGGATGCAAATAGTCCTCAAGTGCAATATAGTCTTCAATTGATTCTAGTTTCTTTCCTTCTTTTTCAAAGAAAATAGTTTGAATAGCTGAAAATTCATTTGATACTAACTGGGCAGAAATTTGCTTTGATTCTTCAGAATTATCTAATAATACAAATGTTCTATATCCATGATTTCTGTAAAAAATTGCTAGCGGCAAAACAGAATTTTTGTTATAAGCTGCGACAACATTGAGAGGATTCATTGAAATATTTGGATCCTGCAAGAATTTATCAAAAGCATTAAGATACATTGCATCTGACATCGTTTCCACAATAATTACTGGTCTGGAGTTTGTTCCAATTTCTCTATCAACAATAGATTCAACTTGTCCTCTAGACAATCCATACAAAATCGGTGTTAATGTTTTATCGTCTGCATTCCAATAATCATAAAAGATTCTACTGAGATGCTTCCTTTTGTCTAATTCTACAACTAGCAAGTTGCCTGGTGTGTAATCAAATATCATAAATGGAGAATGTGTTGCATACAAAACTTGGTTTGATCCAGCTAAATTTTTCAACAAGTCTGAAATTCCCATTTGTTGAGTTGGATGAAGATTTCTTGCAGGTTCATCTAAAAGTAATATTGCTTCTTTTAATTCTGCTCTCTGTGTTTCAGCTGCAAAGTTTACAATAAATGAAAATGTCCATTTGAATCCCTCTGCCCTTCTATTTAATAATCCTGTGTTTGTTATTGTTCCATCTTTGTGAACATCTGAAATTACCACACTCATGATATTGCCTGGATTGTATCTCAAATCTACATGGATAGGATCTCCTTTCCATGCTGGATTTAGTTTATTGGTTAATCTGTTACTTGCAGCATTTAGAAGTTTAATGCATTTGGAAGGGCTCTCTTTTACTTCATCTAGTTCTTTCATATTGAGTTCTGCAAGATAAAACAGATTTCTTACAGTCTCTGCTTTATCAAATTCTTCAATATATTCAATTGAATCTGCTCTTTCTCCTCTCTCTTCTCTGAGAAATTCATTAAGATTGATGTTGCCATAGATTTTTTTATAATCTGAAAAGTAAACAAATCTCGGATGTAAATCCGATGAAATAAAGTTCTCTAAGGCTGTTTTTATGCTTTCACCGCTTAGCAAATTTGAAAATTGGTTCTCCGGATTTTCATAGATTTTTTCCCACTCTTCGATAACTTTTGGTTCCTGAATTGCAATTACGTGAAACTGATTACTAAATTCTGCCATTCCTCTATCAAAAGTCTCTTGATTCTTTGGAACTGGTCCTTCAAAGAATTTTGTATCAATTTGTATTCTAAGATGATTTGGAATAGTATCTAAAAATCCTAGAATCTGATTTGAGAAATTTTCCCATGAATTGATTCCTTGACTTTCATCTTCACTAAGTTCAATGTCTTCAAATTCATATTGAACTTTTGGTCTTCTATTTGTTCTAATTAATTTAATTTTTTTAATTTCTGGTAAACTTGGGAATTTTTCTTTTATTAACTCTCTTTCATGCTGATTAAGATCAAATTCTCCTTCTGCTAATCTGATCTCTTCTTTTAACTCTTCATTCATTTCATCACAAAGATCTAACTCTGAAACTATTTCATCTCTATTTAACAAGGTTAATGCTTGAAGAATCGTGGTTTTACCACTTTCATTCCTACCAACAAAAGCTGCTAGATCTCCAACTGTTATCTCTCCAGAATCATGAATACAACGATATGCCTTAACTCTGAATTTTCTTAGTCGCATCTAGCGATATTTAGTCAGCTACGATTTAACTTATTCGTCAAATTGATCTGAAGTTTCATATTTTGCTAAATAGATATAAGGGAATTATAGGTGTTTAAAACAAAATGGTGTCTAAAAGAATTTTTGTAGTATTTGTATTGCCTATGATCTTTTCAATAGTGTTTGGTTCTGCTGTAATGAATGATATCTTACAAAAACCTGACAGAGAACTAAACATGTGGCCGATGTCTTACTCAGAAGGATTTTCGACTAATAAATCTCCGATTGAAATCATTGGTCTTTCTAAACAATATTCTACTATAGTGCCTGTAGAAATCCAAATTAAAATTAACGACTCTTCTTTTGATTGTGGCGATCTATATGTCACAATTTACTCATCTGTAAGTGATGTGATTACTCAGGGTGGCTTTTTTGAGCAATGCTTTGAAAAAGGAAATTCAATGATTCCTGTTGATGATAAATTCTCCAAAGTAATTGACACCCCAGGCTCATATAAAATAGTAGCAGAAATGGTCTCAAAACAATTACAAAGTATTTCGATAACGGAAACATTTACTGTTAAATAGGCATGAATTTTTCTATGATAAATAAGAACTTGAATTTAAAAAATAAGGTGATTTAATGGCAAAGAAAAAAGATACACTGATTGATGAATCTGCAAAAATAAAGGCGGAACTTGATGAATTAAAAAAGAAAAAGAAAGTTCTAGATTCATCTCCAAAGAAAAAAGCTGAACCAAAGCCAGTAAAGAAAAAAGCTGAACCAAAGCCGGCAAAGAAAAAAGCTGAACCAAAGCCAGCAAAGAAAAAAGCTGAACCAAAGCCAGCAAAGAAAAAAGCTGAACCAAAGCCAGTAAAAGAGAAAAAATTAACTAAAAAAGAATTAGAAGAAGCTAAGAAAGAGGCTGAAAAAACATTAGAAGAAGAATTAGAAGAACAACTCTCTGATGAAGAAATTGAGAATTTCCAAATTGAAAAAGTGGACATGGAAAGACTAACAAACAAAGTTTGTGATATTTTAGCAGAACGTGAATCTGATGGAATGTTTCAAAGTGAACTTTGGAAAAAACTTAAACTTACAAGTCGTGATGGTTCTCGTTTAGCATTAAAACTTGAAAGAATGGGAACTATTACTAGAGAAAAACTTCTAGAGAAAGGACGTTGGACTTACAAATTAATTCTAAAGAAAACCCCCATTAGTACTCAATCAATTGAAAATGCTCCATGCTTGGTTTGTCCTGTTGAACAAAAGTGTTCACTAGAAGGTGAAATTAGTCCTAGAAATTGTCAATTCATTGAAGATTGGGTTATTGCTGAGATGAAAAAACCCGCGAAGGCCAAATGAAATTAATCGATGCTCGCAAAGATCATTATCGCCGATTAGCTCATGAACAAGGTTATCGTAGCAGAGCTGCTTTCAAACTACAAGAGTTAAACAAATCTTATCGTATTATCGGTCCTGGATTTTATGTACTTGATCTTGGTTGTGCACCCGGTGGCTGGACTCAAATGGCTGTAAAATTAGCGGGAAATCAAGGCAAAGTAATGGGTGTTGATTTATCTTATGTTGAAGAGATCCCAGGCGCTCACATTATCCGAGAAAATATTGAAAATGAACATGTAATTGATGAGGTTATGACCTATTTTGGACGTAAAGTTAATGCAGTAATTTGTGATCTTTCTCCTCAAGTTAGTGGAAATTGGTCAGTTGATCACGCTAAGCAAATTTCATTAAATTATGATTGCACCAAAATAATGGACAAAGTTTTAGCAAACAAAGGCAATGCTGTATTCAAAGTTTTTGATGGCGAATACTCTATGGAATTCAGAGACTATGTTAAAAAAAAATTTGCTAGAATAAATCTTACAAAACCTAGTGCAAGTAGAAAACAAAGTAGTGAATTATATCTTGTTTGTTTAGGTTTTATTGGATAGTCTGAAATATTTCAATTATTTCATTCATGTTTGCGTTTGTTCTAAATCCTGTTGGATTAAATGATGTAATGCTTGCTAGAAAATTATTTTTTTGTAAATTTAATATTGCATTTTCAAGTTTAGGCGGTGAAGATTTCATTTTTGATGCAATCTCATCTAACGTAAAATAAGTTCCTGGCATTTCTGATTCTGCAAGACATTTGACAAGTATCTTTCCACAAATCTTGTCTACTTGTAAATTAGGAATTTCTAGAATCATATTTTGAATAAATTCTCTATCAAAAATTTTGCCTATCCATAGAGGCCCTGCCATACTAATTTTCTGATTGCATAAATTGCATTCTTGTTCTTGCTCTAATGATATTTTTCTATGGCCACAATTTTTACAATGTATGATATATCCTATGTTTTCTTCTTGATCTGGTCTGTTTAGAACTTTAACATAAGTTCTATAGTAATGCATTTCACTTTCAACAAATAATGGGATAAATTTTACGCCTAATCTTCCAGCAACTCCTCTAAGACAACCTAGGATTAATCTGATTGCTAATTCATTTCCGTACTCTGTTCTTACTGGAATTCCACCGTATTTGCGCTTACATGCACTCTGAAAGAGTCCATTTAGAACTTGAAGATCTGTTGCAGCCGTAGATAAAATTCCTCCATGCATGGTTGCTCTAATCCCACAATCAAAAAATGCCGCAGGCGATCCAAAGGGGTCTATATCTATGATTGAGCCTCTTTCGCCTTTTTTTGAATATTTGCTCAGAAATCTACAAACTTCTTTTTCAGAAAACTCAATATTTTTTAAATTATTTAGATTGGATGATTGCTGTGCCATTTTTAGAGCACTTGGGTTTAGATCATTGATCACTACCTTTTCCATTTTTAACTCATTTCCAACTCTTAATCCTCTTGCTCCAATTCCTGATAACCCCTCCAAAAAAATTTTTGGGCCTTTAAAATTTTTCAAGAAAGCAGCATATGCAATTATTGAAAAATCTCTATTCAATTTTGCTTTTGGATTAAAGAATGCAGGTTTTTTTGGTGGGACTTTTTCTGTCAGAGATTTTTTTGGCACCAGCAATTTTGTTTTACCTTCAATAATTTCTTGAAAAGAATCATTTGGAAATTTCAATTAACTTTCAATTTTTTTTAAACGTATAACGGTTTAATACTTGTGTTTTGCGACAACATTCATGCAAATTTGTGGAATTGATGATGCGGGACGTGGCTCTATGCTAGGCCCAATCGTAATTGCTGGAATTTTATTAGATAAAAAAAATTTACGAAAACTATCTTCTTTGGGAGTAAAAGATTCAAAAAAACTTTCACCAAAACTTCGAGAGCAATTTTATAAAAAAATCATTGAAATTTCAGATGATTATTACATTGCAAAAATTTCTCCTAGATTAATTGATGCTAATGTAAAGAAACATTGTTTGAACGGTTTAGAAGCAAAATACATGGCAAAAGTAGTTTCAAAATTAAATGCTAATATCTCATATGTTGATTCATGTGATGTAAATCCTAATAGATTTGGAAGAGAAATTTCTAGGCAATCTGGTAATCATAAAATTAGATCATACCACCATGCAGATAGTAGATTTGTAATAGTATCTGCAGCATCAATTCTTGCTAAAGTTACACGAGATAAAGCAATTGCAAAGTTAAGACAAAATCATGATTTAGGTAGTGGTTATCCATCAGACACTGTTACTGTAAAATTTGTGATAAAATATTATGAGATCAATCATGTTCTGCCTAATTTCGTACGTAAAAGTTGGAAACCTGTTCAAAAAATCATGGGAAATAATTAGTTTTTATATTTTGCAATTATCATTGCATGGTCTTTATCGTATGGATGCAAATCGATAGATTGTAAAACATCAAAATTTGTTTTTAGCTTATCTGTTTCTTCTTCAATGACTCTCCTTGGTGATTTTGTAACATCAATACTACGTGTTTTAATTACTAAAAAGAAATAACCTTCTTTTTTAAGATACATTTCACAATTATCCAAAGCAATTTGTGTTTGATCTGGTTGTGCTATGTCCACGTATACAATGTCCACTTTTCCAAAGACTGAAAAGTATTCTTTTGGTTTTCTTGCATCTTGCAATATTGGAATTATGTTTGATCTGTATGATGCAACTCTATCAAGAAAATCTCTTGCTACTCTACTGGCATGTTCAACACCAAAAACTATTCCACTTGGACCAACAATGTCTGAAATGTGGCTAACAGTAGTTCCAGTTGATGCTCCTAAATACAATACTTTACTTTTATTTTCAAATGGGAAATATTCCAGCTCATTCATAATAGCTGCTGCTAATTTACTTCTAAAAGCATCCCATAATCTGTATTCTATTCCTTTTTTGATAATTAATTTTTCTTTATACACTTGATTTCCAGGAACTAGATTTTCAGTAGCTAATTTTTTCTCGCCTTCTGATTTTATCCAAAAATATGATTGATTATCTTCTTCCAAACTTCTTTCTCTTTTTATTTGAATCTGGTCTTTCATATTTTGAATCTCTCTCTTCTCGTCTTGGAGTGTCTCTAAAGTTTCCGCCTTCTCTTCTTCTATCTCCGCCTTCTCTTCTTCTATCTCCGCCTTCTCTTCTTCTATCTCCGCCTTCTCTTCTTCTATCTCCGCCTTCTCTTCTTCTTTCTCCG
>JAOTSS010000070.1 GCA_029864805.1 Candidatus Nitrosopumilus sp. | reverse complement strand
AAGGATTAATTTACACTCCTGCTCAGCTTGCTGTAAAACCATATGTAGCACAAGATAGTGAAATCCAAATTACTGATAGAGGTGCATCACATGGCTGATGCAGCATTTCTTGCATTAACCGTAATCACAATTGGCTCTGCAATTGCTGCCCTTGAATTAAGATCATTGATTTATGGCTCAATTGCTTTGATGGGGACACTTGGCGGCATAGCAGGATTCTTCTTCTTGTTGGATTCTCCTTTCGTTGCATTGTTCCAATTGGCAGTGTATGTTGGTTCTATCGCTGTTCTGATTTTGTTTACTGTCATGTTAGTAAAAAGAGAATTAATTTTCAAAAAAATTGAAGATAGGAGAAGAAAGTTTGCAGGAATTGGATTGATGTTGATAGTTATGGTTGCACTAGGGGCCGTCTTCTTAGACTCAGGAATAAAAACAATAACTACTGATGAACCTCCAGTTGATTTTAGAGATATTGGTACAGACTTTGTAACATATTATTGGCCTGCATTAATTTTGATGGGATTAATTTTAGCTGGTTCTGTAATTGGTGCATTAGTTTTAGCCAAACGAGAGGATGTGGAGAATGACCAGCGAACTAGTTGATTTTACCCTTGTATCTGTTGCCCTTTTGGGTATAGGGATTTACGGTCTTGCAGTTAAGCGTAATTTTATTCGAATGTTATTTGCAGTTGAAATTATTATCAATGCTGCAAATCTTAATCTTGTAGCATTTGGTAGGTTTTTACCTCATAGTGGAGGTCAGACTTTGGCTTTATTCTCAATTGCGATTGCTGCAGCAGAAGTAGCAGTTGGATTGTCATTGATTATTGTGGCTTATAGAATGTATCAAAATGTCGATATTGCAGACTTTAGGAGTTTGAAGGGATAATGGAATATGCATTATTGCAGGCAGTTTTTTTGCCGTTACTCTTGTCTCCAATAGCATACATTATTGGAAGAAAAGTTGGCCCCACACCTGCTATGTGGTTTACGTTTGCAATTTTACTGTACACTACAATACTTGTAATTAATGCAGCACTTTCTGGTACTGTTGAAGAACACTATCCATGGACTGAACAGTTTGGTGAATTTGGTTTCTTGTTAGATGGGTTAGCATCACCATTTGCAATTTTGATTTATGTACTCTCTACAATACTGGCACTTTATTCAAAGCCATACATGATTCATAAATTCCATGAACAATTTGAAGAAGAGCATAAAATCAATACGTCTTCAAGTGGCCAGACTTCAGTGGTTGAATCATCTTCACTTTCAAATTATGTTAATGCTAAATCTGGTCTTTACTTTGCATTGTATCTTGTTTTTGCGATGGGAATGCTTGGAACTGTTCTCTCCACAAATCTGATTGAATTCTATATTTTCTTTGAGGTTATGTTGATTCCCGGTTTCTTCTTAGTTGCGCTTTGGGGTGATGGTCCTAGAAGAAAAATTGGTTTGATGTTCCTATTCTGGACTCATGCTGGTGCAGTTGTTTTACTATTGGGATTTTTAATGATTGGTCTTTCATTAGGAAGTTTCGATTTTGTAGATATTCATGAATCTGAAATTCCTCCAGACATCGTGATGATTTCTGCAGTTGCAATTGCAATTGGGCTAGGAGTTAAACTAGCAGTCTTTATGTTTCACATTTGGCTTCCATATGTCCATGGTTCTGCACCTACACCAATCAGTGCTCTGTTGTCCCCTGCAATGATTGGAATTGGCGCATATGGTATCTTCCGATTAATTGTTGAATTCTTACCTGCAACGTTTGCGGAACTTTCAATATGGTTCCACATCTGGGGACTTGTTACGATGATTTACGGTGGTGCAATGGCATTAATGCAAGATGATCTGAAACGTCTTCTAGCATATTCTAGTATTAGTCAAATGGGTTATCTTTTGTTTGGTATTGGTTCAATGTCTGCATTAGGTCTTTCTGGTGCAGAGATGATGTATGTAACTCACGCCATTGGAAAAGGCATTCTCTTCATGATGGCTGGAATTATCATCGTTAAAGTTGGAACTAGAAGTATCTCAAAACTTGGAGGATTGGCAGGAAAGATGCCAATTACAGCAGTTTGTGCAGTTATCGGCGCATTGACAATCATGGGTGTACCACCAACAAGTGGATTTATGGGTGAATGGATTTTGTTTTACGGTGCATTAGAGACTGCAATTGAAGAGGGCTCAACAATAAGAGCTGTCACATTTGGTTTAGGTCTTGTTGCAACAGCCCTTACGATGTCTTACATGCTTTGGATGCTAAAACGCGTATTCTTTGGAAAAACTCCTGAACATCTTAAAAATGTGAAAGAAGGAAGTTGGTATATGACTGCCCCAATGATGCTATTGGCAGGATTTTCAATTGTAGTTGGAATCTATCCCGATATTTTCTTGAAAACAATTATTCCATACATGAATGGAGTATTAGGAGTCTAGACTATGGCAACAGAAGCTTTCGGATTACCTTTTGAAGTTGGAACTCTTAGCGCTTGGTTAGTTTGGATTCTACCATTTGCCGCTGCAATGATTATTCCAGGTATTGGAAAACTATCAAAACATGCAACTGGATATGTTGCAGTAGCATTTGCTTTGATGAGTGCTTTATCTGCAGCAACGATGATTCCTGTGGCTTTAGAGGCACACGAATTACATCATCAAATTATGTGGATTGAGGCAATTGGTCTCAAAGGTGGCGTTTTAGCAGATCCGCTTTCAATAATAATGGCAAACGTTGTAGGTTGGATTTCATTCCTCATTATGATTTACAGTACAGGATACATGAAGGGCGATAAAGACATTACAAGGTTCTGGTTCTGGATGATGTTCTTTATTGGTTCTATGCAGTTAATTGTATTGTCTGATAACTTACTTCAAGTATTCTTTGGATGGGAAGGTGTAGGACTTGCCTCATATGCTTTGATCAGCTTTTGGTATCGTGACAAGAAGAAAGATCATGTTGGTGTTGAAGGTAGAACTGTTCTTGGTATGTTAGATTACTATGCACCAACACACGCAGGTATGAAGGCCTTCATCATGACCAAAGTTGGTGATGTGATGATGATTGCAGGTATGCTTTTGATATTTTTGTTTGCAGGTACCTTTGGGTTTAAAGAATTAATGGGAGATACTCAATGGGCAACTACAATGGCTGCTCAGGGGCTTTTAGTTCCTGCATTTGTTTTATTGTTTGGAGGAGCTATAGGAAAATCAGCTCAATTCCCACTAAACGAATGGTTGTTAGAAGCCATGACTGGCCCGACTGCTGTTTCGGCATTAATTCACGCTGCAACAATGGTCAAAGCAGGTGTCTTCTTAGTTGCAAGAATTGGTCCACTCGTATTTGCATTAGGAGCTGCAGGTATTATGGCCGACCAGTTCTTTGAGATTGTTGCTTGGGTTGGCGCAATTACTGCATTGTTACTTGCAACACAAGGAATGGTTAATCCTGAAATTAAGAAAGTTCTTGCTTATTCAACTGGTTCTCAGATTGGTTATATGATGATGGCATTAGGTGTTGCTGGATTATCTCATCAATACGTTGATGGTTACACTGCAGGATTTTTCCATTTAATTTCTCATGCAATGTTCAAAGCTTCCTTATTCATGGCAGCAGGTTCTCTATTACACATTGTTGGTTCTAGATTTATGACCGATATGGGTGGTCTTAGAAAACAAATGAAGAAAACATATGCATTCATGTGGGCAGCTGGGCTTGGTTTAATGGGTGCACCATTTATCACAACTGGTTTCTGGAGTAAGGATGCAATCTTTGCTGCAGTTTATGAATCTGGAAATGAATGGGCAATGCCACTTTATGCAATTGCAGTATTGACTGCAGTTATCACAGCATTCTATACTACTCGAATGATTGGAATGGTCTTCTTTGGAAAGAAGAGTAAACACATTGAAAAAATGGAAGAGGAAGGACATCACATCCATGAAGCGTCATTGTCGATGTGGGTTCCATATGGAATTCTTGCAGTTCTTACAATTGGAATTGGACTTATTGGATTATCTGCAGAAGAAGGTCTACATCACGTGTTTACTGATTATCTTGAACATTCCTTTGGTATTCATTCTGAACATGCAGCAGCAGAATCTTCAATACTTCCAGAGTTCTTGCAAGGACTTAATCCAGTTGCACTAGGTTCATCATTAGTAGCGTTTGCCACAGGAATTGGTCTAGGTTATATCTTCTATATTGGTAGGTGGGTTGATCCTGTGAAATTTATAAATTCTAACATTTTCTTTTATTCTATTCACAAAGTTATCTTAAACAGATGGTATCTTAATGCAATAATCTATTGGTGCTTTGTTGTAGCACCATTATGGTTGGCAAGAGGTATATTCAGATACTTTGAAAAGACAGCTATCGATTATGGTATGAATGATGGAGTTCAGAAAGCAGTTGGATGGAGTGCAAAAGTTGTACAAGGAACTCAAACTGGTGTCTCGCAATCATACTTATTCGTATTTGGAGCAGGACTGCTATTCGTAGTCCTGATATTGTTGATATAGGAGATTTGATGACTTGATAGAAATTACTTCAACCCCATTGGTGTTAATTGCAATATTGGGCACTGTCGGTGTAATCCTTCCAATAATCAGTATTGCAAGAAAAGAAAAAGGCTCTAATTCATTTTATGCAGTAATCGCATTTGCAGCATTAATTGTATCCATGGGATATGTTGGATACCAATTCATTAACGAAAATGTCTCTGCATCCGCTCTTTTCTCAGACGATGTTATAGTCGATGATGCGTTTGGTGGATTCTTTGCAATAGCGATGTTAATTGTAGCTTTGTTCACAACAGTTGGTTCTTTCAATTACATGAGAAAACATAATTCTCCTGCTGTATACTATTCTCTAATTCTACTTGCAACAATTGGTATGGTGTTAGTGGCATACTCTACAGATTTAGTTATGTTGTTTGTTGCGTGGGAACTTATGAGTATCCCAACGTATGTCTTGGTTGGATTTATGAAAAAGAATCCAAGCTCAAATGAGGCCGCTCTAAAATATTTCTTGTTTGGCGCATTATCATCTGCAATTATAGTTTACGGAATTTCTATTTCTTATGGATTAACCGGCTCTACAAATATTGGTGAGGTGATTCAAGGTTACTCAACACTCGATCCATCTTTGTTGCCTCTTGCATTACTTTCTGTCGGAATGTTTATTGCAGGATTTGGATTCAAGATGGGACTTGTTCCTTTCCATCAGTGGCTTCCTGATACCTATGAAGGCGCACCTTCACCAATAACTGCACTACTTGCAGCAGCAACCAAGAAAGCTGGATTTGCAGCTTCCATAAGAATTGTAATTCTGGGCATGGTAGTTCTAAATCTTGATTGGACATTAGCCCTCGGTATCATTGCTGTGATGACAATGACTATAGGAAATGTTGCTGCAATCATGCAAAAGAATCTTTCAAGAATGCTAGCATATTCCAGTATTGCACATGCAGGATACATCTTGATAGGTCTTGCAGTTGCACCACATAGCTCCCTTGGATTACAAGGATCTTTGTATCAAATCATGAACCATGCAGTAATGAAAGGAGCAGCATTCATTGCAATTGCAGGAATTGTAACAACTCTTGCTGTCACTAATATTGATAAACTCAAAGGACTTGGAAGAAGAATGCCAATCACTGCTCTAGGTTTAGTAATTGCATTATTTGCATTAGCTGGAATTCCCCCACTTTCAGGGTTTTGGAGTAAACTGATGTTATTTGGTAGTGCATTAGATGCAAGTTCTGCATTATGGTGGGCTCCATGGCTTGCAATTGCAGGAGTTCTTAACAGTGCATTATCTCTTGCTTATTATGGTTGGATTACACGAAAAATGTACTTTGAGGGCGAAACAGAAAAAAGAGTTGCAGAACCAAAATCTATTATCGCAGTTATGATCTTCTCGACAATTTTCTTAGTAGGATTTGGTGTATATCCAGAACCATTAATTAAATTTGTAGAATTTGCAACACCAGTAATTAGTTTAGGCCTTATGCCTTAAATGAAGTAAATTTAATCAAATTATCTAGGTTTATTTTTGCGTCATTGTCAGGAATTTTTCTTAAACCTACTCTTGCTTTTTCAGAATATTCTTTTAACAACTCTTCCATTTTATTAAAAACATCTCTTGGGTCGGAGCTTTTTTTGATTAATAAATTAAACAACTTATCTTCATTTTTCCAATCTAACAAATCATCTCTAATTTGATATGCAATTCCAATATTTTTTCCATATTCCGTCAATGCTTCAATCTGTTCTTCGGTTCCATTTGCAATGATTGCCCCTATTCTTGCTGCTGCCTCAAACGCAGTTGCTGTTTTATATTCAATTACTTTGAGATAATCATCAAATGTAACATCCTCGCTGGTTTCTAATCTGTTCTCAATTATTTCTCCTTCACTCATCAACATGGCAGTTGTGGCTAAATCTTTTGTAATTCTTGCATTATCTAATCTTGAAGATATTGCAAGAATTAATCCTAAAACAAAGTCTCCTGTAAGCACACTAGTATTGTAACCATATTTGATATGAAATGGTTCTTTTTGCCTTCTCATAGTTTCATTATCAATAATGTCGTCATGAATGATTGACTCCATATGCAAAAATTCAACAGCACAAGATGCTGACCATGTGTTTTCATCAACTTTTCCTACACTCTCAGCTGCAAGAGTCAAAATAATCGGCCTAATTCGTTTTCCACCCTCTAATGAATATTTTAATGGTTCAATGAACTCTGATTCAGAATAAAGAGAAAGCTCATTGTCTAATGCATTGTCAATTTCTTCAATATACTTTCCATAGGTTTCAAGTAGTGGATTAATTTCAATATTTTTCCTGTCCAAAATTGCCTGATCAAAAAACTTTGTCATTAGTAAATAAATCTTGGTGCTCCAGCCGGGATTTTCATCGTTTGATTTTGAACCCGGGATCACTGCCTTGAAAGGGCAGTATGCTTGACCGGTCTACACCACTGGAACCCAAAAAAATTCAGTGTTTTGACCATAAAATCTTTTGTAAACAACAAAGATTTTTTTATTGGCGATTTAGGAGATGAAACATGAATATAATTAAAAAAATTGATGTGATGATTGAAGAAAGAAGTTTACTAAAACACCCATTCTATCAAATGTGGTCTGATGGAAAATTAACTCAAGAATCTTTAGCAGGTTATTCCAAAGAATATTTTCAGCTTGTAAAAGCTGTTCCAAATTTCATGACTCCTATTATTGAGAAAGCACCAGATACAGTTGTTACCGAATTAGTTGAAAACCAACAAGAAGAAACTGATCATATAAAACCATGGCTTGCCTTTGCAGGGGAACTCGGTATTTCTGAAGATGAATTAATTTCATATGTTGGAACATCAAAAACTCAAAAAGCGGTATCTGATCTGAATGAATTAATGAATACTTTTGAAGGTGGTGCATGTGCAATGTATGCATTTGAAAAAGAAATTCCAAAAATTAGTCAAACAAAACTTGATGGATTGGCTGAATTTTATGGTTTAACAAGTCATGAAGCTACAGAATACTTTAAACTCCATACAGAAGCTGATATTCGACATGCTGCATCATGGAGAAATATTTTGGAAAAATCTTCAGCTGATTCAAACAACTTAATTGAAATTGCAGATAAATCTATTTCTGCACAAAACTTGTTGCTTGATAGTTGTTATGAAGAATATTGTTAATCTCATAACATTTTAAACCTAAGAATAGATTGATCTGCTTAGGGCCCGTAACTCAGCTTGGTAGAGTAACCGGCTCATAACCGGTGAGCCAAGGGATCGAAGCCCTTCGGGCCCATATTCTCCAGTATTCGAGACCTGCTCTTAAAGAAATGAAATATGATATTATGGAGAAAAATAATGTCTGAAAAGGAGAGAAAACCTGCAACAAAAGATCTTCTGCAAGATGATAACGTCAGGCGTTGGTACCAGAACACAAGCAGAGGTAGCAAGCTAAATGCAGACATTAGATTACGCAGACTGAATCTATTCTGTTACAGAACAAACACTACACCTGCCAAGCTTGTAAAGATTGGAAAGAAAGATGTCATAAGGATAGAAGACATGTTACTTGATCATGTATCCTGGTTGGAATCACAAAACTATGCACCAAACTATATTGAAGGAATACTAAAGTCAATAAAGTCATGGTTGATATTCAACTATATCGAGCTAAAAAGAAAGATAAAGATTGCAAATGCCGGAATTCCAGTAAACATACAAGATGAACAAGTACCAACAAAGACACAGCTGCAGTCCATTCTAAATGTGTCAAGTCCTAGAACTCGTTCTAGTATCAGTTTGATGGCCTTTTCAGGAATAAGACCGCAGGTAATGGGAAATTATGATGGTACAGATGGTATCAAGCTAGCTGATCTGCCTGACTTGGTAATAGAACCAGATGGCAAGTCAATTAGTTTTGCACATGTTCCTGCAATGGTAATAGTAAGGGCATCACTTAGCAAGACAAAAAACAAGTACTTTACATTCTTGCCATCAGAAGGCTGTGAGTATGTTCTAGGCTATCTGAGAAAAAGGATTTCAGCTGGTGAAAAACTTACTTTACATTCACCGGTCATATCTTTGAAGCAAGGATATCACTCTAGGAGAAGATACAAAATTCAAAATCAATCCAGCTTTATCACAACACCACGAATTACATCAGACATTAGAAAAGCAATATGGAGCATAACAAAAGCAAGACCATATGTTTTACGAGCATATTTTGACACACAACTATTACTTGCAGAAAGCCATGGAAAGATGACTCATGCATACAGGCAGTTCTTTATGGGTCACAAGGGAGACATTGAGGCAAGATACACTACAAACAAGGGAA
>JAOTSS010000069.1 GCA_029864805.1 Candidatus Nitrosopumilus sp. | reverse complement strand
ATTGTAAACGATTACAGAGCCTCCTTTTTCTGCAGTCTTTAAACCATTTTCAGAAAGATAGTGTCGTAGTGAAACATCTTGAGTATTTCCAATTTGAGGTGCAGCAATTTTTTTACCTTCAAAGTCAGATACTGATTTAATTTTTGATGAGGGATGTACAATAAAGCTTGCACCACCACTTGCAGATCCCGCAAGAATTTTCACATTATGATTCTCCGAATTTAAAAATCCAATTATGGCCGGACCAGGTCCAACATATGCAAGATCAACGGAATTTGCAAACAATGATTCTATTGCTTGAGGACCACTATCAAAAACTCGTGTTTCAATTTTTATTTCATCGTCAATACTTTTTTCAAAGAAACCTTTTTCCATTCCAACTATTGGGATTGCATGACTGATATTTGGAAAATATGCAATACGAAGTTTATTTTCATGTAAGGTATTACTAGAATTAAGAGCAATACCAATTACCAATATCATAATTATTCCTGCAATTCCTACCGAAGCAATCGAACGGGCTTTCATAAAACAGCGTTATATTTGGCGGTTAAATAATCATCGAATTTTAGCTCAAGCTAGTCAGAAATTTTTCAAAAATATTTAGATTATATGTTATCACAAAAGATAAATTCCAAAATACGACGGAAAAGTTGTTTTATGACTCAAAAAGGAATTCTAGCATTTTCTGGAGGATTAGATACTTCGGTAGTTGTAAAATATTTACAAGATGAACACGATATGGATGTCATCACAGTAACAGTAGATGTAGGACAATGTGATGACACTAAAAAAATTGCAGCCAAAGCAAAAAAGCTTGGTGTAAAAAAACACTACAACATTGATGCTAGAAAAGAATTTGTCAAGGATTACATTTTTCCATCAATTAAAGCAAATGCTCTTTATCAGAAAAAATATTGTCTTGCAACAGCTCTTGCGAGACCATTAATTGCAGAAAAAGTGTTAGAGATTGCAGAAAAAGAAAAAGTAACTTCACTTGCACATGGGTGTTCAGGGAAAGGAAATGATCAAGTAAGATTTGACATTACATTACGTTCTGGCTCAGATCTTCCAATCATAGCACCCATACGTGATAAAAATTTGGATAGAGAAACTGAATTAAAGTTTGCAAAAAAACATGGAATTGAAATTGATGCCGTTGCAAAAAGATTCAGTATTGATCAAAATTTATGGGGACGTGCAATAGAAGGTGGAGTTCTTGAAGATCCATATAATGAACCACCGGATGATGCATTCATTTGGGTTAAAACAAAAAACTTATCAGATAAACCATCATACTTAGAAATTAAATTTGAACAGGGGATTCCAATTGCAGTTGATGGAAAGAAATTAGAATCACAAAAACTCATTGAATACATAAACAAGAAAGCAGGGGACGCAGGTGTCGGAATAGTTGATCATATTGAAGACAGAGTTGTCGGAATCAAATCTAGAGAAGTATATGAAACTCCTGCTGCAATCTGTTTAATTGAATCTCATTCAGATTTAGAAAAAATGGTCCATACAAAACATGAAAACAAGTTCAAATCACTAATTGACGATGAATGGGCATATTTGGTATATTCAGGACTTTGGCAAGATCCTCTAAGAGCAGATCTGGATGGATTTATTGAGGAATCACAAAAACCAGTTTCTGGAACTGTGAAACTCAAGATGTTCAAGGGAAGTCTAAGAGTTGTTGGCAGAAAATCAGACAATTCATTGTATAGTCATGAAATTGCCACATATGGTACAGAATCAACTTTTGATCAAAGATTAGCCAAAGGATTTGTAGAATTGTGGGGAATGCAGTCAACAGAAGCTAATAAATTACAAAAGAAAAGGTCAACAAAAACATGAACTGTCCAGAATGTGATGCAATACTAAACATCCCAGATGATGCCTCAGTTGGAGAAATTGTCTCCTGTCCTGATTGTGGTGCCGACTTTGAAATATCTAAAAAAGACGGATCAAATGTTGAGCTTAAACAAGCAGAAAGCGTAGGCGAAGACTGGGGAGAGTAATGTCAAAAGTCTGTATCGTGTTTGACCGCCTCAGAACGGAAGAGAAGATGCTCCAAAAAGAAGCATCAGATCTAGGACATGATACAGTTATGCTTGATGCAAAAATTACTCAAATAAACACAGATAGTAAAAAAGAGGACTATAACTTCGGTGATGTCATCCTAGAAAGATGCGTCAGTTATTTCAGAGGCCTTCACTTTACTGCAAGTTTAGAATTTTTAGACATTCCTGTTTTGAATAAATTTGATGTTGCAAACATTTGTGGAAACAAAATGTTTATGACGTTACTTTTAAAAAAAAATAACATACCTACACCAAAAACATATTTTTCATTTTCAAGTGAAAGTGCAGCCAAGAATTTAGAGAAAGTAGGATTTCCTCTAGTCATCAAACCTGTAATAGGAAGCTGGGGGAGAGGAGTAATGCCATTAAAAGATAAAGATACCATGGAGGCAGTTTTTGAAATCAGAGACATCACAGATAGCCCACATGACAGAATTTACTATTTACAAGAATTAATCAAAAGACCACCAAGAGACATTAGAGTAATTACAGTAGGAGATGAGCCCATTGCTGCAATGTATAGAAAATCCTCAGGAGGTTTTAAGACAAATATTGCACTTGGAGCAGATCCTGAACTTTGTGAGATCACAAAAGAGATGGAGGATATGGCAGTCAAAGCATCAAAAGCAATGGGGGGCGGAATATTGGGTATTGACATGATGGAAGACGACCAAAGAGGACTAGTTGTGCATGAAGTGAACAATACAGTTGAATTCAAAGGATTGGCAAGAGTATCACAACGAAACATACCAAAAGAAATGGTAGAATTTGCTCTAAACTACATTAGGAAATAAATTATACTCCTTTACGAGGAGATTTAACATGAAAGTAGGTGTTGTTGGAGCATCAGGTTACGTAGGTGGAGAGACACTCCGTCTGCTTGTTAATCATCCAGATGTTGAGATCGCCATGGTTACATCAAGACAACATGTAGGAGAATATCTACACAGAGTCCAACCAAGTTTGAAAGGATTTACCGATCTGATGTTTTCTGAATTAGATTATGATAAACTAACTGATCAGTGTGATTTAGTTTTCACCGCGGTTCCTCATGGAACTGCAACTGAAATTGTAAAGGCTCTCTATGACAGAGGAGTTAAAGTTATTGATTTGAGTGCTGATTATAGATTACATAATCAGGATGCATATGATAAATGGTATGGTTGGGAACACCCACATCCAGACTATTTAGCAAAGTCAGTTTTTGGAGTACCTGAATTACACCGAGAAGCAATTAAAAAAGCTCAGCTTGTTTCATGTCCTGGATGTATGGCAGTAACATCAATGTTAGCACTAGCACCATTAATTAGAAATGACATTATCGATACTGAGCACATTGTAGTTGATTCAAAGATTGGTTCTTCTGGTGCAGGTTCGGGATCAGGAACTGCGCATGCAATGAGAGCAGGAGTAATTAGACCATACAAACCTGCAAAGCACAGGCATACGGGTGAAATCGAGCAGGAATTAAGTGAGATTGCAGGACATAAAATTCGTGTTTCGATGAGTCCTCATGCAGTAGATGTTGTTCGTGGAATTTTATGTACAAATCACACGTTCTTGAAGAAAGATATTGACGAAAAAGAATTGTGGAAATTATATCGACAAACTTACGGTGAAGAAAGATTCATCAGATTAATTCGAGATAAAAAAGGATTGTACAAATTTCCGGATCCAAAATTCTTAGTTGGATCAAACTTTTGTGATATAGGATTTGATCTTGATGAAGACAATAATAGATTAATTGCATTATCTGCATCAGATAACTTAATGAAAGGTGCAGCAGGTTCAGCCATTCAAAACATGAATGTAATGTGTGGTTTTGATGAAATGGATGGACTCAGAAACACACCACTGACTCCTGTTTAGAAATGATCACTATCAAAATTGGTGGAAGTGTAGTAGATAATTTACATCCATCTACAATTACCGATATTAAGAAAGTTGCAGAGTCAGAAGGAGTTATTTTAGTTCATGGTGGAGGAAAAGAAGTTACAAAAGTTTGTGAACAACTTGGAAAGGAACCTAAATTTGTTACATCTCCAAGTGGCATTAAAAGTAGATATACAGACAAAGAAACTGCAGAGATTTTTACAATGGTAATGTCAGGAAGAATAAACAAGACAATTGTTCAGATGCTTCAAAAAAATGGAATTAATGCAATTGGTCTTTCAGGAGTAGATGCAAAAGTCATTCAGGCAGACAGAAAAAAGAAGCTTCTCATAGTTAACGAAAAAGGCAGAAAACAAGCAATTGATGGCGGATACACAGGTAAAATTACGGATATCAATTCAAAATTCATCAAATTCCTCTTAGAGCAAGGATTGACACCTGTTATTTCACCAATAGCAATTAGTGAAGAATCAGAATTTCTAAATGTTGATGGAGATAGAGCTGCGGCATATGTGGCAGGCAAAGTTGGCAGTGACAAAGTATTATTCATTACAAATGTAGACGGATTGTTAATGGACGATAAACTTGTTCCAAAGCTGACATTAGCAGAAGCAAAAGAGATTAGACCAAAAATAGGACCTGGAATGGAAAAGAAGATTTTAGCATCTACAGAAGCATTAGATATGGGAGTAAAAGAAGCATTGATTGCAAATGGTCAAAAAGAAAATCCAATCTCGGCTGCAATTGCACATGATAATTGTACTGTGATAGAACATGAGTGAAGATCAATTTATGGGAAATCTCTACCAGAGATTTCCAGTTACAGTTGAAAAAGGAAAAGGATCACATGTATGGGATATTGACGGGAAAGAATACATTGATTGTATGGGAGGATACGGAGTCGCATTAGTAGGTCATCAAAATCAAAGAGTCAACAAAGCAATCAAAGAACAGGTTGATAAAATCATTACTGTTCACAGTTCGTTATACAATAAAACAAGAGAGGAATTTTTGAAAACATTAATCAGATTAGCTCCTAAAGGACTTACACAAGTTCATCTAAACAATAGTGGTGCAGAAGCAATTGAAGCTGCAATAAAGTTTGCAAGAAAGTTTACTGGTAAAAAAGGAATGGTTGCAATGAAAGGTTCCTATCACGGCAAATCATTTGGCGCATTATCATTAACATTTAATCCAAAATATAAAAAAGCATTTGAACCGTTAGTAGAGAAAGTTTCTTTTGCATCTTTTGGAGATATCGAGTCTCTTCGCTCTGTAGTTGACGATGATACAGCATTTGTAATTTTAGAACCAATACAGGGTGAAAGTGGAATCATTGTTGCGCCAGAGGGATTTTTGCAGGATGTACGAAAACTTTGTGATGAAAAAGGAATTCTGTTAATTTTTGACGAAATACAAGCTGGTTTAGGAAGAACAGGACGATTATGGGCATGTGAACATTGGAATACTGCACCAGATATTTTGTGTCTTGCAAAAGGAATTGCAGGAGGTGTTCCAATGGGTGCAACACTTGTAAGATCAGATATTCTTGCTTCAATGAATAAAGGAGAACATTCTTCAACGTTTGGAGGAAATCCACTATCATGTGCAGCAGGAACTGCAGCACTCAAAGCATTGACAGAAGATGGCTTAGTAGAGAATTCTGAAAAAATGGGAAAAATATTCAGAGAAGGCTTAGAGAAACTAAAAGAAAATCACAACATGATTAGAGAAATTCGAGGTAAAGGGCTAATGATAGGAATAGAGATGAAGTTTGAAGTTAAAGACATACTTATGGGATTGATGAAAAAAGGTGTTCTTATGCTGTATTCTGGAAGGAATATTCTACGAATTCTTCCACCGCTAATGATTTCTGAAGAAGACATAACAAAAGTTTTACATGCTCTAGATTCTGTACTTAGTGAAGAGGAGCAAAAAAAAGTTGTACAAAGATAAAATAGATGAAAAAATTATCGGGTATCTAAAAGAAGATGCCAGAGAATCGTTTGTAGATATTGGTAAAAAATTAAAGCTTTCAGAATCAGCAGTTAGGAGACGAGTAAAAAATCTTGTAGATAGTGGAACGATCAAAAAATTTACTTTGGAGATCGGTGAGGAAAATGTAACGAGTGCAATTGTTTTGGTTTCAGTTGATTCCGCTACAGACACGTCAAAAGTATCTCTAAAACTTGCAAAGTTAGAAGGAGTGAAAACAGTTTATGAAATAACTGGTCAATACGACATTACAACAATTATGAGTGCAACGAATATTGCAGAAATCAACAACACCATTGACGCATTAAGGAAGATTCCAGGTGTGGTTGATACAAATACTGTGATAATTTTGAGAAAAATAGCCTAAAACGATTTTCGTAAAAAAAAATTATTTCATAACTAATTTAGGATCAATAATAGTTTTTTTCAACGAAGACAGTACGAATATGTTTATATCATCAATATATGTCAACGATTTCAGTAATGAAAGATCCGAATCATTATGCAAATATTTACAATGCATATGACAAAAATCCAAAGAAGATAAGAGTATTAGATAGTACTCTAAGAGAAGGTGAACAACATCCAGGTGTATCGTTTACGAACAAACAAAGAATTCAGATTGCATGGATGTTAGATTATTTTGGAGTAGATCAAATTGAAATATCACCAGTTGTTTCAAATGATCACAAAGAAGCCACTAAAACAATAATTAAACAAGGATTAAAGGCAGATATTGTTTCTCATGGACGTGCACTAAAAGAAGATATCGACATATCATTAGATTGTGATGCGAAATGGTGTGCTGCATATCTGGGAATTTCAGACATTCATCTAAAAGACAAGTTACGTATTTCAAGAGAAGAGGCTCTAAGAAGATCAGTTGAAACAGTAGAATATGCAAAATCTCATGGTCTAAAAATTAGATTTACAGTTGAGGATGGAAGTAGAGCAGAACCTGAATTTTTAATCAAAGTCTGTAAAGCGATTGAAGAAGCAGGAGTTGATAGAATCAGTCTTCCAGATACAGTTGGGATATTGCGTCCAATTGGAATGTATAATTTTGTTAAGAAAGTAAGAGATACTGTAGATGTTGCATTAGATGCACATGTTCATAATGATATTGGGTTTGCAGTAGCAAATGCATTTTCAGCATGTGATGCAGGAGTTGATCAGATTCACACTACTATTGATGGAATTGGGGAAAGAACAGGAATTCCACCTCTTGCAGAAGTAGCAGTTGCATTGACATATTTATACAAATCGCCAAATGATTTCAGATTAGATATGTTGCTAGATCTTTCAAGATTGATTGAAGAATATACAACGATCAAACCATATGATTCAAAACCAATTGTTGGTTCATCAGCATATAAACATAAAGCAGGAACACATCTTGCAGCCATTCTCAGAAACCCAGCAGCGTATGAACCCATACCACCAAGAGCGGTTGGGAATAGGAGAAGAATTGTCTTCGGTGAGCTTGCAGGGAAAACAGGTGCTGCCTATTTGATGTCATTGTTAGGATTAGAGAAAGATGATGAAAGTGCAAAAGCAGTAGCAGCTGGACTAAAGGGACTCAGAATGGGGGATCTTATAGAAATACCACTTGAAGATAGACTTGAAAAAAAGATAATTAATGATAAATAAAGAGGATGGTTGAAGAGAAAATATGTCAAAATGTGAAGAATGTGATGCAGAAATATCCATCCCAAGCGATGCACTTGAAGGAGAAATTGTAACATGTCCGGAATGTGGCGCAAGTTTTGAATTAGAAAAGAATTCAGACGGTTTCCAACTAAAGCCTGCCCAAACGGTTGGCGAGGATTGGGGACAGTGAATCCTGATGTTACAATTCTTTACGATACCATCCGTTGGGAAGAAAAAGCCTTACTAGAAGCAGGTAAAAAAAACAACATCAATATCCAGATGGTTGATTGTAAGAAGATAGCGTTAGATTTAGAAAAAAACCCCGAAGATTATGGAGTAGTTATTCAAAGATGTGTAAGTTATTACAGAAACTTACATTCAACTGCAGCTCTTGAAGGATTGGGAATCAAAGTAATTAATTGTCTAAATACAGGTGTTTTTGCAGGAAATAAATTATTCACACATATGTTACTGAAGAAATTTGGTGTTCCGACACCAGATGCGACGGTAGCATTTTCAAAAGAAGCAGCCTTGGAAGCATTAGACACACAAGGATTTCCCAAAGTTATCAAACCTACTGTAGGAAGTTGGGGAAGACTAATCTCAAAACTTAATGACAGAGATTCAGCTGAAGGCATTATCGAAAGCAGGGAAAACATGTATCCAATTTACCAAATACATTATCTAGAAGAATTTGTAAAAAGACCACCAAGAGACATTAGAGCAATAATGGTAGGAGATAAAATAGTTGCTGCAATATACAGAAAATCAAACCATTGGAAAACAAACATGGCACTTGGTGGAGAAGCAGAACCATGTAAGATTACATCAGAAATGGAAGAGATGTGTATAAAGGCAAAAAATGCAGTTCAAGGAGATATTGTAGGTGTGGATTTGATGGAAAGTGATGAAAAAGGATTGGTTGTACACGAAGTAAATAATACCACAGAATACAAAAATACAGTTAGAGTTTGCGAAGTGGACATTCCATCATTAATGCTAAATTATGCCCTAAATATAAAAAAATAAGAATTGGCCAACCATCTATCAGAATCAAGATTTGCAGTAAAGATGTTAGAGAAAGCGCTCAGACTCTACACACCGTCACTCAGTGAAAAACCTTTAGCAGAATTTTTAGCTGACAAATGTGATGATTTGGGATTTGAAGATATCGAAATTGATGAAGTTGGAAATGTTATTGCAAAGAAAGGTACAGGATCTCCAAAAATAATGTTATGTGGTCACATGGATGTGGTACCAGGAAAAGTCAAAGTTCGAAAAG
>JAOTSS010000068.1 GCA_029864805.1 Candidatus Nitrosopumilus sp. | reverse complement strand
ATGTAGGGAAACCATACAATTTTCATGCTCCTTGTATAATCGTAAATCTGATTTACGATTTCATCTTGACTGCAACATGGATACAAAATCGTTCAAGTATGATGGATTGACTGCTTGATATTTCTTTAATCATCTCAACCTCTTTCTCGACTTCTAGATATTTTTTAAATTCTTTAGGCAGGTCTTTGGACTGTGTAAAATTATTATGCTATTTGCATGGTGGGTTCTAGGTTTTTTGTGCATGCAAGTTAATTACTCCAAATAATACATATGCTAATCTTTTTTCCAATTTTCTTTATAGTCAATCATTTTTTTCCAAATGAAGTTTGCAATTAATTGCAACAGTATTATTGGATGAAATATTATTACCGGAGATTTTATCATGTGCATCATATGTAGAAATGATTTTGTGGCAAGTGTACTTTTAGGTGCAAGTAACAATACTTTTTGGGCATGATTCTGCACTAGTCTTGTAATGGCATTTGGTTTTTTTCCTATGGTTGTGGGCCATCGCATATCCTCACTTGTTCCAAGAATCCAAGGTAGAGATATCGTCTTTGCTAGTCTTTTTTGAAACTTTTTGGTAAAACCTTTCTCCATCTTGTCATTTTTTAGCATCTCATCAAGTGCCTTGGCACCAAGTGCAGCTGAAGTTATACCTTGGCCATAATATGGATTAAAAACAGATACTGCATCTCCCAATACAATAAAATTCTCCGGCCATCGTAGCATTTTTTCATAGTGATATTTCCGGCTTCCTTGTATCTGATAGCCATGTATTTCTGAATCAGGTGTTGCATCTTTTAGTGCATCATAAAGTTCTCTACTTTCAAGATTTTTTGTAAACTCCAAGAACCCTTTTTCATCTGTAGGTGGATAATTCTTACCAATTGCACATAATCCAACTAGCCATTTACCATCTTCTATAGGATAAATCCCGCCAATTCTAGGATTTGTGGTTGGTTTGTTTAGTATCACCAACATCTTCCATTTTCTGTCATTCTTTGATGGAATGTATCTTCTTGTTGCATACCTTACAAAAGAATCTATTTTGGTTTCGACGGGTTTTAAAAATCCAATATCATCAAGCCATGATGGTGTCTTTGTGTTTCTTCCAGTACAATCAACTATCAGATCTCCTTGAATTTCTTTACCATCTTTTGTCTTTAGGCCTACTTTGTTTGATTTTTCTAAAACTAGTGATGTGATGTGTTTTCCTTTCTCTATCCTAATTTTTGAAATTTTTTGGATTTGGTGTCTTATTGTATTTTCCAAAAGTGTCCTTGTACAGGCGAATGTGATTATTCCTGAACTAAATTTTGGAGCCCATCCGCTTGGCAGACGATATCTGCTATCTTTTAGAAAATCAATATTGTTTGCCCCTTTTTTGACAAGATCCTCTTCTAGTTCTGGAAAAAATTCTTGAAGTATTTCTTTTCCTTTGACAAGTAATATGTGAACATGATTTGCCTGTGGAACTCCATTCCTAGCTTTATCATCCTCTATGTAGTTGTCTTTTTCAATCAAGATGATCTCTTCAAAATGATCTGAAAGAACACGTGCTGCCAAAAGCCCTGCGATACTGCCTCCAATCACTACTGCCTTTCCTAACATCATACATTGCTTTTAGCAAGTATATTTTTGGATTTGGATTAACAAAACATGTTGATCCTACCAGCATTGTCAAAAAATTCATAATTTGAGTAAATCCGACAAAAGAACTTCATAAAGTGTTCTATTCTTGAGTTCAATTACAGGGAGACTCGCCGATGATTTTAGAGATGAAAAAAGACTCAGATAGAGAGGATATATCTAATTTTCATTTTCAACTACCAAATCTCAATCCATATTTAGGACATGTATTGTAGTTGTTTGGAAAATTTAGGTTACAATTATAGCAAAATTTGTTATTTTTAGATTCTTTTTTACGCTCTTCAAGATAATAGCGAAGCAAGATGACTCCCACCGTAGTGATAGCTCCGATGATTGCATATAGTATAACCATGTAGATACCTGCTCTAATTGGGATTCATAAGTACTTCGAACTTTTTGTAAATAAAACCTAGTCCTCGTAAAAAATCCAGGACAATCCTCGTACTTCTTTCCATGAAATTGATTTGTTTTGATTATCTTGATTACTCATGATTAGGGTTTGTAAAATTTGAATAAAAACAAAACGAATGATTCGTTCATCCTGTTCACCAGGTGATTTGTATTAATTAGTGATTGACAAAAAATAATTTGAATCAGATTTTAAGGTTAAAAATGTCCATGCTATCATATGATTCTAAGAACAAGAGCAAGAAACAGGATTTCAAGAAAGAAGAGATTGTTTGTAAGTGTCACCAGTAAGCGCTAGTTCCCATTCCTTCATTATCTACAATTTGTACATCGAGTTCCTCTAAGCCAAATATTACGTAGATTGATTTTAATCGATTCTGATAAAGAAAGTATTTCTTGCCATCATCAGTGACAACAGAGCCCGTAACTTTGAGAATTTTATTTTCTTCCAGTTCACGAACCCGTCTATATGCAGTAGTCATTGGGACATCACATCCTTTTACAATATCTACGACAGATTTTGGCTGCTCTATGGTGTAATTCATTATAGTTCTGGAATATTCATCAGAAAGTGCTTTTAGAATTGCTTTTCGAAGATTTGAATCTCGTCCTAAAATTTTAAAATCAGCCAATCTATCGATACTCGATGTGACATTACATATAATTCTGAGTGAATAAAACTTAAAAATACTCATCATTGAAAATACATTTTCCAAAAATGGATTTCAGTTGTGAAAATTGTATTCCTGTAATATATTAATCAAAAAAAGAATAGAATAAATGAGTTTTACACATACAGTCAAAACCCAAAAAAGAATTGATAATGTGATCATTGATCTTACCAAAAATCTTAAGGAGATAGGTTTTGGAGTATTAGAAACACTAGATTTTAAAAAGATTCTGTCAGAAAAAGGATTAGAATTTGAAGATAATTACAAGCTGATGGAAGTATGTAATCCTTACCTTGCAAAACAAGTGCTAGAGGCTAATCCTGATTTAGGATTGTTGTTACCATGCACTATTGCTGTTTATCAAAAAGATGATGAGAATTTCATCAGTTTAGCAAAACCTACGTCTTTACTTTCAATGGTATCCGATGAAAATCTCAAAATTTCAGGAGAAGAAATTGAAGAGGGCCTAATCAAAATCATAGAAAATACAAAATAGAGAAAATTATTTCCTTTTTTAAAAATCAAAAAAAAGATAGAATTTATGGCTGAACAATTTCAACTCTATCTTGTAATCTATCATAGTATCCATTTAGTTTCATTGAAGGAACATAAAACGTAGCAGATACTATATCGCCAACTTGTGCACTACATTCAGGCACAACCACACTTACACCATATTGGGATTCTCCAACACAGCCATATTCCATGTTTGCTATGACCGTCACATCTTCAGTAATTTGGGTTGGAATAAAGTTCCATGGAGTCATTAGCAAAATTAGGACAACAGCTGTTCCTACAGCTACCATCCCCCACATTGCCAGTCGAGGCGGTTTTTTTTCTTGTTTTTGTTTTAACATTTTTTCTCGTTATTAGTAAGTGAAAATAGGATATAATATCCGGAAACAATTACCACATACAGTTTCCACCTTTGAAAGCTACAAGTGGAAAATGTCTATTTGCTTTATAATTAATCTAGACGAATGATTTGTATGTCTGCAATAAATAATCGCTCTGATAAAAAATCAAGTAAAAATACCACTTTTGTCATAGCAGGAGTAATTGCCATAGGAGCAGGTCTGCTTTTTGCATATCTGATGTTCTATACCGCACCAGCAGAAAATATGGAACTAGTCAAGATAATAGCAGTTACAGATGATGGGTGTATTGCTGAAACCATGGATGGTTATGCAGTAAATATAGGTGATTGTAATGGAAAGCCGGGCCAGTATGTTAATGCTCTAGTTGATCAAAAGACAAAAGAGCGTGCTGCCTTGATGAATCCAACAAACTAATTTTTTATTATTTTTTATTTTTTTTAAATTTTGAATTTTTTATCATCTTTGAACAAAATTATCTAGTTTGATTATGATGTTTTAACTAAACATTTGAAATTTCTAATCCTTGTTTTATTTATTTTCTGTGTATTTTGTCTAGTTTGTTTTTCTAAGAATATAGCTTAATCCAATTCTTGAACCTTTTTGCGGATGATTTTCAACATTTAAAAAGCTCACTCCAATTTCTTGAGGAAGTCTAGGTATTCTTAGATTGAAAATTTTGTAGACGCTGTCTAAAACCTGAATTGTACTTGCACCAGAGTTTATGAGATTTTCTAACTCTAAAATTGAAAACCTGCTGCTTTGTAGTGATGACCAGTTAGTCACCCATTTCCCTACTACAAAGTCAGGTCTAATCATTCTTAGTTCATCATGAAATGGGGTAAAATCATCAAATCTGAACAAATCATCATTTGCAGATACTTCAGAATACCCTTGAATGAGATTTGAAAAGTTGTAATGCATTTGGTATTCCCCATTTCCATCATAATCAAAATTAAAGATTTGACTTCTAGGGGTTACAAATGAATCTGAAACGAGTAATCCTTCCCATCTTCCAGCCATCTCATCTTTTGTTGGAGTATGACTAAACTCATCATTATAAAATAAAGTTGTAAGATCATCTTCGCCGATAAAATCAACTGGATATGTCCGAGACATACTAAAATCAAATAATTGTTGCCCGCGTCCAAATGGACCCAAGAATGCTTTTCCTAGAATATGGTTTTCATCTACTATCTTTAGGATATCATATGCTTGGTTGAATGGTGCATCTTCATATTCAAGATGAATTACTTTCCCATGTCCTGGTAGTTCTTTTTGTTTTGCAAGACTTTTTGCAAACACTGGAACATTAAACGGCTTTGTAACCCCGCTAAAGGATTCAGAGTTTAGTTTTCTAAATCTCTTGTAAAATCCTCCAAAGGCCCTTAATCCAGTAGTTGTAATATCTGCATTTCTGCCATAGAATCCCTTCCAATAGAGATCATTTGAAATCATCAATGTGTTTTTATCAAATTGCCAATTCTCTCCAGGAATAATTTCGTTGGTTACAGAATTTTCTAGTTTTTCAAATAATTCAGGCTTGTGTTTTGTGACTGCAAACATTTCTCCAATAGTACCAGATAAACAATTCTGAGTCTGTGACAAATCACAAGTGTTTCCAAGTGAATGAGGAATAGTAATATCTGAAGGCCAGTTTGCAATAATCTTATCTGCAGTCAATGCCCCTAGTGCCATAACAGTCAACTGAGGATTTACTCCAAGGGCAGTTGGAAAAACACTTGCATCACATACATAGAGATTCTTAAATCCAAATGCCAAACAATCAGAATCCACAACTGCTTTTTCTGGATCATCACCAATTCTATTTCCACCTTGAGGGTGTGCTGACCCTACTCTAAGACCGTCAGGATTTTCTCTTACTGCTTTCTCAAGTCTTGGAATATCCCACACACCTCGAAGTTCAGGCACATCGTTGTGTGATGTAACTACATAATCTGCACCTATTTCAAACCACATTCGTGCAAGAAGTGTCATACCTCGGGCCATATCATTTATTGTATCATTTGTTAATTCATACAGAACTTTCGGGTTATCTCCAAAAGTTTTTACAATTTTACCTACAGAATCATCTCTTACCATAATTCCTGCAAGCGTATAGTTGTTAAATTCTGCCATTAGTCTTGCATGATCAAGACCAAAGGATGGTATGGCAAGTGCCATTTGAAATATAGGTAAAAATATACTTTCAATTAAAAATCCACCTCTACGAACATTGTTTGTAACTCCAAACTGATGACAAGTATAGGACATTGGAATTCCTCTATTACCGTAAATATTTTCTTCAAAGTGTCCCATTACAAATGGTGCAGGATGCAATGCCAGTCCATCTCCAACATTTTTGTTGGCTACACCGGATTTTTGTAGAATATTTGAAGATGCTATTGCACCGGCACTAACTACAACTACCTTGGCATTAACTCTAATGCGGTATTTTTCATTTCCTGTATTGTCAATAAGAGAACCTTCAACTCCAGTTACAACTCCATTTGAATGAACGAGTTTGGTTACATCACAATTACAATATGCGGTAAAATCATTACTGCTCTGCAATGCATCATGGATGTATGTAACCAGCATGCTTTGTTTTGTATCATAATGACATCCTAAATGACAAAAACCACATTGTACACATGATTGAAGTGATGGATCAGTCCAAGATGGACCACAGTTCCTATCGTTTACTCGATGTTCTGTAATTGGTTGACCATTAACTTGTATGGTTGAGCATGCTTTTCGGAGTTTTTTTGCATTCTCATTTAATTCATCCTCTGTTACCTTTGTAACATTAATTCTTGCCGATACCTCATCATTTGCATAATCCCATTCCTCCTTTGAGATATTCACTCCCAAATTGTTCCATTGTTGAATTACAAGTTCTGGAATTCTAAAACACACTGCGTCATTAATTACAGTTGATCCGCCAAGACAGGAGCCCTGAGCTATTGCAATTTTCAGATTTGATGTAAAGTTGGCCCCACTGTTTTTCCATAGAAGTGAGATCATGTCATTTTCTTGTTGATTCATGGACTCGCCATCATAGTAACCTCCTTTTTCCAATAGGACTACAGATTTGCCCGCAGCAGCGAATTTTTCTGCAAGTATTGCGCCTGCAGCACCAGATCCAATTACACAGACATCAACATCTCGGATTACATCTTTTTGAATCACTTCGTAAGGTTCTGCACGTTTCTCAAATTCCTCAATTCCAAAAACAGTATTTGTCAAGATTCATCATTCCATTTTAATTTGTGAGTATGAGGATTACGCCAAGGATAGCGTTCAACTTGTGGTCCATCATATTTGATGAGATTCCACTTGGCCTCATTTGTGTAAAGCAACCAAGCATTAAGGGTCTGAGTTAGTAGTCCAAAAGAATTTCTAATATTACCTGTCAAATCTATGCTATCTCCAACTCTTGTAAATGCTGCCATCCTTTTGATATTTGCCGCATCATATGGACTATCCACAAAAGAATTTTCTTTTTTAATGGTAATTTCAAAAGTTAGATTTTCAACATCGTCTGGACCTGATGGACTTTTAGTGTTAGTTGTGAAACATATGGTTCCGGATTCATCTCTTACTACTACAAATAATTCAGGTTTTCCTTCAAGCCAACTATCACTATACAGATCATCAGTAAAAGTAATCTCAAATTTTCCAGAATCATCAGTCCAAGAAGAACCCAAGAGATCATCGATTCTATCATCAAACCAATGTTGATCGTTGTCTAAAATTTCAACATAAAATTTTGAATCATTAATATTTTGAATTTGACCCTTAACAGTATAACCTGCCACAAATCTTTTAGTCATGTGAAGTAATTAAGAATTTATGTTTCATTTTTCCTACAGACAGGAAATATACGATGAGGTAAAAGAATCCAAAAGATACTATCTCTCTTGGAGAAATAAAGAAAGAGTTTGGGATTACAAAAATTGCAGTGTCAAAGTAATCGGAATGAATGACAACAAAGCAAGGATAATCGTTAGAAGGAAAAAATCAGGATACTCAAAATTTATGAAATCTGATTTTGAGGTGAATCTCATGATTGGATTTATTGCATCAAATGTGCGAAAAGAGATGATTGGCCATAGGGACAATCTTATCTTTGATTTAGAGCAGAGCAATGATAATCACCATAGAGAACTAAAGGATGTCAAAATATGGTCTGATTATGAGCATGAAACAGAAGATCTTTACAATACCATACTTCAAGAAAGAAACAATGGTTCTAGTACAAAAATAATAGAAGCAGACTATTTGGAAAGAAGCAATTCTATGATTCCAGTCATTTATCAGCCAAAAATTGATGCTTGGGAGAATTTTCTCAGAGAGATTCACATACACAAAGAAAATGATGGTTCTTTTCAGATAACATTGGTTTTTCAAGATGAGATTTTGAGGATGCATGGTATTTTAGATGGCATCTATAGGTACATTCGATTACTGAAATACAAAAGGACAGTAGATATTGAAACGTTTTCCTTTAACGACAATGAATTTTTCTTTGATAACATTTACAGTGGAAAAAGCAACCTGTTTGAAGATACCATTCATAATCAAAAGACAATTTCTGTAAAATATCATTTTCAAGATACAAATCATCCTGTAATTTTTGTTAACACATCAAATCATGCTCTTGCACCACATGACAATAACCATGATTTATGGAAATGGGAATATGTTCCATGGAGTGAGAAAATCCCAATTAAATTAGGTAATAAATCCAGACAAGAAGTTGAATCTTTTTATCAAGAAAAATAGAATGAAAATATCTTTTCACATATTACATTATAGTTATCTTGAAATTAATTCTTAATATGCAATAATGTAAATTTGTTAATTCTCAATCTTTCTCTTTTTTCACAGCCATATTCAAAATCTTGTCTCTTAAGTCTGGATCATCCGTTTGTTTAATTTCCATTCTAGGTATGTCGAATTCAGATTCTTTCTTTTTCTCTTATGATGAAATTAATTAATTTGCATAGTTTTTTTAAAGATTACTAAAAATATTAATTGTAAAAAGATAGAAAAATAATCGAGAAAAAGGAAATACTGTCCTACTTTCTCAATTTCAATGCCATCTTGGCTGCTATTGCCCAAGAGAAGACGGTAAATCCGATTGGAAATACACCGCTTGTCAATATCTGCGGTACTTGCTCTAGAGCCATGCTTCCTGAGGAATACATTGCTGCAACTACTGGCAAGGCTGCCAGTGATATCACTCCGAGTTTTGTCTTTGTGTTCTCAGAGACCTTTTGTTGTATGTTGTATGTGCTCATGTTCAATCAAATAGTATGGCGCGTCAGAAGTACTTAGAGGGGACCTAACTTTTTGACATCAGTTTATTCAG
>JAOTSS010000024.1 GCA_029864805.1 Candidatus Nitrosopumilus sp. | reverse complement strand
GTTTACTTGCAGCATACATGGATGTAACTGCAGTTATTACTAAAAGTACAACAATTCTGGGTTTTGATATCTCCAGTATTTCATTAAATCCCAATTGACTCTATCCTCTCCCAAAGCCATTTAATTTCTTCGTCTACGTGATCTACGATATTTCAAAAGGAATAAGTATCTCAGCTCTATCAGCTATCTTAAATGAGTAATTGGGACCTCATGATGCCTGGAATGGGACTTACAGCTATAGGCTTAGCTGGCCTTACATTGTCTTATGCAGGTATCGCTCATACGTTCATAGATGGAATGCACGCCTTAACTGGCCTTACTATGTTTGTGGGATTAATTTTCTTATCAGCAGGTATTCTTGATGGAGGAATTTCAACTAGCAACAGAGCCAAAGCAACGACTTTGGTAATTCTTTCAATAGCCTTAGGATTTGGAATGTTTGCATTTACAATGAACACATCAAACTATACAGTTACAATTGCAGGAATTTTAATGGCAATTGCATTCCCAGCAATCATCATTGCTTATCTAGCAATGAAACATCCAGCAGTTGTAAAACCGGTGGGTTCAATTGTGGGTATAGCAGCTGCAACAGGAATTATAATGTGGGTAGCTTTTGGATTTGTCAGTCCTGATACATACATGATACCCCAACAAGTTGGAGTTGAAGAACCCACTGAGGAAATAATACCAACAGGGCCAATCTTTACAATATCAATTTTAGAAGATTCAGCTACAGAAGGAAATCCAGATTATGAACCAGATGTTGCAGTAGTCACACAAGGACATATAGTAGAATGGACAAATGCAGATTCTGTTGCACATACTGTAACTAGCGCAGTTGATTTTGGAGAAACATTTGATTCAAGTTTAATGAATGCAGGTGAAGTGTTTACATTAGATACTAGCAATTTAGAAATTGGAGATTATGAATATTTATGTATTGTACATCCATGGATGGTTGCAACATTAGTGATTGAAGCAGCAAAAGAACCAACAAAAATTATAATCCCAGAAGGTGCAGCAATTCCAGAAGAAGGGCAAATTTATTACGATCCAGAAGTAATCGATGTTACGGTTGGAACCACAGTACTTTGGGAGAATGTAGATAGCACAATGCACACTGCAACGTCAGGGAATCCAGATTCAGGAGCAGATGGAGTGTTTGATTCAGACATTCTATCAACTGGAGATACTTTTGAATTTACATTTACGGATGCAGGAAATTATGAGTACTATTGTATTTTGCATCCATGGATGGTAGGAACAGTTAACGTAGAATAGATTTGCAGAAGATCAAAATATCACAATCAGATAAAAAAATTCTATCAGAGTATTCAGAAAATCAAAAACCCAACGAATCATGTGCCATATTATTTGGAGAAAAGGGTCAAGTATCAGATTTATTTTTAACAGAAAATATTGAAGAATCACCAATAAATTTTACAATTTCAAATGATCAATTAATTGAAGGTTACAAGTTTGCAGAAGAAAAAGATCTTGAGGTAGTAGGGATTTTTCACTCTCATCCGAATTCTGATGCATTTCCATCAAACACTGACAAAAAATTTATGCATAGCAATCCAGTAGCATGGATAATTTATTCCGGAGTTAATAAGAATTTCAGAGCATTCATACTTGAATCAGACATTATAGAAATTCCAATTGAAGAGAATTAATTTAAGATTTCAAGGAAAATGTTGCACGTTTGCTGTCAACATCATTTAAAATGGATTTATCTGGTGAAACAATTTTTCCAATAACATTTACAGGTGAAGCAGGAGTAATTTCCCCAGGTTTGCCAATTGGTGTTGGGCCGTAAAACAAGCATATAGCTTTTCCAGTTGGCCAAAATGCAACATCATTGAGTTGAACAGGAGACTTTGCATTTTCTTCTGATTGAGATATGGGTGATTTTGAAGTATAGATTTCATCACCCCACACATTAAGGTCAACGGTAAACGGTAATTTTTTAATAAATTCATTGACAGTTTTTGGTGAATTCTCATCATCTAATTCTAAAAGTATAGTGGATGAGTTTGGAATTTTAATTTCAACGATATGTTTCATGAATTATGATGATCTTTGAATTAAATAAAACCGTTGAAACGAGGGTTATTTGAACAGATTCTATGATTTTGGTTCAATTCCATGGACTCATCTGCCATTTTAAAGATAAAAATGGATGCAAATATGAAAATAATTGATTCAGGATTTAATCAAACGATTCCACCAAAAAGATCTACTCGATAATAGTCCCAATGTTCAGGATCAAGCATTGCAACAAACTCTACATTTTCAGAGCCCATTCTTTTCTGAATTAAATCACGTAAGGCAAAACTTGTCAAATATCTGTACCGTTTAGTATTTGCCAATAACGAGAATACCTTTCGGAGTCTAGTGCCTCCACCAAGTCCCCAATAACCAAGCTTCATTGCAATAGGTTCCAAAAACACAGTATTTTTTTTTCCAAAATTTTCATCTTTGATTCCTGCATACAATTGATAGTTTTCAAGAGGGCCTCCTTTTGCATAACCGACTATGGTATTATCATCATCAGACAGTCTTAGAGTTGTTATGATAGTATTTGGATCTAAAACAGATTTTGCAAAAACCAACTTTTGTAGTTGCAATGGCTGTGGTAATTCATTGTAAATGGATGTTATTGCATTTATGAATTCATCAGAGCTTCTTTCCTCTAGGGAATCTACCTTTGTTTGAAATTTTTGATTTTCATACTCAAATTTGGATTCAATTCGGATTTCATCTTGACGAAGTTTCATAAATGCAAGTACAGTATCCATAAAATTTTTTCTTGTTTCAGCGGGAAGTGCATGAAGAACCCGTCTACACATTTGAGATTCATTATTTAGAAGAGTTTCAAAATAATTTACAGACATTCTAACTATGGTTGATTGATGCCAAGCAAAGGCATGTGCATTTTTCTTTGCTTTCTCCATAGCTACTGAAAAGTCACCTATGGCATAACCACCTATCCTATCTGCAACAGACAAAAACCAACCTAATTCTTCATAATGAGATTGTTGTTCGGGGTTGTCTCTTGTAATTTCTGAGCGTTGAAAGCATTCTTTCATCTGCATTTCAGGTTTTTGTTTAAATTCTCCAGTCCAAGGATATGCAGTTCTCAAAATCAACGCCATTATGATTTCAACGTCAAGTTCTGCTTTATCGATTAATTTTTTTAATTCTCTATCTAATGAGATAAATTGAATTACACTTTCTTCGTGTGGTCTGTCAACAGATTTTTGGGGATCAAAATCATGAAATAATGCAGCAGTGAAAAGGTATTCAACGTCACTTTGATCTAATTTTTGTAGTTTTTTCTCCCATGTTGCCGCAAGCAGAGTAATGTAAGCAACTTCTAATTCATGATCGATATTATGATATCCATAATAGTCTCTTCCAAGTCCTTGAGTTTCAAAAATTTCAATGGTATAATCTAACATTCTGTTATATATTGCAGTTTTTTCAATTCCAGATGAAATTAGTAATTCTTGAATTTTACTTTTAAGAGGATGAATAGAATTAGAATCCTGCATTACTCTTTTTGTAACTAGGTTTTTTAATTAAGTATAATGATTTTCAAGATTGATTCTTGTAATCACTTCTCAAATATGTGAATTAAGAACTCAAATCACCAATCTTGACTGAATCGGATTCAATTATTTCTAATCTTTCTTTAAGTGAACTTTTACAGGATTCGCTCACATCAACACCTTGTGTAAATATAAGAAAAAATGCTAAAGTTCGAGTGGCTACTGGAATGCTTGTTCAATATTTAGAAAGTTTTACAGATTCAATAGTGATTCGTGACGATACCAAGCCAATGGGAGTGATTGGAGGAAGAGAAATCATTCAAGGAGTATACAAAAATCCTTCTTCTAATTTTTTTGAGATGAAACAAGTAGATGAAATTGCTGATAAACGTCTCAATGTGGTAACTCCAGATACAACCCTAAAAGAGTTAATTTTGCTTTGGAGAGAAGTAGGAAGAGCGTTTGCAGTAGTAGGTATGGGAAACGAGAATTATTCAGTCATTTCTGTAAAAAAATTATTAGAGATAGGAATTAACAATACTTTTGAATTTCATATCTCTGAAATTCCTAGAAAGAAAATAATCACATTTGATAAAGATGCAACTTTTGGAAATATTATGAAGTTAATGTTGGAAAATAGAACTCGAAAGATATTGCTTGAGGGAACGAATCAATTCATTAATGACAGAATCATCATAGAAGCCATAGAGAAATTCGATTATCTTCTTGGCAATAATAATTTTTTGGATATTCCAGTAAGTGTTGCGTCACTTGAAGATGCCAAAGTCGTTTCAGAGGATTTGAATCTTTCAGAGATTTCAAAAATCATGTATGGGATGTCTCAACCATTAATAATTTACGAAGAACGGGCGATTAGTCCATGGGATATTTGTATGGCCTTGGAGAAGAGATAAAGATTCATCCTTTAAGATGTGTAGCGTGTTAGAACAGCAAAGTATGTTCCTTAATATCAATGGATATTTGAGATATTTTTTGAGAAAATCAAGGATATTTTCACTTGTGAGAACTTTGAATTAGTTTAATTGCCAAAATGTGAATATGTAATCATGAGTATTGCTGGAATGTATATGTTAAATTCTTCTGAATATACAGAAGAAAAAATCCAAGAAGCACTCAAAATTCTATATACAGACAGAAAAAATGAATTTAGCGAGTTGTCCCATGTATTTCTAGGAGAAAAGAAATTAAATGAAATGTCAAACTGGAAGGAATTTGTTTTGAATTTTTGTTTAGATGTTGCAGATTCATTCAAAACATGGACAGGTCAGAAACCACCATCTGCAACTTCTCCACAAAAGGCTCTAACCATTCTAAGACAGGTTGGCAATGGCATGATATCGATGAATAAATTAACTCACATACTAAATATTTCATATAATCTAGCAATGGAATTTAAAGAGATTTACAGACGCCTAAAATAATATTATTAAATCAAGATGGATTCATTTTCATAATTATTCACCAAATTTTTGGAAAACATGTGTGAATCTACATCAGAACCAATCACATATCACCATATTCTTCAGGGTTTGAATAACATACCTTTGGCTCAAATTGTATTATAGTCATATCAATAATTATAAAAAATAAGTTTGCTGCTAGCCTAAGATTCCGCTAGCAACAGAGTATGCTCCAATGATAACTCCCACTACAAACATTGTTGTATTTTGTTTCATCTTATTTTTCTCCTATAACACCAAAGATAGTACCACTATAGAAGCAGCTGCAATGACATAGAATCCATAAAATGCCTTTTTGTGGCGAGGTATGGCAAGTTTTACTTTTTGTTTTAGTGCTAAATTCATAATATTATCTCCGTTAGTGTAAAGCGAGAACATTGTGAAAAAAATTCACAATTACTTTCGTGTCTAAGGAAATATTATTCTCGCATGAGATAGACATGATACTTGTGATGATAAACTATAGTCAGCTAATCAGCTTACTAAAGAAGGAATCCTTAGAGGCTTGAGCCTTTCTTGTGGTTAATTTGAGATTAGTTGCTTATTGTGTAATGAAAATCTGTGTTTGTTTTGAATTAAATATCCCTTTTTTTGATTATAATTATGGAAATTCACGTATACGACACTTATGTCAAAGCAGCAGATGGTCATACCATGCACTTTGATGTAATTACTGGTGAAAAAGATCATGATAAAGCCATTACATATGGTAAAGAGTGGTTAGAGTCAATTGGTGAAGGAAAAGCAGAGATGACAACAAATGAATGTCAATTCTGTCACTCACAAGGTGCACCAGAGCCTGTAGAGCAGGCAATTAAGGAAAAAGGCTACTTTATCCAAAAGATGGAAGGCTGTCCTTAAACATTTTTTTCCTTTTTCTACAAGACTTTTTAGATTAATCATTTTACAAAGGATATGTCAGAACACAAGTATTCAAAGTGGACAGTAGAAGGAGATAAGAAAACAAAATGGATTTGCGGATGTTTCCAAACAGCAGATAATTATTTTAAGTTCTGTGATACTCACAATTCAGCTTTACAAAAAGCGATTCAAGCTCAAATTGACGAATTGGATATGACGCTAATTGTTGAAAATAAAGATTAGATTGCAAGTATTGCAACAAATGCAGATACAAATACAATTGCAATTGTGTTAAGTAATTTAATCACAGTATTGAGTGCTGGTCCTGCAGTATCTTTGTAAGGATCACCAATTATGTCTCCAACTACTGCAACTTTGTGTACTTCAGAACCTTTCTCACCTTTCATCTCTACTAATTTCTTTGCGTTATCCCATGCACCTCCAGTGTTTGCTAAGTGGTATGCCAGTAAAATTCCAGTTACAACTGCACCCATTAACAATCCGGCAACTGCAGTTGGACCTAATAAAATTCCTAAAATTATTGGGGCAAGGATTGCAACAATTGCAGGTTTCCAGAGTTCTTTAATTGAAGCAACAGTGGCAATATCGACACATTTAGCATAATCAGGTTTTGATGTTCCAGCAAGAATTCCAGAATCTGCTTTGAATTGTCGTCTTACTTCATCTACCATTTTTCCTGCAGCTCTAGACACACCATTAATGAGTTGGCCTGTAATGATAAATGGAATTAATCCACCAATTAACAATCCGACTATAATAGATGGATTAGTTAAACTATAATCCAATACTAAAATACCGGCAAAGATGTGAGATGCCTCAAATTGAAATGCTTGAATCATAGCCAAAGCAGCTAATGCAGCACTAGCAATAGCAAATCCCTTTGTAACTGCCTTTGTAGTATTTCCAACTGCATCAATTTCATCAGTTACTTTACGATTTTCTTCGCCCATTCCAGTCATTTCAACGATTCCGCCTGCATTATCTGCAATTGGTCCAAACGCATCAATGCTTAGAACAATTCCTGCAAGACTTAACATTGCCATTGCAGTCAAAGAAGTACCAAAAATTCCATACAATACAGGATCTTCTCCTTCAGGTGCAGATCCAGAAGCAATAGTATAAGATAGAATAATTGCAACTACTAATGCAATCATAAATGGTCCTGTAGATTGCATTCCTTTGATAATTCCCATTAATATTAATGATGCATAACCCCATTTTGCAGAATCTGCAATTTCTTTTACAGGACTTTGTTTGTAACTAGTATAGAAATCAGTAATTTTTTGAATTATGGGAACTAAAATGACACCAATTACGGTGGATCCGAACAAAGCATATGCTGCAGTGGATTCACCAATAAATTGTGTAATGAACACAAAGTTTAATCCAATTGCAATTGCCGCTGAAACATAAAATGAACGATTAAGAGGCTTCATTACATCTGTGATATTCTTAGAGCCAACAATCACTACACCTATAATAGATGCAATCATCCCAGAAGAACCAATCAAAATTGGATAAAGGAAAAAGTTTGGTGCTCCAATTAAAGCTGCAATTAACAATGCTGCAAGAATTGTTACAATATATGATTCATAAACATCAGAGCCCATTCCTGCTGCATCGCCTACATTATCTCCTACATTATCTGCAATTGTTGCAGGGTTTCTAGGATCATCCTCAGGAATATTGACTTCAACTTTTCCTACAAGATCAGCACCCATATCTGCTGCCTTTGTAAAAATACCTCCACCAATTCTAATGAATAGTGCTATAAGACTTGCACCTATACCAACACCTGCAATGGTGATTGGATCTGGATAAATAACATAGAGACCAGTAATTGCCAAAAGAGCCATTGCCGGAACTGCTAGTCCAACTGTAGCACCACCTCTAAAAGCCATGGCAAACGTTTTTCCTAGTCCACTACTACTAAGATGAGCTGCTCTGACTGCTGCTTTTACTGTGATTTTTAATGAAATAACTCCTGCAACTGCAGATAATGTTGCACCCACTGCAAATGCAATACCATTGGATGGTTGAAGAAATGCACCGATGATAACGGATAGTGTTATAGCAACTGGAATGATAATTTTCATCTCTCTTTTTAGAAATGCTGCAGCGCCTTCTTTGACAGCATTGGAGATGTCCATCATTTCTTTTGTTCCTGTTGGTTGCTTTGTAATCCATGCAACTAAACCTCCGGCAACTAAAAATGATGCAATTCCTGCTGCAAATGGCAGAATTTCCGAGATTTCCACATTATACACAGCTTGCCCAAGTCTATAAATGTAAATCAAATAGTAGGAATCTTACTTCTTTTTCTATATGGTAAAAATGTTTTTCCTTCAAGTCCTTGCCTAACTAACTTGTTGAATCTTTTACCATGAGCGAGATAGGGGAATCTTATGTGAATTAATTCATGGACCAAGGTATTTTCGAGAGTCTTCTCATCAGGAATTTTCCGAACATTGATGAAGACTAGATTATGCTGAAGATATGATACTCCATAATACTTGTAAGCAGAAGTACGTCGACCCTCAGTCATTTCTTTTGGAGCATCAAGAACTTCTTTTGTAGATAATAGAATTTGAGGTTCTGAAATAGAGAAACGATTTGAATAGATACCAATTTTTTCTAAAATTTGTAATCTTAATTCAGGATCAAGTTTCACAATTATTTCTCAAACAATTTGTGTTTATCTTGAAATGTCAGTATTTTGTATAGACGCAATTAAACGCATTTGACCATTAAAAAAGTTCGCGTTGGCCTGACGGCCTCACTCATGATTAATAATTCCATTTGATCCAACTAAACAAAACACAAGTGAAATTCAATTAATCATCTGTTCTCCACCTAAGTCCATGAGAAAGTTCACCGTCAAGACAAAAGATGAGAATCATATAGATATTGGGAGTTAAAAGAATATCACTTTCACATACCTTTTTATGTTATAGTCAATGATGTTGCAGATCAAGATTAATGATTACTTTTGAAATGTTGAAACTTACTAGTTATTATAAAATAGACAGAAACCAAAACCACTTGATTGCATATAGCAACTAATCATTACAACTGTGCTGTTATCTTTGTAATGTTTGGAATTACTTGATTGCTGTCATAAGTAGTTACGTGATTGTGAAATAAAAAGAGATTTGTGAAAATGTTTAACATTTGTTTATTTTTTAATTAATTTTTAAATGGAATTAAATTAATTCTGTTCTTCCAAATCTCTCATTTGTTTTCTAAGTTTTTCCTCATTTCTTTGCCAAATTTCTATCATTTTCTCATTGAATGAAATTTCTTCTTTGATCTTATTTGATTCATTATATTCTAACTCTCCTAATTTTTGTTCAGCCTGTTTTTTCATATATTGGTGGAATTGTATTTTTGAGAGTATTTCACCTAGTTTCTTTTCTTGAAATTGTCTTATTCTTTTTTTAAAAAAATCCAAGATATATTCAAAATAAACTAATCTTCCTAAAAAATTATTCTTTATTGGACCTGCATAAACCTGCAAACCCACAATCTTTACACCCCTTAACATTGTCATAATGATTGCTTTTACACATAGGACATTCTTTATCATTCATTAAGAAAATAGAATTTAACGTTAGATTAATTTCATTTGTATTAGAAAAAAGAAGTTTATGATGTTAGTTATGTATCGTAGATTGGGCATAATCAATACATATAGGGCCTATAAATTCCGCAGTGAGATCAACATCAAATAGATTAGAACCAACAAGGTTAACATAATTGAATTTCATCGAAGAGTTCTCTATCAATATCAGTACACGTTTCATCTTGAAATTTTAATTGTTGTAAAAAGTTTGACATATTTCATTCTTTAAAAATATGAATTAATAGGGTCAGAAGGTTTAGTAGAGTAATCATCAATCATACAGCCACCGTCTCATCATACCCCAATTATTCCATCAAATCAAGTAATGATTGTACTTTATTTCTAATTTCGGGAGTAATCTTCACTATTACAAGTCCTTCATTTGGCTGACCATACAAAACAATTGCATTTTCAGGAGCATGAATGCAAACGGGAAGCACTAAAAGATCTTCTTCACCATCGACAAAAAGTCGGACAGGAGGCTGCATCATCAAGGCATTCTTAATCATTTCAATACTTTGAGAAGTTATTTCTGCAGCAGGGTTTTGAACAGTCAATTCAATAGCATTTGCCAATTTCGGTGGTTCTTTTTTTTCTCTTTTTTCCTGACCATCAATGATTTGTAATGAGGGAATAAAACCAAATTCAATCATCTTTTTAGTTGTTCTATCACCAACAGTAATAATATAGGAATTTTTTGAAAGATATTTTTGGATATTTGTTTTATCAGTTTGATTTTCAGGTAAAAGTAATCCTAAAGGAATTTTCAATTGGTTTCTTAAAGAATAAGGTAATTTCACATTAATCGTAACTAACTAGTACTTGCCTCAGGCATAGATTCTTCACTAGAACTTTCAGATGTCATTTCGTCTTGGAGTTTTGCTGCAAGAATACTACATTGTGCTGCAATGTTTTTTGCACTCTTTCTAAAAGCATCTGCACTTGGAGAATCAGGATTTGTAATCATTATTGGTTTTCCCAAATCAGAGCCTGCCATAATTCCAGAGTTCAGGGGAATTTCACCTAAGAAAGGCATGTTAAATTGCTCACTGATTTTTTTTGCGCCGCCATCACCAAAGATATAATGTTTTTCATCACAGTTTGGACAAATAAAATGACTCATGTTTTCAACAACACCAATAATTGGAACATTTAGTTTTTCAAACATAGATACAGCTTTAACTGCAACATTGCTTGCAACATCTTGTGGAGTTGTTACAACAAGGATTCCAGTAATTGGAATTGTTTGAGCAAGGGTTAGTGGGATGTCACCAGTTCCAGGGGGAAGATCCACAATTAGATAGTCCAAGTCAGACCAGTTAGTATCAACCAAAAACTGTTTTAAAATTCCAGAAATGATAGGACCGCGGTAAATTGCTGCTTGATTGGATTGATCTGCAAAGAAACCAAAGGAGACGACTTTTAATCCATGAGAGTCAGCAGGTTGAAGTTTGTTATCTTCAACTTCCATGAATCCATCTTTCATTCCCAACATTAACGGAATACTAGGACCGTAGATGTCAGCATCCAGCAAGCCAACTTTAGCTCCTGATTCAGATAATGCCAATGCCAAGTTTAATGAAACGGTTGATTTTCCAACACCACCTTTTCCACTTGCAACGCCAATTATGTTTTTGACAGATGCCATTCCAGTATCTGCATCAAGTGAACGACCCTCCATTACTTTAGCAGTTACTTTTAAATCAAAATTTTTTAAATCAGGTATCTCACCAATTACTTTTCTTACATCATCCTCAATTTCGACATTGAAAGGACATGCAGGGGTTGTTAATTCCAAGGTAAATTTCAGATTTCCATCATTTAATTCTAAGTCTTTTATCATACCCATAGATACAATGTCTTTTTTCAAATCAGGATCAATAACAGTACTTAGTTTTTCAAGAACTTGATCTATTCCAACCATAGCGTCCAAAAGTCAGTTTACATTATTTAAACATAGGTTAGAAAATTATCATTCTTATTAGATCATATACAATTTTGTTGCCTATTTAATTTCATTATCAAGCGGAATTATATCTAATTTTTAATTTTCTAAAAGTCTGCCATCAAAAAAATGTCATTTTTTGAAAAATTAACAAAATTTTTGGAAAACTATGAATAAATCACCCAAAGATTCATAAATTGAAATTCAAGAAAAATACATAATTGTTTTCTATATCCACCCTAGTTGATGTTGTTAGGATTCCTCCTAGCCTGTTTGGAACTACTCTCAAAAAGGCAGCTGTGAACATCCTCAAAGAAAAATACGAGAGCATGATTAATGCAGACTTGGGATACATCATTATGATTTTAGATGCTAAAGTTGATGAAATGGGAAAAATGATTGCCGGAGACGGAGGCACATTCCATAGAGTTCAGTTTGAAGCATTAACATTTTATCCAAAATTACAAGAGATCGTTCAAGGAGAAATTGTAGATATTACAGACTTCGGAGCATTTGTCAGAATTGGCCAGACCGATGCATTACTTCACTTATCACAAGTGATGGATGATTATCTTAAAAGTGATGTAAAGTCTGGAATGATTTTAGCTAATCAGAGTGGAAGAACATTAAAAGTTGGTTCTACACTTCGTGCAAGAATTACTGCTGTATCACTGGGAAAAGCTGCTGCAATGGGCAAGATTGGAATCACATGTAGACAACCATTTCTTGGAGCAGATGACTGGATTGTAGAAGAAATTAAAAAATCCACAGGGGATTCAGATAAACCTGCGAAAGAAGCTGAAGTAGAGGCAAGTTAAGATGGCACGAGAGATGGCATGCAGGAAATGCAAATTTGTTACAACAGGTAAAGTTTGTCCTGGTTGCAAGTCATCTGATTTAACACCGGATTGGAGTGGGATTGTATTGGTAGTTGATCCAACAAATTCAGAGATTTCAAAAACTCTAGGCATTACTCAAAAAGGCAAGTATGCAATTAAAGTAACATAGGATATTTCTAAATCTTTAAAATTACAGTAATATTTTAACAATAATGTTGTCATTTAATTCTAAAAAACAATTATTGCAATTTCTCGCAGAAGATATAGGATCTGGAGATATTACTAGTGCTCTTTTACCAAAGAAAAAGATATCAGCTAAAATAATTTCAAGAGAAAATGCAATTGTTGCAGGAGCAGTTTACGCAAAAAATATTTTCAAATTAAAAGGATGTAATGCAAAAATTGTTAAAAAAGACGGCTCTAGAATAAAACCTAATCAAACCATAATGAAAATTAGTGGAGACGCAGGAAAAATTCTAACATGTGAGAGGACTGCATTAAACATCCTTACAAGAATGAGTGGAATTGCAACTCAAACAAACAAACTTGTAAAAAAAATTCCAACAAAAACAAAATTGTATGCAACTAGAAAAACTGCCCCAGGACTCAGATATTTTGATAAAGAAGCAGTATCTATTGGCGGAGGTAAAAAACACAGACTAAGGCTAGATGAAATGGTGATGATCAAAGACAACCATATTGCAATTGAGGGATCGTTATCATCATTAATTAAAAAAGCAAAGAGAAAACACAAAAAATTTGAAGTAGAAGTTGAAAATACATTAGATGCAGTTCATGCAGCAAAAGAAGGTGCAACGATAATCATGCTAGATAATTTCTCACCTGCACAAATCAAAAAAACAATACAAGTACTCAAAAATCAAAAATTGCGAAATAAAGTAATGCTTGAGGCATCAGGTGGAATTAATTCTAAGAACATAATGAGGTATGGGAAGACCGGAGTAGACATCATATCAGTTGGAAGTATCACAAATTCTGTCAAAGGAATTGACATGAGTTTAGAAATTTAAGAATTCAATTCTTCTAACAATATAAGAACCGCTTTATTTTTTGGATCGATTTCTTGAATTTTTTCACAACACTGAATTGCCCTTTTGTTTTCACCTATTTTTTGATGAGAGTATGCTTTAAGCAGTAAGACCTCAACATCATAAGAAGCGATTTCTAGTGCTTTATCAAAATATGATATTGCAGTTTTGTATTTCTTTTGCAAATGGTAAATTCCACCCATAGTAAACAAAACATCATGATGATGCGGAACTTTGTACAAAAAAGATTTACCGGATTTTAAGGCAGAATCATATTTTTTTTCTTTAACTAGTTTTTTTATCTCTTTGAGTTTTTCAATATTTTTTTTCTTTTGAGGATCTTTTGGAGTTTTACTAAATAATCCAACCAAAACAGTCACACAGTCTAGCTAATTTCAAGCATTCTATTAATTGCTAAGCGAGCCTTATCAGCAATCTCTTTTGGAACAGTGACGACATTTTTTTCATTTACTAATGCATCATAGACTTTTTCAAGGGTAATCATTTTCATATATTGACATTCAGCTTTCTCTGATGCAGGAATGAATATTTTTCCAGGATTTTTCTGCCTCATTTTATACAAGATTCCAGTCTCGGTTGCAACAACAAAGTTTTTTGATTTTGATTGATTAACATGATTTAGCATTCCCTCTGTAGAAAGAATTGAAACTTTTTTGTCATCATATTTTCCATCTGCCACATCATACATCATAGGAGTTGTACAACTACATTCTGGATGAATTACAAACTCTGCATCTTTCAAAGAATTTAATTTTTCAGTCACATCTTCAGGCCTAATTCCAGCATGAACATGACATTCCCCTGCCCAGATATGCATATTTTTTCTCCCAGTCATTTTTGCCACATAAGAACCAAGAAACATATCAGGCAAAAACAGTATTTCTTTTTCTTCAGGTATTGCCTTTACGACATTAACGGCATTAGATGAAGTACAGCAATAATCAAGTTCCGCTTTAATTTCTGCAGTAGTATTAACATAGCCTACTGCAATTGCATTAGGATGTTGTTTTTTCCAATTACGCAATTCTTCGACAGTGATTGAATCAGATAATGAGCATCCAGCTTCCAAATCAGGAAGTAGGACTTTTTTATTAGGACTAATAATTGCAGCAGTTTCAGCCATGAAATTTACACCACAAAACAAAATTGTCTTTTGGTCTACGGTGGAAGCTTGTTTTGAAAGACCTAAAGAATCTCCCGTAAAATCAGCAATATCCTGTACATCAGGAATTTGATAGTTATGTGCTAAAATCACTACGTCCTTTTCCTTTTTGAGTTTTAGAATTTCTTCTTTAAGTTTGGATGACTGTTGAACTAACATAGACCATAGAATTTTGAACTAGTGAGGATTTAAAGAATGGGAAGTAGTCCAGAATTCTCTAAAAATACAGACAACATGGCAATTATTGCCATATCAGGTACCTATCCGAATATCATCAGAACAATATTTTCTCAAAGTTTCAATTGCAGATAATATTGCCAACCTGCTTGTTTTTGGATTATTAGAATCTGGAAAATTTTCAATTGTAAATGTCATCTTTCCAAATTTCCCAATAGCCTCAATATGGTGAGTATTTTTGTCAGTATCAGGATCAGCGATAATTTTTACATTTGTTCTTTCACTTCCTATTCCAGATAAGGAAAGAAGCGCTGCAACATTGATATTTGCAGGAAACAAAGTGACTGCTTCTTTTGCAGTTCCTTCAAATATTGTCATAGGGGAAATTATTGTGTCCAAATCAATTTGAGAAGTTTCAAAAAACTTTGCACCCTTTAAGGAACGAGGGTTTTTTGTTGTTGTGATACATACAGATTCTAATTCATCTTTGACTGATTTTAGTCCATCCAAACCAGCAATTGCACCAGAAGGAAGATAGATAGTTTTTTTAAAATGATTGCATGCATCTGTCAAAATATCATAGATAGATTCATCCAATAATGCACCAACACTCATGATCATCAAATCACGTTTATTCTGCAATACACTTAGTCCTACATCTTTAACAGCATCTTGAGATGCAGATTCTACAATAATATCAATAGGGTTTGAAGATAAAAGATGAGAATTTTCAACAATTATGGGTTTGTTATTTAATTTTGAAACAAGTTCAATTGCAGCATCTTTAGAGTTGTCATAAATATGAGTCAGAACTCCAGGAATTTTGCCTGAGTCGATTGCATGGGCAATCTGGGTACCAATAGCACCACAGCCCAACAAACCTATTCGTTTCAAGTAATAATACTAGAAAGAATCACTTAATTAATTCTAGTCCAACCCTTTACAAATGAATTTATTCGTGTAAGACAAATTATTCCAATTATAGAAAGTCCTAGAATTAGAATTGTGATGACTCCAAACTCAGGAATTACTCTAGTTCCAATGATTTCAATATTTTCAGTGTCTTCTGAAATAACAAAACCAACGACATAGTCATTAGGAAATTTCATTAAATCATATCCTGTTTCTACGCCATTAACCAATACCTTGAATTTTTCACCTTCGGCGTATAGAACATCTTCTGGAGTTCTTACCCAAAAATCAGTTTTTTTAGGAACGTCTTCCATAATAATTTCAATGGATTTTCTTTCTTTGTTGATGCTCATCGAAGATAGTATTGGGTAAAGTTCATCAGAACCCATAGAATCCAGACTTCCTCGATATCCATAGTAAATATCATAAGAATTACCATCAAACTCAAAAGTTACTTTTTCAGATTCTAATTGTGAAATATCAAGATACTGAGCGTATGCATCAGAATTGAATATGTGTTCAGCAAAAGCACAGCTTGATGCAGGTATTATCAAAAGTAAAGCAAACCCAATAAGAAAACGAATCATTTGGCCATAGTTTCATTCCAACACATTTAAAAAAATAGCAAATTCTCAATTTTGATTTTCTAATCTGAAATTAAGTATAATTTATCATCAAATTATTTATATAAAGAAATTCAAAAACTGCTATTGAATTTTTTTCAAATTTCAATTATTTGCAGTATTTTTCTATTAGTGATTCAACCATCTTTCGGAGAGTTGGAATCACCTAAGAAGCAAATGGAACATGGAATCAGAGCTCAAGATGTAATTTGCAAGGTTGGATTAGAATTAGTTATCAGAACAAATGGATTTGCAGCATGTGTAAGATCAGAAACTGCAGAAAAGATGCAAAAAATGGGAATGTTAACTATTCCAATAAAATTTACAGATTTGGAAAAAGAACTCAAATCAGTTTCTGCCTCAGAAAAAGAAATTGGTACAGTTCCTGCATCCAGTAGATCAATCATAAATTTCTATATTAATGATCAGGACTTGAACGTGGCACATAATGGTGTTGAAGTTATATCAACACAAGGATTGTTTGAATTTACAGTTAACGGAATTAAAATTAATGGTCCTGAAAAAATGATCGAGACAGGACCTAACACAGGTGAATTTTATCTTAGATTAGAATTGCCAGAAGCAATCAATGGAAAGCCATTAAGCCAAGAGGACATAGTTCTGATAAAGTATTTAGATGAATCAGATAATGCGGGAGAAAAAAGAATTTTAGTGAAATCAGTCCCACTAACATCCACATTTGCCAAAGTTGAAACTTCTGGAGGAGGTTCTCGAATAGGTCATGAATTCACATTAAGAATTTTTGAGCCTGATGCAAATAGAGACTCAAAAGAGGAAGATAGGATTCCACTCAGTTCGTTTGAATTCAGGGGAGAGGGTGGAATTAGAACAACACTTGCAAATCCAGGATTTGATGCAAATTCAAGTTCATTAATTGAAACAGGTCCAAATACTAATACGTTTGAAGTAAAGATAAAGATTCCAAGAGAACTGGATGGAAAAGTAATTCATATTGGAGACAAGTATGAAATTAGATACATAGACCGAAGTACACCATCTGGAACAGATGAAAAAATTATCTTAAAAGGAAAAATAGGATAAAGATGCTTTTAATGGATCAGTTTTGTCAAAGTTTAACATAACCTAAGGATTTTATTCAAACCAACGAACTACTGTTGTGCTCAATACAGTATACAAAGATGCCATCATTAACAGGGAAAAAATGTTGTCAATCTTGAAGGGACCCAAATTTGAGCAAATCATACAAAAGGCAAGGGAAAATTGGGTAGAATTTATGCCTATAAAAGAAGAGGCAATTACAGCGGGAATTGACAGTAGTTTCAACAATACTAAATTTCAAGGAATAGAGCTTTGGGCAACAACTGCAGTTTCAATCAAATCAAATGGAGAAATTTTAGTGGATTTACATGAATCAGGACTTGGTTCAGATACTGATCTTTCAAAAATTGCAAGTAAAATGGAGATAGAAGCTTGTGAAAAAACTGTCGACATGGTAGATTTGGTATTAATGGACGGTTCACTTCATTCTCAATTCATGACAAGACAATCATCTCTTGATTCATTGGTTGTCAAGACAATGAAAAAAAGAAATAATGTAATTTTTATTGCAAAGACATCGAATACAAGAAAACAATTTGAGAAATTAGGTTCTCTTGCAGGAGATATTTTTTACTACAATCATGTAGCAAATAGTTCAGGATTTAGTAAAATATTTGTAGAAAAAAAATATGGTGAAGATAAAGTCATTTCATCAACATTTGTAAGGTTAAGTGATTCCACTCCAATAATTAAATTAGAATTTTTAGGAGATCAGTATGATGAAAATTATATCAAATCAGCGATGAATAGGCTGTATAAAAATAGTGTTGGAGGATACCCATATGCATTAAAGCTTGCACATAATAACTGTAAAATAAGCGATAAAGAACTTGCAAAAATGGTTAGTTTGTTAGGATTAAGTAATGAGATTGGTTCAAGGGAGGTACTAGGTTGAGTTTAGGATTTGTCATTGGAGAATCAAAACCAGCATCTGTAACAGCAATTACTTCAAGAGCTCTATCTGTTGGAGAATACATCAAAATAGGAACAGATGAAGGAGAAGTTTTAGGATTGGTTGAAAGATCATCAGTGTCCAGTGCAGCTTTTACTGATGTTAGAAACTTTGATGAGGCAGCAGAAAGTACAGAAATTGCAGAACTCAATAAAAGAGATAAAACATTCACAGCACATATAGGAATTTTAGGATTTTTAGAGAACTTGCGAAAAGGTCAATCAATAATACCTGCCATTCCGCCAATTCCAGGCACAGAAATTACTCAACCAAGCAAACATGATCTTGAAGAAATTTTTAGTCCAAAAAAAGATGGATGGGTGACAATAGGAAATCTCTTACGAAACAAAACAATTGATGCTAAAATAAATTTAGACAAGATAGTTTCCAGGCATTTGGGAATTTTAGCAATGACAGGAATGGGTAAAAGTAATCTTGTATCGCTTGTAACAAAACAAATTTCAAAATTAAAGGGAACTGTCATAATTTTTGATTATCATAATGATTATACAAGTCTAAACATTCCACGCATTAATGTAATTGATGCAAAAATTAATCCAAGATTATTAGATGCAGATCAACTCTCAGAGGTATTAGAAATTAGAGATGGTGCAAATGTTCAACAACGAGTTTTAAGAATGGCATTTACAAAACACGTGAAAGAATCAAAAGAATTTTGGAAAAAGTTAGAAAACGAAATAGATTTTATTGTAAATTCAGAAGATAAGAAACTAAAAGAGATCAGAACATCTGCATATAGAGTGCAAGATATTATTGAAGAGGCTCAGAGAAGATTTGAAGATATTTTAGATCCTGATATGGGAGATCCAATAAGTTTTATCAAAGAAGGTCGTACAAATATTCTCAATATTTCAGAATTATCAGAAAAACAAGCCAACGTAGCAGTTGCGTTTTATTTACAGCAATTACTCAAAGACAGAAAGGATGCAAGTATCGCAAGACACGGAAGAACAAAGCGAGAAAGAAGATATCAATTCAATTCTCCAATATTTGTAATCATAGAAGAAGCACATGTTTTCATTCCAAAAGATCACGATACAAGTGCAAAGTATTGGGCTGCTAAAATTGCAAGAGAAGGAAGAAAATTCGGATTAGGTTTAGGAATTGTATCTCAGAGACCAAGAAGTGTAGACCTCAATGTTCTCAGCCAATTAGGGTCATTTGCCATAATGAAAATCATTCAAGAAGACGATCAGCGTCAAATAGCATCAGCCACTGAATCAACTAGTCGTGAATTGATTGCCCAGTTGACTTCACTTAATGTGGGAGACGCGGTTTTGGTTGGACAGTGGACAAATTTACCATCACTTGTTCATGTTGAAGAGGTAAAAGAGAAGATTATGGGAGCAGATCAAAGTGCGGTTAATGCATGGGCAAATGCAGATAGAATGAAAGAAATTACAATTGAATCAACGCAGGGACTCGTTCAAAAAGATTTGTTATTAGACTAATGTTATTTTCTCATATTTCAGACACACATTTGGGGTTAGTACAGTATGGTTCAGAAGAACGAGCACAAGATGTGTACGATGTATTTAATCAAGCTATAGACACTTCAATTAAGGATCACGTAGATTTTGTAATTTTTGCAGGAGATATTTTTCACATACCAAATCCAAACGGAACAGCAATTGTACAAATGGGGAATGGACTAAAGAGATTAAAACAAAATAATATTGATTCATTTTTTATTTTGGGAGAACATGACATTAGTAGAATTAGAACTACACCCATCCCATATGTTTATCATAATTTAGAATTTTCAAAATATATCGGGCAAGGAAAACCAATAGAATACAAAGGAATACTCTTGGCAGGATTTGATAAAATTAGAAAAGCAGAAATCTCACAATATGAAGAAAAATTTTCTGAAATTGATAAAAAAATACAGAATCATTCAGGGCATAAAATCTTAGTTTTACATCAAGGAATTACTGAATTCAATAAATTTGCAGGAGAGTTACAATCAACGGATTTGCCAAGAAATTTCACATACTATGCCATGGGACATCTACATGATAAAGACATCAAACGATTCAATCATCTAAATGGGCCAATTGCATATCCAGGATCTACCGAATTGACAACTAGTGAAGGAATTAAAGAGGCAAAAAAAGGATTCTTTGAAGTCGATATTTCTGGAGAAGAAGTAATCCCTAATTGGATTGAATTAGAAACAAGATCTCAGTTTTCATTTCAAACAAAATATGAAGAATTATCTAAATCAATAGACGAGATTACTGAAAAAATATCAGATTTAAAGAAAAGCCCAATAATTGAGTTAAAAATACAAGGAGAAAACATAGAGACAGACCACATACAGGCACAAATTGCCAGGCTAAATTCATTGGTTCTTAGATGTTTTTGGCGAATAAGTACAAAACAAATTTCAGAATCATCAGTGTTACTAGATAGACCGAATGTCATTGATGATGAGGTGTTTAGATTATCAGTTGACGTTTTAGGTTCAGAAGAAAATGCAAATTTTGCGATTAAAGAATTGCTTCCAATATTGACATCAAATCAAATTAAAGAAGCATCGGAATTAATTTATGAAAATTTTGAAAAATACAAAAAGGCTAAAAAACAATGATCACATCAATTGAATTAGGAGATTTTTTAGCACATTCAGATACAAAACTGAAATTTGAAAATGGTGTGACAGTCTTTGTGGGGGAAAATGGTGCAGGAAAATCAAGCATAATCGATGCAATAACATTTGCATTATTTGGTCATCATACAAGAAAATCAAATAAAGGATTGATCAAAAGAGGTGCAAATCAAGGATTTGCAAAGGTAGGATTTTCTATTAATGGAAAACAATTTGAGGCTGTAAGAAAAATTGATAGTAAAGGAGGTTTGGCTGCAAAATTTTCAGAAATTATAGAAAATGATCGTATAGAAATTGCAGCAGGTGAAAGAAAACAATTTGGCGAATCAATGACTAATGAAGTTGAAAAAATAATTGGTCTTGATTTTGAAAAATTAAAAATAGCATCAATTGTTCAACAGGGGGAACTAAATGCGATAATCAATGCAAAACCTAAAGAATTCAAAGAATTACTTAATGCAATAATAGGAATCGACAAACTGAATATTGCAGCAGAAACAATGAAAGTGATAAATAAAGAATTTCGTGAAAAAATTAGAGAGAAAATTGGTTATGATGATACACACATTGCTATTTTATCACAGGATTTGGAAAGAAATCAAAAAGAAATAGAAAAAGCAAAACCTGAAAAAACCCAATTGGAATTAAGAAAAAAAGAGTTACAAAATGAGATTGATGATCTACGTAACAAAATTGAAACAGAATCTCCAAAAATAGATAAAATCAACCAACTGGAATTAAGAAAAAAAGAGTTACAAGCATATGCAAAAGAAGCAATACGTGAGATTCAGCACGAAATTAGTGAAAATGAGCGTAAAATACATGATTGTAAGGATTGTTTTGAGAATGCAAGTTTAAAGAAGGACTTGGAATTAAAAATCCAAAAAGTTGATCAGGTAATAGAGGAAACAATGAAAAAAATCCAAGAAATGACAATTCAAACTGCATCATTAAAAGAAAAACAATCACTTGCGTCAAAACTCCAGTTAAAAGATAACAAATGTCCTGTATGTGATTCAAATGTAGAAAAACTAAATCCACTTTTTCAAGAAGAACATCTTAAACAAGAATTGATAGCATTGCAACAAGAAATCAATGTAAAAGAAAAAGAAAGAGACATGTATAATCAAAAAAAGAAAGAGTTTTCAGAGAAAATACAAAATGCTAGAGATGCAGAGGCAACACTTAGAGCATATTCCATTACGAGTGAGGAAGAATTAATAAAAATTCAAGAAGATGTAAAAATTAAAAAACAAAAAATTCCTTTGAATAATAATGGGAATTTATTAGAAATATCACGAATTGACCCCCATACAGAAATGATTTTTGAAAATATTTTAAAATTAGAGATTGAGACTAAAGGGTTTGATGATGATGAATTCATTAATCTAAAAAAATCAGTAATTGAAAAACAAAATTATCTATTTCAAATACATCAACAAATTGGTGCAATTTTAGAGAAGATTACTAAGAGTGAAGAACAGATTGAGATTATTCAAAGTGTAATATCAGAATTAAAAAGAGTAAAAGAGTACATCATAAAACTTGATAATATTCAATTGAATATTTTTAGCAGGGATGGTCCAGTCGCAACGAGTCTAAGATCATGGGCTCTAAATACAATATCTGTAAAAGCTTCAGAATACCTTACACTACTAAATACAAAAATTCAAAGAATAGCATTATCAGAAAAGGTGAGAGACATTTCCATTACATGCTATTCAAAAAGCGAAGTGTTAGATTTAGAATCACTTAGTGGAGGTGAGAAAGTTAGTGTAGCATTAGCATTAAGATTAGGAATGGCAAGTCTTCTAGGAGCATCTAATCTCAATCTAATGATACTTGATGAGCCGACAACTCATCTTGATGCAGAAAGAAAAAAGTCCCTAGTAGGGGTATTATCGCAATTATCAGAGATTTCAAACTCGCAGGTCCCAATGCAGTTTTTGATAATTACTCATGATACTGAAATCTTTGAAGATTCAACAGTAGAGCAAATTTACAAATTTGAATCATCTGAGAAAGGAAGTATGGTCACAGCTCTCTAGTTAACATTCACAATACCAGTCATCCAAGGATGAACCATGCAGAAATAGTCGTATTTTCCTGGTTCATCAAATGTAAATTCAAAAGTTGAACCAGACATGAACAATCCAGAATCAAATATACCAGTTAGCCCCGCATCAACACTTCCACTAGTTACAGTATGTGCTGCAGAATCATCATTATTCCAAGTTACTGTTTGGCCAACATTTACTGTAACATCATAAGGCAAATAACATTCCAATGTTTCTTCACATCCTGGAACTGCAGATCCTGCTGGAACTGAAACTATAGCATTTGACATTGAACTGGATTCTGTAATTGGTTCAGGTGTTGGTTCTGCCATTGATTCTGGTTCTTCAATAACCACCATTTCTTCAACATCATTAACAATGACCTCACCAGTCATCCAAGGATGAACCATGCAGAAATAGTCGTATTTTCCTGGTTCATCAAATGTAAATTCAAAAGTTGAACCAGACATGAACAAACTGGAATCAAACAATCCATCATGACCATCTGAAATATTTCCACTAGTTACAGTATGTGCTGCACTGTCAGGGTTATCCCATTTCACAGTATCACCAACAGAAATCGTAATAGAATAAGGCAAATAACATTCCAATGTTTCTTCACATCCAGGAGTACCAGAACCTTCAGCAATGTTTACTGTATGAATTCCCGTTGCCATTGGCAATGCAGTCATGGTTGGTTCTGGCTCAAGGGAAAATTCTGGACTTACAGTAATAATAGTTTCAATTCCTTTTGGTTCAGTTATTTCATCACCGTGTCCTATACCTTGAATGATTACTTTAATTTCAACTTCAGATTCTCCAAGAACAGATGTTTCATGAATTGGATGCATTCCCGGATGTCTATGTGAATCAGGTTCTGAAAGAATTGCAGTTCCATCTTGTGTTACAAAAATATCATAATTTACATGGTCAACAATGTTTTTCTCATCATCTCTAAATTCAACTTCAATTATCAAAGACTCACCTACAATTGCCGTTTTTGGCATAATGTAGGAGTTAACAGAAATTTGAATGGGTTCTGGTTTAACTAGCGGAATATCAATACTACATTCCCCATCATGATCTAATTTTACACCAGCAGCCTTTAACATACACAGATTACCATAAGTTTCCCCATCAACACCACACATAGGACTCCATTCCATAGTGCAAGCAGTTGGTTTTTCTTCAACCGAAACCATTCTTGGTTGTATAACATCATCAGGATTCATTGCGATAAATCCAATAGAAATTGCCACAAGAATACCGACTATTGCTATTATTCCAACTGAAAAGTTCATTTCATCCACCTGTTAACTTTGCAAACTTTTCGTTCTTACTTAACTTTTCCATAAACTCAATATTTGACAAAGCAACAATTGCAGATTCTACGACTGGTTTGTCTGGATCATTTAATGCCTTTTCCAGAGCATCTTTTGCATCCTTATTGCCAACAACACCCAATGCGATTGCAGCCTCATGTCGTACAAACATACTTGGATCATTGAGTGTTGCGTCAGTTAATGGAGGAATTGCGCCAGAGTAGCTCATTTGACCTAGTGAAAATGCGGCTTCATGTCGTACCAGTTCATTTTCATCATTTTTCAAAACTTTAGCAATATAAGGAATTTTATCTTCGCCGCCAAAATCAACTAAAATGCAAGTAGCTCTTGTTCTAATTACATAATCAGGATGTTCTAAAAGAGATACAAAATAATCAGTGTCTTTCTGTTCATACTTTGCCTCCATTTCAGCAAAGAGTGTTAATCGTTCATCAGTTACTGCTTGCAATTTGTTTTGAAACTTTCTGTGTCCTATATTAGGTTACTTGAAAAAACCTAGTAATTTTGATTCAATACAAAAGAATTTGAAGTTATTTGTCTCGTGAAGATTTTTCTTAGAATCAACTGTTTTTCCACAATATAGAATGTGAATGATAGTTAAGTAGAATTATTCGGTTCATTGGTTTTGAAAGATATCTAAGTACAATTTTCGCCATTATGCTTAACACCATCTTGATCATCAACATATACAAAAGTGACAACAACTTGTGTATCCATATTATCAAGAACAACTGTTTGAAATACTTTTGATCCTTGTAATTTCTGTGTTTTCAAATCCAGTAGAATTACATCAAGTTTATGCTTCAGATATGTTTGGACAGATTCATACACACTTTTGACCTCAATGATACGAACTCATTTGACAGTTATTTTTAGAACATCCTTAAAAAATACTCTAAATGGCACATGTCGTTAACTATCAATAGTATTGGAAACTTTCTCACAGACTCAATTAGTACCATGAAATTTAATGAATTGTTTATTCTAACGATCAAAAATTATGGATTTTTGATTGTGATGGAATTTTACTAAAATCTAGCAAGATTTCAGGTAGAAATTCAATCTATAAAAACAACATTTAGCAGTTAGTATTTAATGGAAAAAATATAAGATTGTAATGTGAGCGCAATAATAGGCGAAAAAGCACCAAATTTTGGGGTTTCAGAATGGGTACAAGGCGCCCCAACAAATTTCGATCAGGAAAAAGATCATATTGTAATTTTGGAAGTATTTCAAGTAAATTGTCCTGGATGTTTTATGCATGCACTCCCAGAGGCAATCAACATTTACAATAAATTCAAGGATGATGGAGTTCGAGTTTTAGGTCTTGCAACAGCATTTGAAGATTTTGATA
>JAOTSS010000001.1 GCA_029864805.1 Candidatus Nitrosopumilus sp. | reverse complement strand
CACTACAACATGTCCTTCTTCTATCTCGCCTTTTGCAACAGCATCAAATGCATATTCTTCTCTGTCAAAGACACGGGCCTTTCCAGTGAATTTTGTCATTTCTACACCGGCAGTTTTGATAACAGCACCATCCGGAGCTAGACTTCCTTTGAGGATTACCGCAGTCCCCACTTGATGAAGTGGATTTTCAGTTGATCTTACAATGTGTTGTTCTATATCTGGAATTGTGATTGACATGAGATTTTCTTTGATGGTCTTTCCTGTAACTGTTATACAATTTTGATTTAACAGTCCTTTTTCAAGTAGTTTTTTTAATACAAATGGAATTCCTCCAATTTTATCAAGGGAATTCATCACATAATTTCCTCCAGGTTTCATATCAGCTAAATGTGGTGTTCTCTTTCGTATTCTTTCAAAATCATCATATGTCAAATCTATATTTACTTCATTTGCAAGTGCAAGCAAATGTAAAATTCCATTAGTTGATCCGCCCACAGAATTTAACATGGTTATTGCATTTTCAAATGCTTCAAAACTCAAAATTTCTTTAGGTCTAATATTCATCTCTAACAATTTTCCACATGCAAATCCTGTGTCGTATACCATCTTATCTCGTCTATCATCTTCTGCAGGTGGACTGGCACTACCTGGTAAAGCAAGTCCTATAGCTTCAGAAATTGATGCCATAGTGTTTGCAGTGAACATTCCTCCACACGAGCCTGAATTTGGACACGCTGTGTTTTCTATATTTTTTAGAGATTCTAGAGATAATTGTCCAGAGTCATATGCACCTACTGCTTCATACACATCAACTATTGTTAGTTCCTGCCCGTCAAGAATTCCTGGCATAATAGTGCCTCCATAGACAAATACTGATGGCACATTTAATCTGGCCATTGCCATCATGGTGCCAGGTAAACTTTTGTCACATCCTGCAATTCCTACTAGTGCATCATATTGATGTGCTCTGACCATTAATTCAATTGAATCTGCAATAACTTCACGTGATACTAGAGATGACTTCATTCCTTCATGACCCATCGCAATTCCATCACTAACTGCAATGGTTGAAAATTCTCTGGGAGTTGCGCCTGCATCTGTTACGCCTTCTTTAGCTTTTAGAGCTAATCTTGGAAGATGAATGTTGCATGGTGTTGCTTCATTTCCAGTATGGCACACGCCAATAAATTGTTTAGATAAATCATCATCATTTAGCCCCATTGCTTTGTACATTGCTCTTTGTGGTGCTCTAGATGTTCCTTCCACGACATTTTTGCTAGAAATCTCCATGATACGTAAATCCATGATTGCTATAATTTAGACTTAGTGAATACTGAATACACAAAATCCACTTTCATAATACTCATTGATATCGTAGATGTATCTGGCGTGTGTTCTATGTTTGGCAATACTAGATAATTTCTTTTGAGAGATCTAGGATTCCATCAACCTTGATTTGAACACAATCTACATCTATTGTTTCAATCATCATGATCAACCACAAGGATATTATCTTGATTCAAAAGCAGGCAAAATAATGACTTGTAATTGCAAGAATCATTTAGAAGAATTCACTTGTTCAGGGGTTGGCTGTCAAGTGTGCGTGTTAGGAGAAGAAAATTACATTGAGAATCCTGAATTACCTGAGGAACGATATTGTCTAAAATGCGCGATGAAGAAAGCAGGATTTCAATGGAAGAGTTATGGCAACTAATGATGACCAATCCTGACAATGGTTTTCAGTGTGGCGATAAATCTCACTAAAAAAGATCACTCTGCATATAATTGAATCTCCGTTAATCTACAAAATTAAAAAATAATTTAAATAATCTTGTCAAATTTGTTCTTGACGCAATGACAAAAATAGAATATGTAGGTCTTATTGTAATTATTTTATCTGGAAAATACGTATTTTTTCAAAAAATAAAACCCCTTTTGTTTTATTGAATAAAAATATCCTGTCTGACAGTTGATCAAAGAATTATTTTACGTGTAAATCAAGAGTACGTTCTTAAGCCCACATTCTTCAGAATTATGACATGAGAGTTACTGTAAAGGAAGGATGGAGTAATCAGAGTAAAATGGCAATTGTTGCAATGCTTGTAAGTGTTATTGTAATAATCAGTGTGTTCATACTGGATTAGGGTTTTTTATGTTCTAAAATTACAATCGAATTAAAGAAATGAATTTGATTTTTACATGTAGGATTTATCATTAATTGCATATTACATAGACAATACAATACTTTATGTCCTATGAGAATATGTTATATCTGACATCTTTTTTGACTCTTTTCTTAACTGCCCAATTTATGATGTTGAGTTAACTTAAAATTTTCATAAATTCGGTTACAAAATGCATCTGTCTGTATAGGGCAAAGAAGAAAATAATTTAAATTTTGGATAAATTATGAATTGAAAAAAAAGCAATTGGGATCCAGTTTAAATTGTAACCAGATCCAAAAAAAATATGCAACATCGATTTACAACAACATTTCTAGCAATAACATTGATTGCAGTGATGATGATTGGAATGCAAATTGAATTTGTTGATGCAAAGAAATCTCAAGGCACATATGTTCAAAAATATGGAAGTGCCACAAAACACATTGTATGTGGAGATAGACTGTGCAGTGAAGTCACTGTATCAAAACAATCTTCAACTATTACCACAGAACCAACAAAGACCAGTATGTGTAACAGAAGCTCTATTCAAACAGAATCAAATTGTTTGAGTTTTAGCATCAATAGCGGTACTGTGAAAAACTCTTCATATGACAATATGTCAGGTTCAACAACTATTCAAATCCAAACCACAAATGATGGGCAAATTACCATAAACACTGCTCTAGATACAGCATTTATCTTGGTAGATGGCGAAGAATGGGATGATGTTATTGTAAGTGGCTCTAGCACAATAATAGAATTTTTGGCTGGAACTGAAACAATTGAGATATTTGGAAATTGACTTCCAAATCTCTTGTATTTTTTATATTTTCAGAAAGATCAGGTGTTGTGTACATATGGTAGTTTAAACAATTTTTTCTTATCTGTATTCATCCTCTTGATTTTTGTCATGGTTTTACTTCTTTTTTCTTTAGATATATTGTCAATCATTTAGATGTTTTCAGAATTAAAATGAATCGTCATTCATGTAACAGATATTCATCTCAATTTAAAAAAACTAATGAATTAATCATGAATAAAAAACCAAATTAATTTTTGTAAATTTTCTTATTGGTCTAGTTTTGAGGAATTTGTTAGATGTTATTTCGGGCAAATTTTCAATACTTTGTCTAATCATTATTATGTTCTATTTGGGATTCTGAGAAAGATATTTTTGCACTCATTTAGAAAAAATTCTAAATTTAAATAAGAAAATTATAGAATTAATCAAATGGAAGAAAAAACGTGCACTTGTGGCCATAAAGAATCACAACACATTACTGGAAGAAAAGATGGTGTATCGGTTTGTATGGATTGCATAGAAGAAGGTATTGAAAGTAAAAATTCTTCAGAATGTGAAGGATTTAATGAGACATTGTAGTGACACTACATTAAGTGAATTAACAGATACATTGGAATAGATATTCTATTTTAAACATATACACAAACCCAATACAAATCATGAAAAGACCAAATGAAAACAAATAGATTTATTCTTTCTAATTTTGTTGCAGAACTATGTCGATATTGGAAAATCCTAAAATGAAATTCTTTTTAATCCTCCCAATTATTGGAGGGATTATTTTTTTGGGACTGGCATAAAGTCAGATGTTACTGATGATACTGAAAAACGAGAACAAGTTTTAGCACAATTTGCGATAAATTATGAATCGATGATGGATGCGTGTAGTGAGGATGATCTTAACTCTGAGGAACTACAATCCTGTTTTGATGCATTTCAGGAAGTAAGGGAATTTTGTATTATTGAGAGTGCGGATCAATGTGATGATGAACAAATGAAACAATTAGAACAGAAATTATTGAATATCTGATTAGTTCTATCTATTATAGTACTTCCTTTTAAGCAAAAATCTCCTAGATATCAAAACAAGCATATCATCACAGATTATGCCTTTTAGAAAAAGTATCTTTCATTTTATAAATACATGGTCAGATACACTTTATTGATTTCATCAAAGATGTGTGCTAGGTTGCAATGTATTTTCAAGATAGAATGACTATGTTATGTACGATTGTTCAAAAATAGAGTAATGAGTAAACAAGTATCAAGTATTTCCATAACTGTATTTTTATTCCACGAATCTGTATTGGATATGACGGTAATCAAGTGATTCCAAACATTACAACAGAATTATCTGAATTGTAATGAATTATTGCTATTTGCAAAGAAGGGATTGTGATTTCCGTCATACTTTTTCACGACCGATAGTCTGGGTTAATAATTCAAGATTAATTATGGATCTTAATCTGAACCCTTTTGGGTTGTTACATCAAAATATTTTCTGACTCATGTTATGCTATCTTATGTTAATGCTCATTCATCAAATGCATAACAATCTCTACCTCTCAGATTGCATTGACTGCAGAATGTTTTTCCATCAAATGAGTTGTAATGAAACTTTAATTCATGTGAACATTCTTTGCAAAGTTCTTTGCTCATGATGATGTGCTGTATATCAAATACAAAAATCATTCATGAATGACATTGAATGTTCAAAACTATCAGATAATTTATTAAGATTTAAGAAGATTCAAAGTAGTTTAAAATAAAACCCTTGTTTTAATAACTCATTTTATCTTTAGTTTTGGATTCTTTCTATTTTTAAAATATTTAGATTTGCATCTAAAAGTAACCCTTGCAGAATATGCCCTCCGACCATTAGTACGATGGCTTTAAGGTTCGCGTATCAATGATAACTAACCTACTTTAGCATTTTTTACGTAATTTAAGTATGGAAATATTTGGATTATCTCCAGTAGTTGCGACGATAGCCATAGTCTCACTGGGCGTAATTCTACAGAATCTTCTAGGTTGGTTAAAATCAAAAGAAGGGTACGATATTAGAAGTGTATCGGCCTCAGCAATCATTGCATTTGTTGTAGGCATTACCATAATAGGTCCTCAGATTGAGGTTATTCAAGACCAGATGCTTTCTGACTTGTCTGAACTTACAATCGTAGCAAGTTTGATTGTATCTGTAGCAGGTTTTGACATATTAGCTAAGAATGCATTCAGAATAGCAAACAATAAAATCTATTTACAAAACAAGTCGATATGATTTTTTTTGGTTTTTAGGTAGTTTGTGTATTGGATGAACTGAGAATGAATACTATGGAACTTGTGTTTTTTAATGAATCTATGAGTACAAATAGATTAATAGATAATTATTTGTTAAATTTTCACTGAGTTTAAATTGTAAACATTTTTGAGAAATTCGTGGAACAAAAGGCACTTGAATGCCCCGTTTGTAAAAGTAACAAAGCAACAATAGCTGGGGAAAATGTAAAATTAAGTGGAAGGTTCGAAGATAAGGAGTTTCTTACAACTGAGCTTACTGTATTACGTTGTACCAAATGTGGATATTACATGTTCTTTGATAAAATGGCTCAATTTACAACAAAAGATGAATTGGAAAATTCTACTTGATTAATTCTCTGTTTTCTAGTTTTAGTAAAAGCGCATCTACTTCTTCAGGAGTCTCAGATCCATACACAATTAAGATTTTGTCATCTTCTTGAATTTCAAGTTCCCGAATATCTGGCATTTGCTCTCCGTTAACATAGAATGCTAGTTTATAATCTTCATTTGTACAGAAACTTCTCCCATCTTGGAATACAAAGCACTGATCATCTAAGCCTAATGATAATGTGTCAAAGAGATATCCTAATGTAACACCTGTTGCATGTTTGTGGATTGTTGTACCATCTCTTCCTTCAAAATGAATCCAACTCGATTTAATCTGATAAGCCGGAGCCGAAAAATCAAATTCGTCACCAAAAATAGACACCAGTATACCTGCGTGTGCGTGCTCACTGCCTAATGCACCTGCATTTTCAGGCCCGCCAGGCACATTATCGGACATATTGACAAATATCCATCCGGCATATCCTACAATGACTGCAATTACAACTAGTACTCCAACTGCAATGAGTGTCTGCTTTCTTTTTTCGGCTGAATGTCTAGTAGCATAATTATCACGTTTTTGTTCACGCTCTCTTCTTTCTTTTCTACCCATAGGATGCTCTGGATCTAAAAATTACCCTAATTAACCATTCGATAAAAACAATAAATAAAATCACAAAATGCTGATCCTTGTGGATTGTATTTTTTGTGAAATCTTGGATGGGAAAAGAGATGGGCATTTACTCTATGAAGATGATTTTCATGTTGCTTTTTTGGACAAATATCCAATTGATGTAGGCCATAGTTTAATAATCCCTAGAACACACCATGAAAGAATCACGGACATGGATTCAGAAGATGTTGGAAAAATCTTTTCGTTGGTTCCAAAAATTGCAAATGCAATTTTAAAAGCAACAGGTGCTGATGCGTTTAGTCTAGGTCAAAATAATGGCAGAGCTGCAAAACAAATCATACCCCATGTACACATTCACATCATTCCAAGATATAATAGCAAAGGGACAATTTGGACAAAACGACAAATTTCACGTGATGATGAACTAGCTGATCTGTCAAAAAACATCCGTAGTTTTATTACTTAACCGTGGCCGGGATTGTATCTCAAAATGGCGCCAATCTTTCCCAAACTTGCAAGCATGTTGCCATGTTCGGCACTTCCTGAAATAACTTCTAATTGAGAACCTGTTTTTGCAGCCAGCAATTCCAGATAATCTACAATATCTTGTTCATTTACTTCCACTTCCATTGCGTTACAACCAGGGCAAGGTTTGTTTGCAAATTCTGTTTTTTTAGGAATGACTTGTGGTCTTTCTACAATTTCTTCTTGAAAATGTTGACATCTTTTACATTTGCCTTCCACTCGATGTAAATTTGTGTTGTCTGTGATTAGTATTATCTTGACAACATTGTTTTTTAGAAACTCTATTACTTCTTGTAACCCGTATGACCCTTTTCCAGAGTTGGTATTTATCTCCCTAAACAAATCCTCCACTAGTTTTTTCTCTTCGACCATTCTAAAGTCACCTAGGATGTCTGCTGATTTTGCAAAGGCTTCGCGGATTCCTTCTGCACCAGAATATGATGCATCGATTGTGTTGATGATCATATTTTGTAATCTGTATTCAAGATAGTTGCCATTAATAAAATCCTCTTTTGTAGGACCTGGGCCTGAAATTACCAATCCTTTGATAGGATAAATGTCAATAAAATATTCTCTGGTAGTTTCAGCAACTCTGTTAAAATAATATGTTAATTCCATCTCCCTGAGTTTTTGAAATCTTTTTGCAGACTGTCCACCCTGTCTGTGTTTTCCTGCAACTCCTGAACCTGTTTGGGATAATACTTCGATTTTATCTCCATGCAACAATCCCCATCCTGCATCTTTTGCATCAATTGCCAAAAACCCAATTAGATTATCATCTTTTAGCATATCCTTTAGGATATCTACATGAAAATGATCATCGCAGCGATACAGATATTGATTTAGATCTTTTGGAGGTTCAATCTCCCAAACTGTTACAACTTCACTTCCTAATGGACCTCCACCTTCCGGTGGTAGTGCTCCACAAAAAACCACTAATCCTTTTTCTGGTGTTTTCTTGTACATTTTTAATCTCTGAACAACTTTTCCTAACGAATCAACCACATGTGATCTTGTAAGATCTGATTTTATGTTGTCTGCAGTTCCTTGTTCTTGTTGAAGTGAACCAATAATTTCGTGAAGTTGTTTTCCTTTTGGAATGTATACTGTGATTAACTCCGTTCCTCTTCCTGATTTTTTAGATAATTCTTCTAGTGTTTTTCTTATTTTATAGAGTTTAACTGAATCTTGTTTTTCCACATCTATTTTTTTCATTTGTGCTTACTCCAGATCATGCGAATATTAATTTTGATTGTATTCATTCTGACATTTTTACAAATTATAATTCATCAAATGTTTTTAGAAATACTTCAAGTGGTTGATTTCCTCTAATTTTGATTATTTTCTGTTCATTGAAGATTAAAAATGACGGTGTTGCATCAATCCCTATTTTTTTACCAAACTCATGCAGGGCGATAACTTTATCCTGGTATTTTTTTTCATCAAGACAATCATTGAACTCATTCAAATCCAAATTGGTTGAAACTGCAAATCTATCGAGAGACTCCCTTGTAATCCAACCTGTTCTTTCCCCACCCCAGTTTTTGTACAACTCATCATGGTATTGCCAGTATTTTGCTTGATCATTTGCACAATATGCTGCCTCTGCAGCTAAAAATGAATCCGGTCCATTTAGAGGAAAGTCTTTGAAGACTAATTTTACTTTGCCTGTTTTGATGAAATCTTCATGGATGACATTTAAAGTATTCTCATGGAATTTGTAACAAAAAGTACATTGATAATCACCCCATTCCAAAATTGTTATCGGTGCATTGGATTGACCCAAAATTGGGGAGCCATTATTAATTAATTTTGTAACTGTGAACAGTTTTGAATCATTTTCTGTTTCTGGAAAAAAAACCATAAACATTCCCGTAATGATTCCAATGAAAACAGGAATTGCTAACAGGTAGACTTGTGTCATATTTTGAGAAAAACGATTACGACTAAATATCTTCGCTAATTTGTAGCCAAAGTCCACAATGCAGAATTTTTTGCAGAAATTTCTGCAACAAATGGATCATTTGATGATGAAATGATTATCACATCTCCTTCCTCAGGAGATAAATTTTCTACAATGTAATTTTTCGTCTTTTTGTCCTTTCTAAAACAATCTCTATAATCTCCCGGAAAGACAAATTTATTCTCTTTAAACAAAATTGTAGTGCATCCAGTTGAACCATACAAAATAGCATAATCTCTTTGCTCTAAACCTGACTTTATTGAAAAACCATAGCCTTTTAGAATTACTGCATGATTGTTTTTACCAGTGACCACACTACATTTTTTAATTTTACATTCATTTGAAATGACTTTTTGAATCTGTGTTGTAAATTTTTTACCATAGTCCGTTAGAAAACTACCTGATTTTGTTGTTTCAATCATCTTTGCTTCCTTTAGATGTGAAATCAAAGTTTTTACTGCACCTTCTCCTAAATTGATCTCTTTTCCAAATGTTGCTCTACTTACAAATCTCTCTTTTGATAATAATTGCAGAGCTTTGAAAACGTGAGGTATGCTAAATGTTAGCACTTTACTGGATCCTTTCCTTGAGACAATGTTTTGTAAAATTTGAATTGTTTTTTTCAGATCTTTTCTAATACTATCTATTCTAAATCTTTTATAAATTGGACAAATTATCCAAGTGCTTAAATAGATTCAGATATTGTTTTGAGTTATGTCTGAATTAAGACAAATTAATGTGTCTAAAACTGGTGCTTCCAAACTAGCAATAGTTGCACTAGCCATAATCTTTGCAGCAGGGTTATTTGTTGTAGGATTTGATCAAGGACATATCTTTAGTATAGTTTATGGAGAACAAGCATTTACGGATCTTTACATTCATGAACTCACTCATGATATGAGACATGCAGCAGGATTTCCCTGTCACTAGGAGTTCTTTTTCATGAAAACATCTCTTTTTATTACAATAGTGCTAGTTTCAGGTGCGTTTGCAGGCTTTATTCATGGCACCGTTAATTTTGTAATTGTAGAGCCATATCTTGATCAAGCAATTGGGATTGAAAACCAAAATCTTTTTGCATCAGGTGAAGAAGACACTCCTGAATTTTGGGTAGAATATGAAGGATATCGAATATGGCAAAAAAGTGGACAGATTGTAGCAGGGGTTATCTTGGGAATGTCTGTTGGTTCTCTTTTTGGAATAGTTTTTGCATTATCTAGAAATGCATTACCTGGAAACAATGTGATCAAAAAAGCAGTAATTTTATCAGGTATTATGTGGTTTACCCTATACATTATTCCATTTCTAAAATACCCTGCAAATCCTCCAACTGTAGGTGACGGGGAGACCGTAGTGTTACGAGCAATCTTGTATCTTTCTTTTATTACAATATCGGGATTGGGGGCAATTGCTTTTTACAAGTTATCAAAGAAATTTCAAAACAAGAAAAAACTTGTTGCACTAATCAGTTATACCGTTTTTATCTCTGCAGTGTTCTTTGCAATGCCTGAAAACCCTGATAAAATTACTGCCCCAATGAATCTTGTAAATGAATTTAGAATCATGTCTGTTCTTGGGGTTACCTCTTTTTGGGCATCTATGGGGCTGATTTTGGGATTCTTTTGGAATAGGTTTGAATCTCACAAAGAAACAACTCCACATTATACTTGATTGTTCTAATTCTTTAGAACGAGAATAAGAGCATCTCGTTTAAATATCCCTAAATATTTTTTGATAATTACATGTCACGGAGATTAACTTTGCCACAACTAAAAAAATACGACATCACTCAAAAAGTAATAGAGGCATTAGCAGATTCAGAATCTCGAGCAATTTTGTTTTCAATCATCAAAAAAGGAAACACTGCAGCAGAACTTTCAGTTAAACTAAAAATCCCTCTTAGCTCAGTCTACAAGAAATTAGGGGATCTTGAAGAGCTTACATTAATCGAAGTTGAAAAGTGGCTGCTATCAGATAAAGGTAGAAAATACAAGGTTTACCGTAGTAGAATCAGCAAAGCTGATATCTCTATTAGGAAACCTGAGCCGACCCTAACATTGGTGTCAAATTGAGTGGTTTTGATGTCAAAATCCAACATTATCCAATTATCCGAGTTTGACATTACTCAAAAAATCATAGAATCTCTAACGAATGTCTGTACTAGAGCCGTTTTATTTTCAGTTAAAAATAAATCAAAAGATGCGACACAGATTGCCGAGGAATTAAAAATATCACTTTCAACTGTTTACAAAACATTATCTGTTCTAGAAGATCTTGCACTTGCTGAAGTAGACAAGTATGTAATTTCTCCAGAGGGTAAAAAAATAAAGCTTTACCGTAGTAGGATTGGCAAAGTGGAAATCATTTTAGATAATCTAGAGCCCAGTTTGAATTTGTACCCCAATACTGAAAATCCCAAATCCAATTCATGATTTTGTAATTTTTAACATTCTCATTCTATAGATTTGGAATGGAAATCTGGAATGAAAACCTACTTTAAATAACTTAGCTTCTCCTAAGATTTTTATCATGAAACGACAATTAACACTGACGTTAATCGCTGTAATTGCAGTGATTGGTGTTGCAACTGTCCCCTTGGCCCAAAATGTACAAGCTGAAAGTTTAGTTCCAGAATGGATTAAATCAAATGCTGGTTGGTGGGCTGATGGTGCTGTAGATGATGCAACCTTTCTAAATGGAATCAAATTCCTTCTTGAAAATGACATCATCGACGTTTCATCTGAATCAAATGACATTGATGTTGATACTTTGACCATTGGTTTTATTCCAGTTGAAAAAGCCGATGAGTTAACTCCAAAGGCACAAGCACTAGAAAAATTTCTAGAGGCAGAACTTGGTATCGATGTTGAAATAGTAGTCCCAACAAATTATGAGACCATTATCGAAGGAATGAGATTTGGCCACATTGATGCTGCATTTATGGACACAGGACCTGGTTGGATTACCCATCAGAGGACAGGTGCAGAAGCAGTATTGGCAGAACTTGTTGCAGGCAAAGTAAACTATCAGGCAACTGTATGGGCTTTAGCTGATAATGATTCCATTCATTCATTAGAAGACGCAGTAGGTAAACGAGTTGCATTTACTAGCATTACTGGTTCATCTGGTTTTGTTAGACCTATGGGAACATTAGTTACTGGAGGACACATTACCATCGAAGGTGATGACATAGTTGCTTTGGAATCAGCACTGGTAAAAAACTTTGAAAGTTATGCCTTTACTGGAGGTTACAAAGCCGCATTGGAATTGCTACTCAATGAAAATGTTGATGTCGCATTTGGGTCAGATATTGCTCCACAAAAATATCTCGAATTAGAAGATCAAGTGAAATTACGTCCAGTTACAACAATTGGGCCTGTACCATCCCATGTATTCATGGTAAGTTCTGATATGTCAGAGTCTACCAAAGAAGCACTTGTTGATGCACTAGTTGAACTCAATTATGATGAGAACAACCACATTTTGAAGGACTTGTATGGCGCTGAAGCATTAGTTCCAACTACCACTACCATGCATATTGGCGAATTTGGAACCTTCATTGATGCATTGACAGGTCTTGACCAGGTGATTCTAGACAAATACAACAAGAGCAAATAAAAACTGGAAATCTTGAAATGAAACAAATTCAGATGACCAAAAACCTTTCTTTTTCCTTAATATCCACAAATAAAATTATTCAAATGAATAATGTTTCTACATCTTATGATTCTAAAAATTTTGCACTTGCAGGAATTAATCTTTCAATTGACAGAGGGACAAATTATGCAATAGTTGGTCAATCAGGTTCAGGAAAATCCACTTTGCTCAAACTAATGAATGGTATGATGATTCCAAGCAAAGGTACCATTAAAATCGATTATGTCACACCAAACATGAATGACAAAAAATTCAAAAAAATGATGCACACAATTGGCTATATTCCTCAAAGTCTTGGATTGGTAAAAAACATCACGGTTCTTGAAAATGTTTTGCTTGGTGCATTGCCACGACTAAACAAAATCCAATCATTACTAAATAAATTTCCCGAACATGAAAAAAAAGAGGCAATGAAAATTATTTCTCAAGTTGGATTATCCGGAAAAGAAAATCGTAAAGCATACATGCTAAGTGGCGGTGAAAAAAGACGTGTGGCAATTGCCAGAGCATTAATGCAAAAACCTACAATCTTGTTAGCTGATGAAATTGTCTCAGAATTAGATCATGTTACTTCACGAGAAATTATGGATTTGATAAATGATGCTCAAAAAAGAATGAATCTTACTGCAATCATGGTTCATCATGACATCCAACTTGCATTAGAATATGCAAATAGAGTTGCAGTGATCAAAGAAGGACAGAAAATTCTAGAAATCGGTGTTGAGGGCGATACCATAGTTGATTTTCAAACGGGGGACATGAACAATGAAGAAATAATGGAGATGTATGCTGATGACTCCAAAAAATAACATTATAATTGGAATAATTATTGCGTTGTTGGTTGTTGCGTCATACAATGTGGATGCAAACCCAATTGACTTTGCAGAAGGACTGCCCAATCTTGCAATAGTGGTAGATGAAATGCTTCAAGTTGAACCAAAGTATATCCCTACTGCACTTTGGGCAATGTTTGAAACAATACAGATGGCTTTTATTGGAACTATTGTGGGGGTTGCAATTGCGTTACCTCTCAGTATGCTTGCCGCACGAAACCTCAACAGTAAGTATGTCTATGGCCCAATACGGGCATTGTTGGCAGCAACACGAACATTCCCTTCAATTCTCTGGGCACTTTTGTTTGTAATTATGGTTGGATTAGGCCCTTTTGCAGGCGTTTTGGCCATCATCATGTATACAGTTGGATTCATTGCCAAACTACAATATGAGGTAATTGAGACAATAGACTCAGATCCCATGGACGCAATCAGTTCAATCGGTGTTTCAAAATTGCAGCTAATTCGTTATGTTGTGATTCCAGAATCTGCATCCCATCTTCTAAGTCAAATGCTTTACATGTTTGATTACAATGTGCGTCAAACAAGCATATTGGGACTTGTGGGAGCAGGTGGAATAGGATTCTATATTATCAATTATATCAAATTCTTTGAGTATGGAAAAGCAGCAGTTTTCATGATTGTTGTGCTAGTTACCGTGCTAATCATCGATTGGTTCAGCGTAAAGATTAGAGACAAGTACATAATAAAATCTCAACATGGAATGGAAGTTGCTGTAAAATAATTTTTGAAATAACTTTGAAAAAATGAAAAAGAATTTTCTATTATGTTGTAATCTTATCTAATTGGTTATTCTCTGCAGCTATCTTTACTTCCCTTGCAATTCTTCTACCCATACTCATTGACTCATTAAACAACAGAGAATAATATGGAGAGCCATCCATGTAGATATTGGTTCCTGCAACAATTCTTGCCGAAAATTCAAAAGATGTGAATTTTGCGTTTTCATCATAAACCCCTTCTATGCAAAACGGACCATTCATTCCAGGAGACACCATTTTCTTTGCTGCTTCCACAAAATTTTCCCCCATATTGTAAACTTCTTCTAAAAGAGACTCTCTTAAAACAAGAGGGCTATTCCCGATTACATTAAATGATGGAATCTTGTTTGATTTTAGTTGTTGTTCTGAGGGAATTCTGCCAAGACCTTCAATGTCTGATTCATGTCTTTGATCAACACCGAAAAATTCCAATTCGCCTTTTAATGGAGAATAAAAAAATTGCAAATATGCCAATACTCCTGCAGCATATTCTTGAATGTAAAGTGTCTCATCTTTTGAAATTACTCCGTCTTGAATCAATTGATTCCTTTTTGTATTGTAATCTTCTTCATTTGCTGCCATGAAGTACCCTTTTCCACCTGCAGCACCTTGTCTTTTGACAATTACTAGTTTGTCAATGTCTTTAGCATCTGCAACAGGTCTTGGTACGGGAAGTTTTGCTTCCCTCATCATCTTTTCTTTCATTTCTCTATCTGACTCCCATCTTAGAATCCATTTGTTTCCAAATACGGGGGTTTTGATAGATTCAATTTCCTCAGAACTCATCTGTGCAATAAGGGTGCCATGTGGAATCAAGACAGCTTGATTTTCTTTTAAAATTGATTGGCATCGTTCTCCCAAAATTTCTTTAAATGTGTCTACTAGAATTAATTCGTCAATGAATGGAAATCTTCGATATAGCTTTTCACGTTTCTTTTCACAAACAAGAATAGTTTTGAGACCCTCATCTTTGGCACCTTTTAGTACCTGTAATGCACAATGAGATCCTAGGGTTGCTATGGCGACCATTACTATTTTTTCAATTTAATTTTGTACCTTATGAACTATGTGCAGATGTAACGTAATGGAATACCTCGTCTATCAGTTCAACACTTAACTCTGTCTTGATATCTTCTGGAACTACTTTTAGAATAAAATCATACATGGTTGTATTTTGAGGAAGCTCATCCCTTTCTTGTAAAAGCGAAAAAACAGCAATGCCATTTGAAATAATTGCAACCATTTTCTCTTTGTTAGTAAGAGCCATGAAATTGTTAAAAAATTATGGTAATTTAATGTAAATCTAATTTAAAAGAGATCAGACAACCATTCTCAATACTGCTGTGTTTTGGAATGTTTGAATGATTCCCAAATTTTCATTTAGGAAGTCCAATTCAATATTATGACCCTCTGCCTCTTCCACAGGTTGCTGCATTGCATGATACCCAACATATACTGCAGTGATGATAAACATTGCAATAACTAGCCCCATCAGGATATTCATCTTATTTTGTTGTGAAATTCCTGCTGCCTATAAGCATTATGAAAATTATTCATTTTAGCGTATAAAAATTAATTACACCATCAAATATGGAATATAGTAAATTATGATTGAAACAGAGTTAGGAATTCTACGCAGATCCCATTATTCTGATGATATTAACTCGTCTATGGACGGAACTACAGTAACTGTCATGGGTTGGGTTTTAACAGTTCGTGGGCATGGAAATATCAGTTTTGCGACAATTCGTGATAAAAACGGAGACATTTTCATTGTAGCCAAAAAAGGAGATTGTCCTGATGAAATACGTGATGCTATTTCTTCACTAAAAGCACATTCTTCTATTGCCATTACGGGGAATGTCAAATCTTCAGAAAAGGCTCCTTCAGGGTTTGAGATAATTCCTACAGAACTTAGGGTTTTCTCAAATGTTGAAAAAATTCCTCCTTTTGAGCCAACTGCAAAAACCGTCAAAAATATCGACACGAGACTCGAAGTGAGACCGATTGATCTTAGACGAAGTATACTGCAACATATTTTCAAGGCCAGAAGTTTAGTTTTAGAATCTATTAGAGATTATTTTACCAAACAAAAATTCATTGAAATCAACACTCCTAAAATGATTGCAACAGCTACTGAAGGCGGTGCTGCATTATTTCCAATATTTTACTATAACAAAGAAGCATTTTTAGCTCAGAGCCCACAATTGTATAAAGAACAATTAACGATGAGCTTTGAAAAAGTATTTGAGATAGCGCCAATTTTTCGAGCAGAGCCCTCTAGAACTAATCGACATCTTGCAGAGGCAATATCTATTGATTTGGAAGAGGCGTTTGTAGACTACAATGACGTGATGAATAGAATTGAAGAGATCATAAAGATTTCGATTCAAACTGTAAATAATTATGTTAAGAACAATCCTGATGTGGAATTTATAACGCCGTCCATTCCTGAAACAATTCCAAGATATTCTTATGATGAATTAATTGACAGGATGCAAAAAGCAGGAGCAAAAACAGAATGGGGTGATGATCTATACCCTTCAAATCTAAAAAAAATTGGTTTAGAAGGATTCTATTTTATCAAAGATTGGCCTCTTGCACCAAAACCCTTCTATGTAAAGGACAGTAAAACAAATCCCAAAGTTTCTGAATCCTTTGATTTGATGTTTGGAGATTTAGAATTATCATCAGGCAGTACAAGAATTGAAAAACGTGATGAACTGGCTGAAAGAATGAAGAACAAGGGAATGAATACAGATGCTTTTGAATACCATCTAGGTGCATTTGATTATGGTGTACCTCCTCACGCTGGTTGTGGGATAGGCCTTGAGCGTCTGATTATGTCCCTTACAGGCACAGAGAATATTCGAGATGTAACATTTTATCCAAGAGATGTTGACAGACTAACACCGTAGGTGTATTGAATGGTTACAGAAGAAGAAATAGAGCATGTTTCAAAACTAATGAAAATAGATGTTGATGATCATAAAGAATATGTTGAGAAAGTTCATACAATGATTGATTATTTTGATATTTTAGATTCTGCTGGTGTTGAATCTGAAGAAATTTCTGTGCAAGAAATTCCAATTTCAAACTTACGAGATGACAAATACATTCCATTTAATCAAAAACTAATTGAAAAATTAAAGCACTACAAGGGAACATATGTTCGCGCACCAAAGATGTCTTCATGAATCTGAAAATCTCTGCTCTTGATTATGTTCAGGAAGTGAAAAACGGGAACATTTCTGCTGAAGATTTTGTTGCAAAAACTTTAGAACGAATACACAGTGTGGATGAGAAACTCCATGCATTTTTATCAGTTAATGAAAATGCAGTTGATCAAGCAAGAGAAATAGATAAGAAAATAAAATCAGGCAAAAAGGTAGGTGATTGTTTTGGAATGCCAATTTCGATTAAAGACAATTTGTGCATTAAAGAAAGCAAAACCACATGCGCATCAAAAATGCTTGAAAGTTTTATTGCGCCTTATGATGCTACAGTCATCACAAAATTAAAAGAACAAGATGCAATATTTGTTGGAAAAGTAAACATGGATGAGTTTGCAATGGGACTTACAACTGAATTTAGTGCATTTGGTCCAAGTAAAAATCCTTGGAATTTAGAGTATGTTCCAGGAGGATCCTCTGGCGGTAGTGCAGTGTCTGTCAGTGCTTTTGAATGTGTGGCTTCTCTTGGTTCTGATACAGGAGGTTCTGTTAGGAACCCTGCAAGTTTTTGCTCAACTGTGGGTTACAAGCCAACATATGGTTTGATTAGTAGATATGGCTTAATTTCATATGCCAATAGTATCGAGCAAATCGGCCCTCTCACTAGAACTGTAAAAGATACAGCATTCATGTTAAATCTAATTTCTGGAGTAGATTCAAAGGATAACACCACCATAGAAAACAACAATGAAGACTATCTTTTAGGCATAAATTCAGGCATTGAAGGAAAGAAAATAGGCATAATCAAAGAGATGATTGGAGAAGGGATTGATCCTGCAGTATTGAGTGCAACAAAAGAGGCCATTTCAAAGTTTGAAGGTTTGGGGGCCATCTGTGAAGAGATATCTCTAGATATGGTGAAATATTCAGTAGCAGCATACTATACTATTACTGCAACAGAGGCTGGAAGCAATCTTGCAAGATATGATAATCTAAGATACGGTTATGATTTTCCAGTTGAGGGGTATGAGTTTAATTCCTATATTTCAAAAGCAAGGCGCAACTTTGGTCCAGAGGTTAAAAGACGAATGATTCTTGGCGGATTTGTTCCATCAGCAGGTCATGCAGGAAAATATTTTCTAAAGGCATTAAAAGTAAAAAGTAAACTTACAAAAGAAGTAAATGAGGCATTTGAGAAATTTGATCTTTTAATTGCACCAACAGTGCCAGTTCTTCCATTCAAGTTAGGTGAAAAAATTAACGATCCAATTTCATTATTCCTAGTTGACATCAATACAGTAACTGCAAACCTTACAGGAAAACCTGCAATCTCCATTCCTTTCTCACATTCAAACGGATTGCCAATTGGAATCCAGATTCTTGCAGATTCAGGCAAAGATAAATTATTACTTCAAGCAGCATATGCTTTAGAACAAACTGTTAGCTTACCGGAGGTTCCAATATGACCATGATAGGTTTAGAAATTCACTGTCAATTAACTAATTTACAAAGCAAATTATTTTGTTCATGTAAAGCCAATTACAGAGAATTTGAAATCAATGAGAATATTTGCCCCATATGTATGGGATTGCCTGGAAGTTTACCTAGATTGAATAAAGAAGCTGTAAAGAAAGCTACCATCATTGCCATGGCACTAAATTGCTCCACTCCTGAAAAAATTGCTTTCTTTAGAAAAAATTATTTTTATCCTGATCTTCCAAAAAATTTTCAGATAACTCAACTCAATATTTATGGTGATACTAGCGTTGGAGGTCCTGGCTCTATTATGGTGGGGAACAAAAAAATCAGAATCACCAGAATCCAATTAGAAGAGGATCCCGGAAGGCTGATTTACGAAGGAAGTTCATCTAAAAATCAAATCACCTTGGTAGATTACAATCGTGCAGGCACACCATTAGTCGAGATTGTCACTGAGCCTGATTTTGAGACCCCTAAAGAAGTGCGAGATTTTCTAAACATATTATCTGATTTGCTAGAAAACTTGGGTGTGTCTGATCCTAGTTTAGAGGGTGCAATGAGAGCAGATGCAAATGTCTCGATTAAAGGAGGCAAAAAAGTTGAAATTAAAAACATTGGTTCGTTTCATGATTTAGAAAAAGCAGTTCATTTTGAAATAACTAGACAAGAGAGTCTGAGTTCTAGATATATTCCCATCATTCAAGAAACACGTCATTGGGATGACAAACGAAAAATTACTGTGTCTGCACGCTCCAAAGAAGAAGAACTTGACTATCGTTACTTTTTGGAAGGCGACATTCCCTGGATAAAGATTGAATCTCAGATTCAAGAACAACTGAAATTAGAAATGCCTGAAAGTATTAGTTCCAAAAAAGAAAGATACGTTTCAAAATACAGTATTCCATCTCAAGTGGCAGATGTATTGTCCTCTGATAAATTTTATTCAGATTTATTTGAAGATGCTCATACTGAAAAAACAGCTAAAGAGATTGCAAATATAATTACCACTGATTTGATGGGATTAGTTGATACAAGAGAGAAACGTGATTCCTCAAAACTTACTGCAACTCACTTGAGGGAATTAGCAGAGTCTATTCAATCAGGAAAAATTTCCAGAAATTCTTCTAAAAACGCATTGTATGAAATAGTAAAAACAGGAAAAGAATTATCAATAGTTATTTCGGAATTGGATTTGGGAAATGTCTCAGACACTGCAGAACTATCTGACATTATACAGCAAGTGATTTCTGAAGAACCACAGGCAGTTGAACAAGCAAAAACAAATCCTCAAACAATTAACTATTTAGTAGGAAAAGTCATGCAAAAAACAAAAGGAAAAGCAGATCCCAAATTAACGTTAGATTTATTGAAAAAACAGATTGGTATTCAATGACTGATTTGTCCTTAGAAGATATAGAATTTATCAAAATTCTTGCAAATTCTGACGCATCGATTCTTCAACAAGGCATGAATGATGCTACCAGACATAGGTTAGACGAACAAATAGGCAGAATTTTACGAGAATACTACCTAGAAAACACCATGAATGCTGAAACTGGTTGGACGGAAAAATTTCTAAAAGCAGGGATCACTGAGGATGACGGAAAATCGGCAATTGCGTGTGCCAGACGTCTGGGAATAGATATATCATAAATCTAAAAATCTTTTTACTCTCTTTAGGTTTTTAAGAATTGAGTATTGTCTAATTTTGAATTTATCCCAAATGAAAAACAGATCAGAGAATCAAATATTTTTTGTTTTATGCAAAAGCATGACATATCTTCATTAGATGAATTATCTCAAAAAGCAAAAAATGATTTGGATTGGTTTTGGAAATCAGTTGACAAAGATATCGGAATAGTGTGGGATGAACCTTATACAAAAACTCTAGATGCTTCAAAAGGTATTGCATGGTCAAAATGGTTTGTAAATGGGAAGACAAACATTTACAAGTCTTCAGTAGAAAAATTTGCAAAACAATGTCCACAGAAAATTGCATATTATTTTGTATCTGAAGATGGTCATACGTCAAAAATTTCATATTCTGAATTAGACTCTAAAGTATCAAAACTTGCAAATGCTCTAAAATTAATTGGAGTAAAAAAAGGGGATGTGATTGCAATTTATCTTCCAATGATTGAAGAGGCAATAGTAGCAATTCTGGCAGCGGCAAAGATTGGCGCAATTCAAACCACTATTTTTTCGGGATACAGTTCACAGTCATTACACATACGTCTAAAGGATTGTAAAGCCAAAATTCTGTTTATTTCAGATGGGTTTTACAGAAAAGGAAAACCCGTTTCTCAAAAAGAAATAATGGAAAATGCAATAAAAAACACTGATGTTGAAAAAATAATTCTTGTGTCTTATAAGAGAATAGATGCTCATCTTAAATCTGAAAAAATTATGTTATTTGAAAACATGATGTCTTCTCAAACTGATTCATCTGATACCGAAATAATGGATTCAGAAGATCCTTTGTTTATTCTTTACACTTCAGGAACTACTGGTAATCCTAAAGGGGTTGTTCATAGCCATGGGGGGTTTTCAGTTTTTGCAGGACATCAAGCAGCATATCTGGTAGACACTCACCAAAATGACATCTTATTCTGGCCTGCAGACATTGGTTGGATTACTGGGCAGGTATGGAACGTCTATGGATTGTTGATTGTAGGAGCCAGCGCAGTTATTTATGATGGCGCGTTAAATTTTCCAACATTAGATAGAATCTGGAAAATCTTATCGGATTATAAGGTGTCTATCTTTGGAATATCACCAACTGCAGTACGATTGTTTAAGAAAAATAATGTAGAGCCTTTAAAATTATATTCATTAGATAGCATCAAAAATATTCCAACTACTGGAGAACCACTTGATGAAGATTCATGGAATTGGCTGTTTGAAAAAGTAGGTAATAAAAAAATCCCAATAATGAATTTGTCTGGAGGAACTGAAATCGGTGGCGCAATGTTGTCTGTGTTTCCTGGAATGAAATTAAAACCATCCACCGTGGGAATCCCTGTTCCCGGAATGAATTTGGATGTCTATGATGATGATGGTAACTCTGTAAGAAAACAAAATGGATATTTGGTTATCAAATCACCATGGCCAGCAATGACTCGAGGATTATTGAATAATGATGACAGATATATTGAAACATACTGGTCCAGATTTGAAAACATCTGGTTTCATGGAGACTATGTTTTTGTTGATGAAGACAACTTATGGTATATGCGTGGCAGAACTGACGATGTGATCAACATATCTGGCCATAGGATGAGTACTGCTGAAATTGAGCAAACTGTTATTTCACACAAAAAAATTTCTGATGCTGCATCCATTGCCATTCCTGATGAAATAACAGGTGAGGCAATTGTAATTTTTTGTGTCACCCATGATAAATCTGACAGGGACATAGAAACAGAAATTTCAAACTATATATCTGAAAAAATTGGCAAAGTTGCAAAGCCAAAATTTGTTTTCCAAATATCGGATTTGCCAAAAACCAGAACAGGGAAAATAATGCGTCGTTTATTGAAATCAAAATTATTGGGAAGTGATCTAGGAGATTTGTCATCTCTAGAAAATCCTAATGTGTTAGATGAGATCCTAAAATTAGGTTGATAAAATCTCACTTTTTGATACTTACTATTTCACGCTTTGCATCTAAATTGGATTCTGATGAGGGAAATTATTGAAATTTGTAGTTGATCAGCAAGTAGAAGACATTGAGATGCCTGAGAATCTCAAATTAAACACATTTTTACAAGAATTTCATTCAGATTGTCCTCATCCTGAATGCAGCTTTGGATTTTATGGTTTTGCATTTGGACAATCGCCATTTCCAGTACCCAAACTTGTTCAAGAGGCTCTGGTAAAAAACGCTGACAAAGGAGCATATGCGCCTATTTCTGGAATTCCAGAATTACGTAATGCTATATCAAAATACAATAAACATTATTTTGGAATGGATGTATCACCTGAAAGAATCCATGTGGGACCTGGAACAAAGGAGTTGATCTTTAATCTATTGGAAATTTTGCACGGAACCGTAATTTTACCAACTCCTGCGTGGTTAGGATACCTTCCACAAATCCGATTTTTAAAGAAAAATTATCATATGCTTCCAACTCGTTCAAACAAAAAAATATCTCCAAATAATTTGAGAAGATTGGCATTACGATTACATGACAGGCAGAAGATTTTGATTCTAAATAATCCAAATAATCCTACCGGTTTACTTTATGATAAATTAGAATTAGAAGAAATTTCTGATGTATGCAGAGAGCAAAACATCACAGTTATTTCTGATGAAATTTATGCACAAACAACATATGATTTTTCAAAATTTGTCAGCATGGGAAAAATTTACCCTGAAGGTACATTTGTGACAAATGGCTTGTCAAAATCACATGCTGCAGGAGGATATCGTTTAGGGTATGTAATTTTTCCACAACATGCAATAGAACTTAAAACCCAATTCAAAAAGATTCTTGCAACAGAATATACTGCGGTGTCAACCCCAATTCAACATGCTGCAATAGCAGGATTTGAAATAAGTAAAGACATGAACGAGTATTTCGAGATAACTCGTAGCATTCATCAAATCATGGGTGAATATACGTATAATGCATTATCAGCAATCGAAGGAGTAGTAGCTACTAAACCCGATGCAACGTTCTATCTTTTAGCTGATTTCAATCATTATGCAACAGATTTACAAAATTCTAAAATTTTTACATCCCAAAAACTATCTGAATCATTAATTGTTCATCCATACCATACTGCAATTGTAGGTGGTGACAGTCTTGTTTTAGAAAGGACTGATTTTAGTGCAAGAATTGCTTATGTAGATTATAACGGTTCTCAAGTATATCAAAATTATCTGAAAAACAAACCAAAATCGTCTTCTGAGAAAGTTGAGTTTGTAAAGAACAATGCTCCTAAGGTAGTTGCAGGAATAGACATGATTACCAAATTTTTTGAAAATATTAAAAAATCGTCTTTCAAAAACTCACCGACTAAAAGTTCAATGATGACTTCAAGTTAATCTAATCTAGATTTTAATTTTTCATATTCCTCCACGGTAATTTCACCTTTGACTAATCTAGTTTGGAGAATTTCTTTAGGACGTGTTCCTATGATTGGTTGAATGATTTTTCTAATAACATCTCTGTTGATTGAAATCTGTTTTGAGTTATTATCTACTTTTTTCTTAATTCCTATTACAGCCCCGAATAAAATTCCCAATCCTGCTATTGCGAGTAAAATCTCTGCAATTTCTGAATTATTACTTTGTTTTTGTATGTCTTGAACTATAGATGATGCTTCTGCCGTAGGAATGATTTCTTTATCTATTAATTCTTGAACTGTAGAATTAATTTTATTATCATGATTTACTGCTTCCTCTATCGTTAATTCAGGATAATTTCTGTCAAACCATGACCTGTAAGATGCTTCGTTATAGTATCTGTCAATATAGTGTTGAGGGTTTTTGTTAGGATCTACAAAATCGGTAGTTTTACGGATTGGAATATCTTCTGCAAAATCTACTTTATCCGTCTCTTCGTAATTCTTCACAACTAAGTCTTCGGGAATTATCAAAAGTCCATTTGGTGAAACTTCAAAATTGGTAGTAACTCCTTTTGTCATGTTCAAAATAAATCCTGTTGCGCTATACCCTCCACGTTCAGAAAAACTATCGCTGATTTTTATTATTTTTTCAAATGAATCATTGTGATTAATTTTTGCTTGTGTTAACTCTACAAATTCATTATTATGATCACGAATGACTATTGTTACTAGACCCACTGAATTTTTCTCGACGCTACCTGAAAATTTTATTTGATTAGCATTGTAAAAAGATTCAGAATCAATTTGAAGATCAGTTACTTCACCAAATGCCGGAGAAAAAGCAAAGATCAGTAACAAGGACAATGCCCCTAATGAATAATATCTTTTTTTATTCATACAATAAACAAAGTATTTTTTTGATTTAAAATGAACGTATCACTAATTCAGTTTTTTTGTACGTAAAAGTTAAATGTACAGTTTATTTTGTTACGGCAATTTCTATCTGTGGTTAATTGTTAGTTGATCCTTTCTTTTTTCTGAGTTGCTGTGCAACTAATGGTAGAAATGCACCAACATCTGAAACAATCCCCAAAGCTTGCCATGTTCCTCTGTCCATGAGTTTTGTAACTGTTGGTTGATTGATATCCACTACAATTACTTTGACATTTGCAGGAAGCATATTGCCAGTTGCAATAGAATGAAGCATTGTTGAAATCATGATCACCATACTTGCATCTTTTACAATTTTTTTGTATTCTCTTTGTGCTTGTGCAACGTCTGTAATTACATCCGGCAATGGTCCGTCATCACGTATTGATCCTGCCAATACAAATGGGACATTATTTTTAATACATTCATACATTATTCCTTTTTTGAGCTTTTTGGACCGTACCATGTTTGCAATAGATCCAGCTTTGAATACAGCGTTGATTGTATCCATATGATTTCTATGACCGCGATATGCCAAAGTTGCATCATGTACATTCATGCCCAAAGATGTGCCCAATGTCGCATACTCTATGTCATGAACTGCAAGGGCGTTTCCAGCTAATACCCCATCAATATAACCTGCTCTAATTAATTCTGAAACAGCATCATCTGCACCTGTATGAACTATTGCAGGGCCTCCGACAATGACAATTTTTCCACCATTCTTTTTGGTATTGTATATATCGTCTGCAACTTGTTTTGCAATATGTTGTGTAGGACGTTCACTAGAACTTGAACTTCCCATAAATTCAAAAACATTAACTCCTTCTCTTGGACGTTCAGGAGGCGTGATTTTAATTCCTTTTTCTCCAACAATTATTTGATCTCCTTTTCGTACATCTCTAACAGGTACACAAAACGCCTTGTTTTGTTTTACAACAATACACTTATCCATCATCATATTTTCAACTTGAATCCATCTTTTTTTATAGAAAACTTGTGTGTGATTATTTGTTGTACTGTAAAAATTATCTGGCATGACATAGTTTTTTGGTGATTTTTTTAATGTAATTTCTTGTTGTATTTTAGATACAGCACCTTCTCGATATACTGTTTTTAAAATCTCATCCAAGTGTTCCTGATTTTTTCCATTAACAAGTAATCGAACATAAGACTGATCTTTTTTTCTTTTACCAATATTGATTTCTTCTACTTGAAATTCTCCATGAAGATCCATTATTTTATCAAAGATCTTAGTCAGTATAGAAGAATCAATTAAATGACCATTAACTTCAATTTCTTGAGAAAATTTACTCATTTTATTTCCCTCAACATTATGATAACTAAAGGTTACGTTTTTCTTTAAACTAAGGATTATACTGGCAGAATTACCTTCCCCTCAAATTTTGATATATTGTCTTCTTTGAATGCTTTTTCTAAAATTTCTTTTTGTTGTTGGGTTACTCCCTGAACAATAGTTTTTGAAGAACCTGTTTTGTCTACCAAAGCAAGAATGTAGCCACTATTATCGGTTAAAACAAATCCTGCAGATTCATCTACAAAAGCGTATAGATTTTCTTCCCCTACAGGTTCCCATACATTTGATTTTGTGTCAGATAAGGCTAATGCAGGCATTGCACGCCCATCTGTTAATTTATTGAGATATTCTCTAGCTTCAGCAACTCTTTTTTGTCCTAATTTTAAGGCTTGAAAATATTGCATGTTCTCAAATTATTGATTTGTTATAAAAACAATTTCTCTTCAAAAGATAGTTATAGAATCCTGATGTTTACCATAATATGCCTTTGACAAATAATGTCATAATGAAATTAAATGAGATTACTACAATGATAGAAAACAAATCAAAATTAACAGAGTCAGACATTACAGAAATTAAATCGATTTTTCAAAATCTTGTTGAAAATAATGAGAGATACGATATAGATGAAATTGAATTTTGGTTTGAAAATGAAGGTAGTTGGAATTCTAGAGAATCTAGAATTAGAATTTTTAATCTTTCAAGTTATGTTCAGGATAAATACCAGCAAACAGCACATCTAAGGATTATTTCTGATGATGATTGTTGCGGAAATTAAATTTCTAATTTTTCTAATAACCTTCCAACAATTTCTGCATTTTCAGTTCTTTCATTTAGGATTTCTCTAAGACGGGCATTGTTTTTACTGCCTTCGGATATTGTCTGGAAATATTCTTCATCAAGATCATTGTTTGCTTGCAATTTTTTAATCACTTCAAACAATATGCCTATTACTTGTTTTTGTGCTTCAATTAATTCATCTTTACTTCTTTCAGACATTTTCTATTTAATCATCATTGATTATCTTTGTAAATAATTCTTTTAATTTAGGATCATCTATGCCTTTTTTTGCAGATTCAAAAAATGGTTTAAGTTTACTTTTTGAGTACCCTTCTTGTTGGTATAATTTTGCTTGAAGTGCCATTTCTAATCTATCAATTTGATGTACAAACTTTGATTCTGCAGAAACATTTTCCTGATAATCTTTCCAAATTTCTAAATACTGAGATTTAATGTTATCAGGTAAATTATCTATTATTTCGTTAAAGGAATTATTTTCTAATAGTTTCTTTTTCTCCTTACTTAATTGATTTGGAGTATAGTCTCCAATTCTTGCTTCAGCCAAGTCATGAAGTAAAACCATTTTGAGTATTTTTTCTGAATCATATTTTCTCATGTCGGAGACAACCATGCTTATTATTGCCATGGAATACGAATGTTCTGCAACGGATTCAGGATGATTTAATGATAGTTTATCGACCCATCCTTGTCTAGGGATTTTTTTGAGATTCGCAGCAATTTTTAAAAAATCCAATATCATATTATTTTGTCATACATTAGATTATACTAATGAATTTTCATATTTTTCGAATAACATAATAGTTAATTCTGATATGAAAGGATATTGAAAATTTATACTAAAACAGGAGATGATGGAAATACAGGCGTTCAAGGAAACTTGAGAATATCAAAATCTCATCCTAGAATCATTGCATATGGGACAATAGATGAAGCAAATGCTGCATTAGGGATTGTTTTGACAAATCTATTAGATGATGATATTGTTAGCATTTTGAGAAGAATACAAAATGAGTTATTTCTAGTAGGAGCAGATCTTTCAAATCCTAATCTAAACGATATTAGAAATCGAATATCTTTGGAAATGATTCAAAAATTAGAATTTTCTATTGACAAATTTGAATCTGAACTGCCACCATTGACTAATTTTATCTTGCCAGGAGGAGAAATCGCAGCAGCGCAATTACACTATGTAAGAACAATTGTTCGAAGAGCAGAAACACAAGTGGTACAACTAAGTGAAAAAGATGAAATTAATTCAAATTGCATAATCTATCTTAATAGATTATCTGATTTATTTTTTATAATTAGTCGTTTAATCAATAAACGAAAAGATAAAGATGACATTCTTTGGAAGATCTAAAAAGACAAACTTTAATTCCTCAACTGATTGCATTTTTCTAAGTGCCAGGGTAGCTCAGCCTGGGAGAGCACTCGGCTGAAGACCGGGCTGTCGCGCGTTCAAATCCCGCCCCTGGCATCTTAAATGTATACAGCATCAACAAGTTATTTTAAAAACAAATAGTACAGAAGAAAATTGTAGTATTTTGTAGGCTTTTTTCAAAATTATTCAATCATACAAAATCTTTAAAAACAAGGCAAACTCTTGTTTTTCGACATTCATGGCTGAAAAAAAGGCTGCAAAGAAAGCATCAACAAAGAAAACAACTAAACCGAAAACAACAAAGACGGTAAAATCCTCTAAATCAAAAGCAAAAACTGTAAAATCAAAGAATAAAAAACCAAAAGAGGAAACAATCAGTGACATGGGAATTGTCATAGTTGATGACGATATTGAAATTGATCAAGAAAAGGTAAATGAAGAAAGAAGAGCATATCTTGAGGAAGCAAGATCCCAAGAAGCCTTTGATTAGGAATCTTTATCCGATCCCATAACATACATCAAATATGCGTGCATTATGTCTGATTACTGTAAAACCAGGCAAAGTTGACTCTGTGGTCGAAATATTAAAGAAAAAACGGAAGATCGTAAAACAAATCATGGTTGTTACAGGAAGAGCAGACATCAGTGTAATTTTACAAGGGAATATTGATGAAATTAATGGAATGGTGATTGATTTTAAAAAAATAAAAGACATTGTTACAACTGAGACCCTAATTGAAGTAGAGGTTAATCTAGGATGGTAAGGGCAATAATTTTAGTGAAATCTCCAAAAAAACTCATTGCTGCCAGATTAAGAAAAATAGCCTCAATAACAGATTCATTTCCTACAAGCGGTCAATTCGACGCTGTTGCCATAATTGATGTGGAACAACTTGGAAAAATTAAGGAAATAGCCACGCTTATTCAAAAAATTAACGGGGTTGAAAGAACTGAAACCATGATAGAAGTTCAATGACAATGGATTTAAACAACTTTGAGGTAGAGTATCTGTGAATATCAAAAAAGTTGGAAATGTCATATTGGCTGTAAAAGACATAGACAGATCCATACAATTCTATCATGAACTCATCGGACTTCCAATCAAAAATCAAAGAAGATCTTGGGTTGATTTGGGTACTTCTGGAGCCATGTTGAGTTTACATCCAGCATCATTGACAGCACAACATGTTGGAAGTTCCATTGACAATGGAATTACAATAGGATTTCTAGTCGGCGATGTAAAATCTGCAATTGATGAATTAAAAGAAAAAGGCGTAAGAATACATCGAGATATTGTTGAGAGAGATGCAGGAAAAAATGCCGTAATTTTAGATCCTGATGACTATCTAATTTCATTGTTTGAACCAAACTTTGAAGATAAGGCTCAACAAACAGGCGGATACCATGGATTTACACCTTCTTAGATTATCTTTTCAATAGAAAGAATAATCTGAATCTTTTATTTTTCATAATTTTTAAAAGTATGCTGATTTGGTTTTGAGTCAGTTATCTTCCAGGTCTTTTGAAACCTTGTTTGATACTACAATATGATGCAGAGGAATTTTGGAATTTTTTATCTGAGTTAGTTTTCTTGTTTTTTGATTTTTCAGTATTGGTGACTATTTTAATTTTGATGACTTTTACAAAATTGGATTTCAGTTTTGGTTTATGGCAATAAATGATATTTGATGCAGAGGAATTTTGGAATTTTTTATCTGAGTTAGTTTTCTTGTTTTTTGATTTTTCAGGATCAACTTGATTTTTTTTTGTCCATATGATATTTCTAATGTTATGTGACGAAGATTTTTCTACATTATAATCGCCTAAAGATTTGTTCATATTTGCTAAAATGTTGGATCTTATTAAAAGACAACTATCAGATTACTTTTTTGATAGAAGAAAGAATTTTTGCCAAGTTTTCTTTTCTATCTATTGAAACATAAAATGTCACATCATTTTTTTGTAAGATGATGATTGTAACTTTTTGATGTTGTAAAATTACATGCTCTAGTCTTCCAATTGTACTGACGGTCTCTTTTCGTAATGACATTAATGTAGATATAATGAAAAACTCATTCTTCACTTGTTCAGATTTTAATAATGGCTTTAGATTGGGCTTAACCATTCCGGTTAATGTCCTACCATATGCGTTAATAACTCCAGCATATCGTATACTATTAGATAATTTTAGAATATTTTGACATTGCTTTCGGTATTTAATTACCGCATCTTTCCATTTATCAGCAGGAGTTTTTACCATAAAGCAAATTGATTCATGAAACTAATAAGGATTCTTACGATGAAAATTTAGAAGAAACAAATTATTTTTCAACTATTATTTGATTTTGATTCTTTATCTAATTTTTTCTTCAATTCCAAGTTTTCTTTTAATAATTTATCATTTTCATTCTGAAGAGTTTCAACAGAATTGTGTCTAGTGTATAGCGGGTGTCCTGGAGGAATTATTCCAGAATTCATTGTCAGTAATCCTGCTGCATGTTGCTGATACATTTGTTGGAATCCTCGAAGTTTTTGATTTATTGTTTCAGCATTCTTTAAAAATTGTTCTTTCATAGGATTTTCATAAATTTTGAACATAGGATTAGTTAGTCCAGGAGGCAATCTTGGAAATTGAAATGCCATGTGAGGAATATCGGGATTTAATCCATACAGGTTTTGCAGGTGCTTTATTGTTAAATTATCCACAAAAATGATTGAAATTTGCCATATTTCTGCATTGCTTTAGGCGTTTGATATAGTGTTTAGTAAAACATCAGGTGTTTTTACTCAAATTGAGCTGATCGCTGATCCTTATAGATTCGATATTTAGTCGGTATTACACATGAGTGATTCTAAAAAGATGTGTCTCAAATGTAAAAAAGATATCAAAGAAAAAGATCTTCATAAAATTGTAATTTATGTAATTCAAGAAAAATTTACAGAACATCATTATGAACATGTTGAATGCCCAGACAAATTTACTGTTTAGGGGTTATTGAAAAATTATCCCTTTAATTCATATACTTTGTAAACATCTCCAGTTAATCTGGATCTGAATCTCCATTCGTTATTTTTCCAAATGATTTCAAGAAATTGTTTTTGAGATGTTGGGTGTAATTTTTGATATACATCACTTCCAATTAAAATCTGATTTGGTTTTGCCATATTTTGAATTTTTGCTGCAATATTCATAGCTGGGCCCATTAAATCTACATGAGAGTGTTCTGCATCCGAACCATATCTTACAACAATGTTTTGTCCAAAATCTATTCCAATTTTCACCATCAAGTCTGGGTAATCATATTGATTTAGAATTGGATTGATCCCTTTTTGAATTACAGATATCATTGATTTTGCACAATTTACAGCATTATCAGCTGCCAACAATGAATTACCTTCTGCAACAAAATATCCAATTACTGCATCACCTACAAATTTTAACACGTATCCTTGATGTTGTCTAATTACTGATGCCATCTCTTGTGAAAATGAACTAACAATAATCGCAATTTTTTCAGCAGGCATTTCTAATGTCATGGTAGTTGAACCTACCAAATCAACATACAGTACAACCATATCTAATTTTAAAAATACGTTTTTTCTTAGGAATTTTTCAGATTCATCTGCCATTCCTGAATATTCATAACCTTTTTTGAGAGATCCCCAAACACGTTTTTGAGTTTCTAAAATCATAGTTTCAAAATCAACTGTTTGATCCTCATTTTTGCTTAGAAGCATATCGACCACATCATTATTTTGCACAGATGTTTTGTTGAATTCTTGGTTTTTATCAATATTTTTAGTCATCTTAATATCATCACTCTAGAAGAAAATCAATCCAACATGGTGATATTTGCCCTTAATCCCCCTATACAGATTATCAATATTTTCAGTGATTTCTTGATAACATTGAAGGTATAAAATAGGAGTTTCAACCATGCCTAGAATAGGCATTTTGAATATTTAGAGATTTATGAGTATTTCACCATCAACCATTATTCAAGAATCTTTTAGGCGTGAATATTGTTTGGATAGTAACGTAATACTAATGAAGGTTTAAGGAGAGCAATATTTTGTTTATTTTTGTGCGTTTAGGAACAAGAACACCTAATGAATTCATTCAAGTACTAAATCAAAAAAACGAAATAATTCAAAAAAAATGCCTTGAAAAAATTAAGGATTTAACAAAAAATATTGATGTCAAAGTCATGTTGGGTGATTCAACCATTACAGAACAAAAAACATTTGATCCTAAACTAGTGGTGAACTATTTTCAAAAAATTAATGATTCACTTAAAGATTGGTCTGTACATGACGTGTCAATTTCAAATAATGATGACATACGAAGAATTTTTACAAAATTTGAGATTTTAGAAGGAAATTATTTGATTTCAGGACACATATCTTTACAATTTCATGTTTTATTATATTACAAACCAGATCAACGAGTGATTGATTCTCAAAAAGAATTAGCAAGAATTGTGGATTTAACAAAAAATCAAGAGCAGAAACTTTCAGACAATAGTGATCAATTTGTATTAAATAAATTAAAAGAAATGGGATACAAAGATTTTGATCATCAAAAATTATTTGAAGTGTTTTACGAAAATGACGAGTTTAGAGAAAAAATATATGCTGAAATTGAAAAAGATGCAGGAGTTGATTTTAAAAAATTGTCTGAAAAAAAAACACAATTGTTTAATGAATTAGATTCTCTTTTAGTTGAAACATACCAAACAAGTCCGGTTATAATTGATGATTCAAGATTAGTTTCAGGCGAAGAAGGTTGTTTATGCACAATTGATCTAGAATTTGTAAAAAATGAAACAAGGGAAGGATTGTTTGATCCTAGAAAAATGTCGGATACAACAAAAGAAAATATTCTAAAACGTTTAGAAGAATTTGAAGAAATTTTAAGTTAAGACCAAGGAATCAGAAAATGAGTGTTTCTCAAAGAGGGGTTCCGATCCCTGGATATAATTTAAACCACATTTTTAAACTATTTACGTTTTCCTGTAAATTTAAGCATGAAATTTGACTAAAATTGTAATTTTTCTATAGAAGAAGTCAAATACGGCATTTCATTAGCAACAATTCCAATGAATCCATCATATAGGGAAATTGTAAAGGCAAGTTCATTACGAGGAAATGAAATTAGAAAGACCCCTCTAATACATTCAAGTACGTTTAGTGAGTTTACAGAATCCCATGTTTTTCTAAAAGCAGAATTTAGACAGAAAACAGGTTCATTTAAAATTCGAGGAGCATATTACAAAATTCAATCACTGTCACCTGAAGAAAAAAAATACGGAGTTGTTGCCGCCTCAGCTGGCAATCATGCACAAGGAGTTGCATTTGCATCCGCATTGGAAAAAATCCCATGCACTATAGTAATGCCAAAGAATGCATCCCCTGCAAAAGTAGCTGCTACAAAAGAATATGGTGCAAATGTTATCTTGGAGGGAACAAATTATGATGAATCATCTGCCAAAGCAAAAGAGATAGCAAAAGAAACAAGATCTACAATGATACATGCATTTGATGATCCTCAGATAATTGCCGCACAGGGAGTGATAGGATTAGAAATTCTAGAAGATTTGCCAGATGTTGATGAAGTATATGTTCCAATAGGTGGTGGCGGATTAGCTGCAGGCATCCTTATTGCAATAAAAGAAAAAAATCCAGATATCAAAGTCATTGGTGTTCAATCAAGATCATTTCCTTCAATGTATGATTCATTGAAAAAAGGTTCAATTACTGCAAGTGGAGGTGCGCGAACCATTGCAGATGGAATTTCTGTAAAAGTTCCCGGACAGATAACTTTTGGAATAATCAAAGAGTTAATCGATGACATTGTCCTTGTAGATGACACAGAAATTACAAAAACGATGTTTCTTCTAATGGAGCGTATGAAATTTGTGGTAGAACCAGCAGGTGCTGTAAGTTTAGCATATTTGATTTCAAAGAAACCCTCCCCTGGAAAGAAGGTTGTAGCAGTTTTGGCAGGGGGAAATGTGGACATGTATCTTTTGGGTCAAATAGTAGACAAAGGGCTGGCTGCGATGGGCAGACTACTAAAATTATCCATATTGCTTCCAGATAGGCCAGGGGCATTCAAGGAAATAGTAGATGAAATAACACTTGCAAATGCAAATATCGTAGAAGTGGTTCATGACAGACTAAGTTCAAATATCAATGCAGGTTCAGCAGGAGTAACATTAAGTCTAGAAACTCAGGGTCAAGCGCAAGCAAATTTGTTAATAGAATCATTAAGAAAAAGAAATATCCAATTTACGTTAATGACATAATTTCATTTGAATTTTTTTTTTGCAAATTTAGAAAGTCCTTCTTTCTTTAATTGCTCCGATTCTTTAATGACAGAATCATGTTGGTTTAGTTTGTATAGTTTTATCTTCTTTTTTAGTTCTGGAAATTCATTAGCAATGATTTTTAGAGCATAAATTGCAGCATTTCCAGCTTTGTTTATCCCAACCGCAACTACTGGAGAACCTGATGGCATTTCAGTAATAGATAGTAATGAATCCAATCCCCCAAATGCTGAAAATTTTGAAGTGTCATTTTTTTTTGGATGTTTGTCATTATAGACTAGAATTGGAACTCCGATTACTGGAATTATTGTATGCGACGCTATCATTCCAGGCAAATGTGCAGCACCACCAGCACCTGCAATAATTACACTAAACCCCATTTTTTCTGCATGTTGTGCATATTCTGATAATCTAGAAGGTGTACGATGTGCTGAAATGATTTGATCTTCATGTTTAATTTTAAATTGATCCAATATTTCTGATGCACCTTGCATAATTCGGCTATCTGAGCTAGATCCCATAATTATTCCAACTAAGGGTTTTTCAGAATATGTCATGACAATAGAAAAAACATGAGAGTAATTATCTATAACTAGTAGAAAAATCCAACAAAATTGTCCAAATCAACATTAGCTATTTTTAATCGATGATTGATGGTTATTGTAATGGCAAAAATTCTGGGCATTATTGGAGGAGGACAACTTGGAATGATGATAACCGAGGCAGCAAAGAAAATGCCAGAACATATATCAAAAATTATTGTTCTAGATCCAACTGAAAATTGCCCTGCATCACAGGTCGGTGCAGAGCAGATCATAGCTGATTTTAAAGATAAAAACGCCATAATTGATTTGGCTAATAAATCAGACATAATCACTTATGAAATTGAATCAGGTGATAGCACAGTGTTAAAATCTGTCGAAAAGAATGCAGATGTCAATCCATCACCTGAAACATTGAGGATTATTCAAGATAAATTTTTACAAAAATCCTTTTTAAAAGAAAACAAGATTCCTGTTTCAAAATTTATCGAAATAAAAACTATTGAGGATTTAAAAAATGGATTGAAGGATTTTGGGTATCCCGCATTACTCAAAGCAAGAAGAGATGCCTATGACGGAAGAGGGAATTTTAAAATTAATTCAGAGAGAGATGTTGAGAAAGCATTTGATTATTTTAAAGGACAAAAACTAATGTTGGAGAAATTTGTACAGTTTAAAATGGAAGTTTCCGTTATAGCTTCAAGAAACACCAAAGGACAAATCAAGACATACCCTCTAGTTGAAAATATTCATGAGGAAAATATTTTACGTGAAACTATTGCGCCAGCAAGAGTATCTCAAGAGATTACAAAAAAAGCAGAATGTATTGCTGAAAGAACAATGCAAGTTCTGAGAGGTGCTGGGATTTTTGGAATTGAAATGTTTGTGACACAAAACGATGAGGTTCTAATTAATGAGATTGCTCCCAGAGTTCATAATTCAGGACATCATACATTACAGTCAAGCAAAACATCCCAGTTCGAACAACATCTACGAGCAATTTTGGGGCTTGATCTTGGAGACACTAAACTTATCCATCCTACAATAATGTACAATATTTTAGGCGATAGATCATTTGAAGGAAAATACATTCCATTAAAAATCTCAGAAGAAAATGTTTTTTTAAAAATGTATGGAAAAGAAATTTCAAAACCATTAAGAAAATTGGGTCATTTGAATTTAGTTTCAAAAGAAGGAGAGTCAATAGAACAATTGTTAAAAAAACTCGAGTCTCTAAAAGAAAAAATAGTTGTCAAACCTTATTCGTAAATTCACTAGTTACCTCTAATTCTAATTACCGTTATAGGTTTATTAATTAATAAAAAAGTACGACAAGCATGGTCTCAATTCCACACGTATTATCAGGAATTTCGATTATTCTTTTAGTAATTTATGGTGCTGATGTAATGGTAGGTGGTGGAGGTGCAGGTAATGGATTCCTACCATTTGATGCCATGACACGAGGTATTGGATTTGGCATGCCTCCAATAATTTTATCATTTATTGCATTTTTTATTTCTAAGAAACCCCCATTCAAAGGACTAGGAATAATGTTGATAATTACAGGTGCGTTAATCATTATTGGTGGTGCAATATCTATGGCTAGTGCTGGTGAATCTGAAAATGCTGCAAGAATGGCAGGTGAAGGCGGCGGCTTAATTGCAGTGGGAGCAATAATTGCAGCATTAGGCGGAATAAAAATAAGAAAATCATTTTCTTCATAGGTTGTCATGGCTATTTGTACAAAATGCAGTAATGAAGTACCAAAAGTTTACGATTGTGATCATACCAATTTTGAAGAATATTGTGTAGAGTGTTATACCGAATTACATTATTATCTAACAGAAAAGGAATAAGATAATGCCCACAGATAAAGAAATTGCAATTTATGCCCTAGGAAAAACAGAAGGAGTTCACTCAATTGCAGAAACGCTTGGAAAAGGATTGGATGACGAAAAATACATTGAATCTTGGAAAAAAACAATGAAAATGCTTGGAATAGATATGTCTTTAAAAGATCTTGAAAAAATTTACAACGAATTCGCAAAGAAAATAGAAGAGGTTGTGAAAACAGATGAAATTAAAAAACCAAAATAGAGAATTTACATATACTCTAAAAATAAACTAGCATTATTGAAAGCGGTAATTTTAGCAGGTGGACGTGGAAAAAGACTAAGACCCATAACAGATTATGTACCAAAACCTCTAGTTCCAATAAAAAATATCCCAATTATTGAATGGCAAATAAAATATCTAAAAAAATTTGGAATTGATGAAATAATTATTTGTACTGGATATAAACAAGAAACTATTGAAAATCACCTAGATGTAAAAAAAATAGGGATTAAAATAAAATTTTCTATCGAAAAATCTCCCTTAGGTACTGGAGGAGCAATCAAAAAAGCAGGAAAAATGATCAATGAAAAATCTTTTTTTGTCATTAATGGAGATGTTCTTACAAATATAGATTTGAATGAACTTGCAAAAAAACCAAATGCGATAGCATCAATTGAACTTAGAACTAATTTCGGAGTTTTAGAAACTAGCAGTGATAAAATAACAAAATTTAGAGAGAAGAAAGAGATTCCAGATAGTTGGATGAATGCTGGAATTTATTATTTAGAAAAAGGAATTCTTAAAGATTTGCCAAGTAAAGGAGATATTGAAAAAACGGTCTTTCCAGATTATGCCAAAAAAGGAAAACTCTGCACAGTCAAATTTAAAAATGTAAAATGGTATTCAATTGATTCCTTCAAAGATATGGAAGAGTGTTCATTAGAAATAGAAAAAATAATCAAATAAAATTTAATTTTATGCTCCTGTTCTGTGAAGTGTAACCATCATGTATGCTACTTCTTCAACAAATGCTTCATCTTTGCTAATTGAAGCATATTTTGTAGCATCATTCCAAAATGTCTTTGCCTGAGTGGTTTTTTCAAAAAAGATTTGTTCAGTCATACTTTGAATGCTTTTTTAATCTCATAATACTCCACCTCAATGAAAATTAACTTATTACTAAAAGAGATACACTAGAATATACATTCAACATAATATTTTCATGCGTATTGGATGCAGCCTAGGCTCATTACTATCAATTAATAACATATTAGAATGCTCAGAAATTCTTTCAAAAACTAATGTAGATACCATCTGGGTACCTGAAACATGGGGTATGGAGAATTTTTCAATGCTCAGTACAATCTCAAATAGAACAAATACTCAAAAAATTGGATCATCGATTATCAACATTTACTCAAGAAGCCCTGCAACGATTGCAATGGGTGCAGCGACTGTAGATGTATTATCCAATGGAAGATTAGTTCTAGGTCTTGGAACAAGCAGTTTGCCCATCGTAGAGGATTTTCATGGAAATAAATTTGAAATGCCGTTACAGCGAATGAAAGAATATGTAGATATCATTAGGTTAATTTTATCAGGTAAAGTAGTAAATTTCAAAGGACAAATTTTTAATTTGAAAAATTTTACGCTCTTAATTAAGCCAAAAAGATCATCCATTCCAATCTATGTAGCAGCTGTAAATAAAAAAATGGTGGATTTAGCATGGACTATGGGTGATGGCGTGATTTTTTATTTAAGACCGATAAATGAAATGAAAAAAACAATTTCAAAAATGCAATCAAGTAAAAAAATAGATGTCACATGCCAAATAATTACTAGTGTTGCAGAAGATTCTGATGATGCAATTAAACGAGCAAAAAAAACATTGGCATTTTATGTATCTGTAGGAAAAATATATAGAGATTTTCTTGCAAATAATGGTTTTAAAAATGAAACAGAAGAAGTATATGAAGAATATAAAAAATCAGGTTTCAAATCAAATCATGAATTTATTTCGGATTCAATGTTACAAACTCTTGCAATAGCTGGTACATCTGAAGAATGTAGAAAACAGATTACAAACTTTAGAAATTCAGGTATTGATTTACCAATAGTTCAATTTAACCCTGTAGGTGATGTGTCTAAATCTTTTAGTTTATTTAAAAAAACATTTTTGGATGAATAATATGAAAAAAGTAGGAATCATTGCATATGGAATTACACCATTTACAAAAGAGGATCAAAAAATAGAATCAGTTTTACTCAAATCCATGAAAAATCTCTTTGAAAATAATCTCCATATTAACCGAAATGACATAAATGCAGTGTTAGTATCTACAAACGACAATTCAAAATACCTATCTCCGGTTTTATCAGAAATGATAGGTATTCAGCCTAAGATAGCACATTCAGTAGAAAGCTTGTGTAATTCAGGTACAAATTCGATAGTTTCAGCATATTCGTATATTGTATCAGGTTTAGCAGATATGGTACTCATTTCAGGGGCAGAAAGGTATGACAGTCCAGGGCAAATTTTAGAATGGGATAATTCTAGAGGAGAATACAAACATCCGATTTTTTGGGCATCGATTTTTACAAAATCATACAAGCGCCAATTCTCTATTTCAGATGAAGACTTAGCAATAGTGCCAGTAAAGAATCACAAACAGGCTAAAGAAAATCCAAATGCAATGTCAGATAAAACTTTTTCAATACAAGACGTAGTTAACTCTAAACGATTAACAGAAGATATAAGATTATTAGATTGTTCAAGACCATGTACTGGCAGTGCATCAGTTATTCTTGCTTCAGAAGAAATTGTAAGAGAAAACAATTATGAATCAGTATGGATAACAGGAATTGGTCAAAAGACAACATCTGCAGGTTTTACAAAAAATATTTCGTTGAGTTCCATGGAATCTACAAAATTAGCAGGATGCACAGCATTAAAAATGGCAAATCGAACTATTAACGATATTGACGTTGCAGAAATTCATGACGCATTTTCTGTTTGTGAACCTATTGCATTGGAGTCATTAGGTTTTTCCAATTTAGGGAAGGGTATCAATACTATAAAAGATCTACATGAAACAAATAATTTTAAAATAAATCCAAGAGGAGGATTAATTGGATCAGGACATCCTCTTGGCGCAACAGGCATAGCTCAAACTATTGAAATCACTCAACAACTTCAATCAAAAGCAGACAATCGACAAGTTGACAATGTCAATGTAGGATTAGTTCACAACATGTCAGCCGCTGCCACTTCCTCAACAGTACTGATTTTAGAAAAATGAATTTTGAAACAGAATTGTCACTAGGGAATTTTTACATTCCTGAATGTGCCAAATGCATGAAAGTTGTTTGGCCTCCATCGGAATTTTGCAATTATTGTTTTGGAGAAGTATTATTAAAAAAGAAGGTATTTGAGGGCAAAATTATTGAATTTTCAAGACAAGATGAAGCATATTTTTGCTTAGTTGAATTTGAAAAAGAAATTAGAGTCATGGCAAAAATACTCAATATGCCCAAAATTGGACAAATAGTGAAAATTTTAAGATGTGGGATTTCTAATGGGAATTACTTTTTTCACATCATCTGAATTTTGTATAAATGTAAGGCGTTTCGATTTGCTGATCAAAGGTCCAAACAGTTGGAAGTGAAATGGTCTCAATAACATCAAGATTGTGTTTTTCAATAAGTGAACTCCATCCTCCATTCCCCAGATTACCAGATAATTGTCTTTTGGAATGTGTTCCAGCAAATACTAAACCAGTATTATTTTTTAGATCAGAAATTGAATTTATTTTATCAATAATATTAGTTGCCAAAACATCGCCTCCCATTTGAGGTAGTCCTCCGATAAAAAATATAGGATGTTTTAATTTGATTTGCGAGTAATTAAATTCCAACGCATCTTCACATCTTGGATCAAAATTTTGATTTGTTGATTTACAGATAGTCTCTTGTAATTTTACTAATACATCGTCAATTTCAATACTATGTGAAAGTAATCCCAGAAGAGAACCACAAAAAGCAATTCGGCCATCCCCAGAACCAATATCCACCAGTTCCACATATCCTAATTGCTTTGCAAAAAATGACATTACATACGCAGACATTATCCATGTAGGATAAAACGGCTGACAACTGGTACCATGTTTGATACTATTTAGCCAGTATTCATTTATGTCGCCCTCATAAACAATACACGATACTCCTGAAATTTCTTGTTTGAACGAATTATGATAAATCGGGTTTTTGTTTGCAAAATTATGCAGCATTTTCAAATGATTATCATCTAATGGAAATTCTTCGGATGGATGTGAGGGAATTACCTCTTGAATGTGAGCGCAACCAGTGTAATTTTTTGCAAACTCTTGTTTGATTAGAATCAAATTCGAGGTTATTTTATTCAGCATTGTTTTTGTAAAATTAAGGATACAGATAAACTCATTGTGATTTATAGAGTTTTTTTAGATAAAATTAATCGAATTTCATCTTCAACTTTTTTTAATTCATTCATAGTGGTAATTTTTAATTTTTCATTGTGTTGAACTTCATCTAGGGTTGGATCCAGAATTAATTGAAATTCTAAGTGTTTGATAGTATTTAGATAAAAATCTCTTTGTTCAAATAATTTTTCAATTATAATCTCCGTCATCAATAGATCTAAAAAATACAGGTATTTATCGATTAGATAGTGTTCGATGACTTCAGAATCGTTGATTTATCAAAAGCCACCGAGACTCATTTCTGAATCATTTCTGATAATTCGACAATTTTTAAAAATGTTGATATAAAAATGACTTCGATCTGATATTTTATTGAGTTATTATGTAATTACCTTCTTTTCTATATGTATATTCAGAATCAAATGTCAATGAGAAGAAAAACATCATCACTTACAATTACAAAGCAAAGAGATACAGAAAAAACATCAAAAAACAATCAAAAATCAGCTAGAATACGAAGACAAAGAGGATATCAGTGGGAAGATACTATTGTGAAACGATTCAATAACACTGGCAAGTGGAAAGCTTTTCGTTTAGGTTCTCCAAGTGTTGCATTACCTGACGTATTAGCAGTGAATACAGATAACAGTACAATTTTTACAATAGAAGCAAAGTCTGGAACTAGTACATCGCTTCCAGTGCCTGCCGATCAAATTGAAAGATGCATGTCATGGATTAAGACTTTCGATATTTATAAAAAAAGGAATGTACTGCTGGCATTCAAATTTCTGTCAAAGAAAAGAATTGATATTGACAAATACGAAAGTCGAGAACTGAGAGAATTTTTTAAGATTTGGGATGAATCCTTAGAGATTACAGACTGTGTTTGTACATATGATGGTAAATTTTTTGCAAAAACAGATGGTAAGAGAAAAGAATTATTTTTAGAAGAATGTCCAATGCCTTTTAAGACAAAGCAAAGAACTAGTGCCTAATCACACATAATTGCAAATCGTTTTTTAAGGATGAAATACGAATAAAATTGTTGTCTGAAGAAAAAACTAATGTAGAATCAAAGGACATAATTCCAGAAGCATTACTAGAGACAGTTTCAGATGCAGAAGTGAACTCACGTATTAGTTTTGAAGAATTCACAGATGAGAGGACATTGATTAGTCATGATGCGTTTGGAAATAAACAAATGAAAATCAAAGTTCTCGAAGTATCTGATGAAAATCCTCCCTCAAAATGGAAATTTGGAGATCGTGTTAAAGTAACAAAAATACTCGTTACCATCAAGCATCTCACGACACAACAAGTTGAAGAAGGAGAATTTGACATTGAAGCTATTGAAAGAGAATTAGCAGAAAAACGACATTATACTTCTACGAATAGATGGATACCAGCAAGTGATGTAAAAAATGGTTATGTGATAGGATCAAAACATACCAGATTAATCAGCGACGCTGCAGCATTAGACTATATTGTGTTTTAAATTTAAAATTCAATAAGAGAACAAGTTATTGATGTAAAATTCAAATACATGATTTCCAATTTTTATTTGTTATGAATACTTCAGATGTTTTTCGTAAACGAGATCTTAGAAAAGTAAATTTTGATTATGAGGATTTGATTGGAAGGAATTTCTCGGATTCCAACATGAGTAGAGTTAATCTCAAAAATAGAGATATACATAATGCAGATTTGAGTTGTACGGACCTTAGAGAAGCTGACCTAAGTGATTCTATCTTATTTCATGTAAAATTAAGAGGTGCAGACATGAGAGGTGTGAATCTTTCTAATGCAAAACTATGGAATGCAGAGATGTATGGAGTTGATCTTCAAGGTGCAGACATGAACGGAGTAGACCTATTTTATACAGATTTGAGAAATGCAGATTTGAGTGATGTTAATCTAAGTGGAGCAAATATTAGACATACAAATTTTGAAGGTGCAATTTTTACATCATCTAACTTTACTAATGCAAATTATGATGTTCACACACTAAAAACAATATCAGGCAATGCTAAATCCACATTAAAAAAGAAAGGTAGATTGTGGTGAAATTAATTTCAAAATCATGCCATTACAGTATTTTCAGAATATTTAGGTTCATTATTAGGAATATCAAAGATTATTAGAAATTTTAGATATGTTGTATGTATTGAAAAGATCTCATATCCAATAAATATCGAACCAACATTGTTTTAAAATACATGTTGAGTGATGTCTGAAGAATATTGCTTACTATTTGCATAAAAACCAGTGATTGATAACGTTCAGTACAAAGTTTTTTTTGTATCTGACTCGTTATTGTTTAGAATTACTCAATCTGAAGTGGATTTCAATCCAAATAACAAAAAATACTTGGTGTGATAAATATGTCCAATCAAACAAATTATTACATTTATCCTATTAATGATTTTTAGTTTTGATCATCTGAAAAACATTATAAACAAAAGAATTTGAAAAACATCATGAGTTCAAAAGAATTTGATGTGAATGGAACAGACTACAGAATTGTGTTAACGGAACAAGTAATCAGTCACGTAAATAATCTCAAATCACTATATAACGCTGCATATGAAGACCCCGAAAGCTTTGAAGATGTAAGTGCCGAAATTTCAAGCACCATTAACGAGATTGCAAGCACAGTGGAACCCCCAGCAGAGGACAGTGATCTTGATGGACTTATTCAAGAGATCATCAAAGCCGTGAACAACAAAGCAGATGAAATTAAAAAAGAGTTAGAAGAGAAAAAAAAACCTAAAAAGAAATCAAAATCGAAATTGAAAAAATAGTCTCATTTGACTATAAACTCATAAAAATTTGAGGTATAAATTATATTCTTAAAGAAATTATTCTCGGTATGTCAAAAAGTTGTCAATGTGGCATTTGTGGTCACCATAGCGAATCAGAATGCCGTGAAAAAGAATGCAAATGTTGTTTAAATTTTCATGAAAGATCAGGTCCTAAAAGAAAATAATAATTTTTAAGGTTTATCGATCTCTTTGTAACAACTACATTTTTGTGAAATGTGTCTTGAGCAACCAAATAATTTGTGATCTTTGCACCCACACAAAATACATTTCTTTTTGTCAGTCATATTTTTTCAATTAGATTCACAACATCGTCCATCATTTTTTTATCTTCTAGGGCTTCTAATATTTTCAATCTCATATTTTTTATTCTATGTGTATCGTCAGAATATAATGGAATCATTGTTTCAATTTCTTGTTCAAAAGAATAATTTTGTAAATATTGTTGAAATTTGGATTTTAATGGTTTGAAATCAGATGATGGGATCTTTTCGACATCGATTTTATTTGTAATAACTTTTAGAAATCCGCTTATTTTTAACATCTCTTTTTTGATATTTTCAAGGTCTCCTGGCTTATCTTTTACTTCTTTGAGATTAGAATATGATTGATGCACCTGAATCAGGATATTTTTCAAATGATCGATATAGGTAACCACAATGAATTTTGAGTTGTATCTAATCTAAAGTTTAGGAAACACAGATTTGCTTTGTTTATTTTCTGCACCTTTGCTTTAAATTATCACCTTTTATTTGAAAGAGCAATGCAAGGAGATGCATATCTAAAGTGTATTAATCCACAATGTGGTTTAGAATATCCTATTAAAAGCACAAATGTGCAATGTACCGAAGGGCATCTATTAGATGTAAAATACAAAAACAAGCCTTCAACTGATCTGAAAGAAGTATTTTACAAAAGGCGTAATTCAGAAGGCAGTATTTTTAATGAAAGCGGAGTTTGGAGATTTAGAGAATTATTAAATTTTTGTCAGATAGATACTGAAAATCTTGAAGAATGTTCAAAATATCTAGTATCTTTAGATGGTGCAGAAGGAAGACAATCAAAACCATATCAAATGTCAAAAGCCGCAGAGTTCATAGAAATCTCAACTAAAAATTTATGGTTACAGCCTGAAGGATACAATCCCAGTGGATCCTTCAAGGATAATGGAATGGCAACAGCTGTTACACATGCAAAGATGGTAGGGGCAAAAAAAATTGTTTGTGCATCAACTGGCAATACATCTGCATCAGCAGGAATGTTTGCGGCAAATGAAGGGATTAATTGTGATGTCTACATCCCTGCAGGACAAATAGCACCAGGAAAGTTAAGTCAAGCATATCAATTTGGAGCTCAGATTTTAGAAATTGATGGGAATTTTGATGATGCATTAAAACAATCATTAGAAGATGCACAGAATCATGAAGGATATACTGTAAACTCAGTAAATCCATTTAGAATTGAAGGGCAGAAAACAATTCCATTTAGAGCATTGGAATATCTTAACTGGGAATCCCCTGATTGGATTGTTTATCCTGGAGGAGCTTTGGGAAATACTTCAAGTTGTGGAAAAGCACTCATGGAATTGTATGAATGGGGATGGATTAAAAAAATTCCAAGAATAGCTGTGATAAATTCGGAGGGTGCAAGTACATTATCAGATTTGTATAATGGTAAATTTGATGGTGAAGAGCTCAGATGGAATAAAGGAAATCCCAATACTGAATTAATTTCTAGGTATTATGATCATTTAGATAAAGAAGGAATACGACCGAAAACTAAAGCAACTGCAATTCAAATTGGACGGCCTGCAAATATTTTAAAAGGCTTACGTGCATTAGAGTTTACAAATGGTATAGCAACCACTGTTTCAGATTCTGAAATGCTTGACGGAATGTCCGTTGTGGGTCTAAATGGATTTGATTGTGAGATGGCATCTGGAGCATCAGTGGTTGGAATAAGGAAATTAATCAGTGAAGAAATAATCAAGAAAGATGATGTTGTTGTAGGAATTCTTACAGGTAGACAAAAAGATGCAATGTTGCCAGTAGAATATCATCAGAATCCAAAAAATATATTTGCAAAGCCTCCAAAAAATTAAGCCTGTTTTTTAACACACAGACAAGAAAGAATATTTTTAATATATCAAGAGTTAAATCCATGCTTTGTAAAAATATTACAGCCAAAAGATGGTGCAAAATAACTAAATGAGTGCTACGTGTATTTTGAAAATATTTGTGAGGATGTTATCATGGTAGAATTATGGTTGGAGCTGGCTGCATTAGCAGGTTTAATTGGATTATCGGGTTTTTTTAGTGGATTAGAAGTATCATTAGTAGGTACCAGTCAAGCTACGGTAGAACAATTAGTAAAAGAAAAAAGACGAGGGTCCAAAGCACTTCAAAAACTTAAATCAAATCCAGGATGGATGATGTCCGCTGTAAATCTTGGCAATAATTTAGTAAACATAGGATCATCTGCGTTGGCAACAGTAGTCGCAATAAAATTATTTGGAGATAGTGGACTTGGAATTGCAGTAGGGATTATGACCTTTTTGATTATTATTTTTGGAGAAGTTACCCCAAAAACATATTGTAATGCAAATGCAACTAAAGTTGCACTTCGTTCAAGCGGAATTCTACTAATGTTTAGTTATGTAACGTATCCAGTAGTCTGGGTTTTGGAGAGAATCACTCGTGTGATGATCAAACTTACTGGAAGTGGTTACCATCCACCAGCATTGACTGAAAATGAAATCAAAGGAATTATTGATCAAGGTCACAGAGATGAAGCATTAGAATCTCATGAACGAGATTTAGTTCATAGGGCATTAGAATTTGACGACACAGTAATTCGTGCGGTTATGACCCCTAGAACAAAAATGCAAATACTTCCTGCAAAAATGTTATTGTTTGAGGCACTTCCAATAATTAATCAAAACTCACATTCTAGAATTCCAATTTATGGTAAAACAAATGATGACATTGTGGGATTTATTCATGTCAGAGATGTGTTAAGAGAAATGGAGTCAGATAACAAAATGAAAACTTTGGAGCAAATTTCTAGAGAACCAGTATTTGCATCACAAGAAAAAATGGTCAGTTCCCTGCTAAGAGAGATGAAGGGTAGAAAAACCCACATGGCGATAGTGATTGACGAGCATGGAGGAGTGGAAGGGTTAGTCACACTCGAAGATCTTATTGAAGAGATAATTGGAGACATTGAAGATGAAACAGATTCTCCTCAATCAGTTCATTACCATTCTATCGATAAAGATACAATCATTACATCCGGGGAGATAGAAATTGAAGAGATTAATGAAATTTTTAAATCGGAATTACCAGAAGGAGACGATTATAGTACACTTAATGGATTATTACATGAAAAATTACAAGATATCCCCCAAGAAGGCGACAAATTAGAATTAGGAAAAATAAGAATAGTGGTTGAGAAAGTTGTAAAGAACCTGCCGATAAAGATCAGAATAGAACGGATTAGAAAATAAAATTATTTTTTAGCAAAATGCTCTTGTAATTTTTGCTTTTTTTCTTTCATATTGAAAATGGATTCAGTGTGATTGAATGCTTCTTCGTATGATTTTTCAAATAACATTGCTTGTAAAAGCATATGATTTTCAGGAATAACAATACCTGTTTGGTCATCAGAATACATCATTTGAACGGTATCACCGATTGATGTAGTCATGTTTGCATGAATGTGGATCATATTTGTGTCTGTAAAATTAAAGCCCATATTTTGTGCATAATCTCGAATGTCTTTAGTTCCTTTAGCAGTCCAAACGGTTGCAACACCAAATTCATTTGTAAAAAGTTCATGAATTTCAGAGGGTTTTGGAGCGACATCTTTGAATCGTATATCCATTATATGCAAATGCATTTGTCTCGTTGGTACTTTGATTGCCCTAACATAAAGGGGGGCATCTTTTCCAAAATACATCTTGACATCATCACCATGATGAGGTTTTTCAGACATTTCTATAGTATCATCAAGTTTTTTTTCTGTTTGTTCAATGTCGGCCCATCTTCTAACAAGAGTAACATCAAAACGAATCAATTTGTCTCCAAACTTGTCACGTAATGGTTCTAAAATTCTACCCATTCCAGTAACATTACAGCTTCCTTGCATTACATGATGTTTACCTATGGCTTGATCATAATTTGCTCTCGAATTAAACAATAAATCAGAAACAGACTCTGAACCCATAACGGATTCCCCTCCCTGATAAATTGCAGGGATGTTTTTTGGTTCATATAGATTTATTTTATTTTTATAACCATGTCCCCCAGGAGCAGCATCAATTACTAAATCACAATTATCAAGTGCAGATTCTATTGAGCCTTTAATTTTATAATTTGAAAAATCATCAATCTTTTTTTCAGGAACATATACATCCAAACCTCGTGAAATTGCAATTTCAACTTTTTCATCAGGAGAATACTTGCCCACGCCAATAACTGTAATTTCAGGATCATCTTTTAAAAAAGAAGTAATTCTACTGCCTATGGAACCATATCCATTAACAAAGATTTTTTTCATAAACTCGATATATTCTACCCATTTATTTAGATTAGTGTAGTGAAAATCTCATTTATTTTCTAGGTCTTCTGCGGGGATTTTTTTCATAAAAAATTTCTATGTTTTCATTCCATTGTTTTGTTTCAGGTAAACGTGATCTATGGTGAGGTTTTTTGCCATTATTTGATAGAATTTCACTATTGGACACATAGAATTTATCGATTTCATCAATTAAGACATCAAGGAATTCTGAAGCCTCTTTTGCCTCAATCCCTTTAGGATCTGCATGTCCTAGAATGAAATTAGATAATGTGTCAATTTTCGCTTTTTTTATTTTAAATTCACTGAGAATTCTATATTCAAAAGAAATCATTTCAAATTCCAGCATAACACAATAGTATGTTCATTACAGTGTGTAACAATCATGGTTAATAGATCTCACCAATTCAGATGTAATATACTTTGAGAAAAACTACCAGATACAATATTAATGAAGAATCTAAAACGGAATAAAGATTAGCTGAAAAAGATCAATTTAGTTTCCTTAATCTGGATTTAATTAACTACAAAACGTAAAAAAATTGAAATGGGAGATCATTAAAATATTGAAATTTTTGGTAAACAAGAAACAAGTAAAACAATTTTTATTAGAATTATGACCATTTGGAAAATACAATGAGTATTTTATCAATTAACGAAGATGATTAAGAAGTCTTGTCTAATGGAATTGCAAATAAAAACAGTATTTTTGAACAAAATTCAAGATTCTAGAAAATTCTAAGGAAGATACTACAGTTACAATAACTACAGAAAATGAAAATTCAAAATCATGTAAAATTTTACAAATGTTTAGTTTGAGCAAATAACAGATAATTGAAAGTTTTCATTAAGATAGCACAAAAGACTAAATGGGTCAGAAAATTTATTTTTTTATTGATACATGGACCATCACTTGGAATAGGTGCTGCTGTTGCATCCATAGTGATCATTGTAGTATTTTTAGGATTTCAGGATAGTAATCAGCCAGAATTAAAAATAGAACCAACGCCTCAAATTCAAGAGTCAGGGCCACCAAAAATTACCATGAATACATTTTTGGCAAATGGTTCACCGTTACTTGGAAATCCAAATGCGTCAGTTACATTAGTAGAATTTGGAGATTATCAATGTCATTTCTGTAACGTATTTTTTCACACAACCGAAGATAAGATATTAGAAAAATATGTTGAAACAGGAAAAGTTAGAATGATTTTCAAAGATTACAACATCATTGGTCCTGATTCAGTAACTGCATCACACGGTGCTCACTGTGCAAATGATCAAAACTTATTTTGGGAATATCATGATATACTATATTCAAATTGGACTGGAGAAAATAATGGATGGGCATCGTCTGAGAATCTTGCAAAGTTTGCACAAGAAATAAAATTGGATATGAGTGAGTGGTCTGAATGCATGAATAGTAAAAAACATTCACAGATTATTCTAGCAAGTAATGAGGATGCAAAATCTCTTGGATTGACAGGCACTCCCGCATTTTTTGTCGTAGGACAGGATGGAAAAACATCTCGAGTTTTTGGTGCTCAGCCTTTTGAAGTATTTGAAAAAATTTTTGAAGAAGAACTTGAAAGAACAAAATAGCGATCAAATTATTTATTAATAATTTATAGAATCAGGGAAATTTCCTTCCTAGTTATTTAGAATTTACACAATAACCTTATTAATGAAAAATCGGAGCCAAGCTTATGGCAGCTGGCATAGATGACATTGCAATATACATTCCTAGACTGTATATTGACGCGTCTGATTTTGCAAGAGCTAGAGGCCTAGACCCAGTAAAATTACAAAAAGGTCTAGGAGTATCCCAAATGGCAATTGTTGATGCCAATCAAGACCCAGCATGTCTTGCAGCAAATGCCTGTTTGAGAATCATGCAAAAAAACAAATTATCTCCAGAAGATATTGGAAGATTATATGTTTCTACAGAATCGGCATTTGATGAATCAAAAGCAATGAATTCATACGTTGTTGGAATGCTGGAGCAAGTTTATGGTCAAGGTGCTTTTGAGCATTGTGGCGGAGTTGAAACCAAATTTGCATGCGTCAGTGGCTCATATGCACTTTATGACAATACAAATTGGATTAGAGCAGGAGAGGCAGAAGGAAAACATGCTCTAGTCGTAGTATCAGATATTGCAAAATATGACATGGGTTCTAGTGGAGAGATGACTCAGGGTGCAGGAGCAGTAGTCATGTTGCTAAATGATAATCCACGATTATTAGCATTTGATCCTAAAGTTACCGCCACATCAATTAAAGACGAATATGATTTTTACAGACCTTTTGGAAAAGAAACGCCAATTGTACATGGGCAATATTCTAATTTACTTTACATGATTCAAGTCAGAAAAGCATTGGAAGCATATAAGAGAAAAGTTATTTCTTCAGGACTAATAAAAATAGAACCAGGGGAGACAATTTTGGACCATATGGATTACATCAACATGCATTTGCCTTATAGTAACATGGGAAAGAAAGCGTTGGCATATTTGATAAGACATGAATGGCGTCAGCTACCAAGATGGAAAAGAATTTTACAAGAGATAGGCGTTGAAGAACCAAAACCAAAAGATCCGCGTGGAACAATTGAATCAGTATTGGCTGATGAAGAATTCATGGCGAAAGATCACGAGTTTACAAAACTCTTTACCAATACTCGTGAATATCAAGAAGTGTATGAAGCAAAACTTTCAAGTTCACTGATTGCGTCAAGTATGATTGGAAATCTGTATACTGCATCATTGTATTTAGGATTTAGAAGCAGTTTAGAGTATGAATTTCAGAAAGGAATTGACTTGGAAGCAAAAAGAGTAGGATTCGGATCTTATGGAAGTGGAAGTAGTGCAATGGTATTCAGTGGAGTAATTCAGCCTGAATACAAGGAGATTGTAAAAAACATGAACCTAGAAGCAGAAATTGGAGAGAGAAGGAGATTGACATTGGAAGAGTATGAGGAACTACATGAAAACAAGCTACTTCCAGAAGAATCCATGGTTCATTCAAAGAAAGAGTTTGTGCTAGTCAATGTAAATACAGATAGGGAATCAAGAGGCGAAAGGCGTTACGTCTTTAACGAATAAAGTTTTAAAAAATAATTTCAAATTTTGCATAATTAATTTAATTAAAGAATTCTGCAAACAGGATTAACAACAGGATTATTAACAAATAAAAAAAATAGCCTATTTGGCCAAAGGGGTTTTGGTACCCCATTTTTGAGCAAACTCTTCTTTGGTAATTGGAATTCTAGATTTACATTTAACACATCTACACATTTTAGTGTACTTTGAAAACCTCCAAACATGGGCTTCACTTTTTTGATTACAGTTCATGGTTAACTGAATTTTGTATGGACTTAAGCGTGTTGTTACTTGAATAATTCCAATTCTTGCAAGATTTTACCCATAGAATGTTTCCATTTCCTCATCGCATCAATATCATGGGGGCGATTCCTTTCTAACTCTTCTTTTTGTTTTAATAGTTCCAGATGTCTTTCATTCTCAATTCTAGCCAACAATCATGTGTGTATGAAGACGTAAATTAAGCCTGTCGTGGATTGTAAAAAAATCATCGCGTAAATTCAGATTCGTTTTGCCACACGTCCAGAAAAAACAGATGGGATTTTAGGGTAAATCCAAATACAAGTGACATCTCATTAATACAATACATTGTCAGAAGATTCAAATCCGATTAAAGATCACATATTTGATTATATAGAAAAATCACAGTCCATTCCCAAATTAATTTCTGAGAAAAAATTTGATCAGATAATCGAGGATGTTACCAATAATTGTTATGACAAAATAACTTCAATGGCCGAAGAAGATGAAGCAGTCGGGGTTTTAGCTACAGGATTACTCCATTATTTGTTAACAAACGCATTGATCACTAGCCAAAGAAAAATAGAATACCATGGGATTGAATTAGACATAGTAATCCCAGATATCAAAACATTGGAAAAAGATCAAAAAAAGACGTTATTAATTTGCATACCAAAATCGTCAGACATCAGCATAATTAATAAAAAAATAGAACTATTAGAAAAGATCCAACATGAAAAAGAAAACATTTGGTTGGTCCTGTCAAAAAATATCCCAGTTGCAAAAAAATCATTCATTTTATCTAAAGAAAACAACTCGTTTTCAAAAATCATCTTTGAGATTGCACAGTTCAGTAATGTAGGTGGTACAAATAAATTCAAAATTTTACGAATATGATTTTGTAATGTTATTTTAGAAGGCGATTTATATCAAGATTTTTTTTAAATATTCTATTCAATGAAGCGTCGCTCATGTTTTTAATGAACGGTATCGAACCCAAAACTTTGACACCGGTGAGACCCTCCAGATCTTTTTTTAATTGAGGAACAGAATAACCGTTTTCAAAATTATTGATGATTATTCCTTTAATTGAAATTTTGTATTTTTTGCACATCATGCAGGTCATCAAGGTGTGATTTACAGTACCAATCCTGCTACTTGTGACAATAACAGTTGGAATTTTCATATCTTTTATCAAACTAGAAATATAGTAATGTTTCAAAATTGGAGTCATCACCCCGCCCATTCCCTCCACCAGAATCAGATCATGAAGTTTTGATAGTTTTTTGAAATTTGTAAGTACGATTGAGATTTTCGGCTTTATTTTTAATTTCTTGTAAGCAGTATAAGGTGATGCAGGAATTGGAAAAAATTGTGGATTTACTAAACTTTCAGGATCATTTACTTGTGCGGCGTTGGATAAAATTTCAACATCTTCAGATTTGAAGCCATTCCTCTGAGCAATTCCTGCTGCAAAAGGCTTCATAACACCAACATTAATACCCATTTTTCTTAGAGTCACGGCTAAACCAGCAGTAACGTATGTCTTGCCCACATCAGTGTCAGTTCCAGTGATAAAGAAGGAATTCATCAAATATCGTCTAAAACAATAATTGATTAATCTTATCGTTTGGTTATTAAGAAGATCAAAGATACCAGATTTGTTTGAAGAAAACTAGTTTTGTTTGGCATCCAAACACTCAGATGAGTGAATGGGATTCTTTTGATGAAATAAGGAGCGCCAAAGGGATATGGCTAACAGATTCAAAAGGGAGAAAAATTGTTGATGCGGTAGGTTCAATGTGGTGTAATGTCTGGGGACATTCCAATCCAGAATTAATCCGTGCAATAAAGACTCAAAGTAAAAAACTACAGCATTCATCGATGTTTAATCTAACTAACGAACCTGCAGAAAAACTAGCAGGAAATCTTGTAAAAATATCTCCAGAAATGCACAAGGTCTTTTATTCAGACAATGGCTCATCAGCAATGGAGATAGCTATCAAATTAGCACTTCAGTATTGGAAAAATATTGGTGAGAAAAAGAGAACAAAGATTGCAACACTAGAAAATGGGTATCATGGAGATACATTTGGAGCAATGTCAGTAGGGTATGTACCAGAATTTTTTGGCAAATTTAAAAAACAATTGTTTACAACATTGCAATTTCCCGTACCAAATAAATACAGAGTTCCAACTGGATTTACTTTTTCAGATTATCAAAATCATTGCTTGGAAAAAATTGAAACGAGATTTTTACAAAGAAATGACATTGCGGCATTTATCATGGAAAGTGGTGCGCAAGTAGCAGGAGGCGTAATAATTTATCCAAAAGGATTTCAGAAAAAAATAAGTCAACTATGTAAAAAATACAACGTACTTTTTGTCTTAGATGAGATAGCAACTGGTTTTGGAAGGCTAGGTTCTATGTTTCAATATGAAGAACAAAAAAGCGTTCCAGACATAGTAGCATACGGCAAAATGTTGACCGGTGGATATCTGACAATGGCTGCCACATTGACAAACAAGACAGTATACGATTCATTTTTAGGTGAATTTAATGATTGGAAACATCTGTTTCATGGACACACATACACTGGAAACCCCATTGCAGCAGCTGTTGCTTTAGAAAATCTCAAAATGTATAAAAAATACAACCTGATTAAAAAAATCCAAAATACATCCAAAATTTTTGAAGAGTACTATCAAAAGATTTCAGAAATTGATGTTGTAGGAGACATCAGGCATAAAGGAATGCTTATGGGGATAGAAATAGTATCAAATAAGGAAAAAAAGACGGCAATCCATACCAAAAAATCAATCAACAAGATATTTTTTGATGAAGGAAAAAAGAATGGAATCTACCTTAGAACCCTTGGAAACATAGTCATGTTGGTGCCACCTCTGGTAATAACAGAAACAGAACTGAGTTTGCTCTTAGAGAAAACCATATCTACTATTGAATCAGCAAAGTCAAAAGTGATTTGATTGTTAACTCCCATGCAAGATTAGGTTAACCTTTCCATTATTGTTATAAATGGAGTATTTCTTATTCTCATTATGAGCACTCTGGAGTTTATCAAAGAATGTCAAGAAAGAGTATTTTCAGGAGTCGGTATTTCTGCAGACGATGCAAAAAAACTATTGAATATTCCAGAAGATGATTTGAAAGAGCTTGCGTCATGTGCAAACGGAATTACCCGGGAATATAACGGAAGAAAAGTCGATGTGGAGCAATTAAACAACATTAAAAAAAATGCATGTAGTGAGGATTGCACATTTTGTGGGCAATCAGCATTTTTTGATACGGGTATAGAGACATATCAATTACCATCACCAGACGAAGTGGTAAGCAAAGCACAAAAAGCAAAAGAAGACGGTGCAGAATCATATTGTCTTGTCGCTGCATGGAGAGAGCCATCGTCAAAAGATTTTGAAAAAGTTTGCAAAATCATTTCTGAGATTAATGACAAAGTGGGCATTAGCGTTGAGTGTAGTTTAGGTTTTTTGACACCAGAGCAAGCAACAAAACTAAAAGAACTCAAAGTCAGAAGATACAACCATAATTTAGAAACTGCAAGATCTAAATTTCCAGAAATTTGTACAACCCACACTTACGAAGATAGGCTAAAGACATTAGGCATTGCAAGAGAAGCAGGATTGGAATTGTGTACTGGCGGGATTATTGGATTGGGAGAAACAAGAGAACAAAGATTGGAATTAGCACTTGAATTAGGGAGACTGTATCCAGAAGAAGTAACAATTAACATTCTAGTTCCAATGCCAGGAACACCACTAGAATTGCAGACAGATCTTCCAAATTCTGAGATAGTAAGAATTTTTTCAGTCATACGATTTTTACTGCCAGAATCAGTAATCAAAATTTCTGGAGGCAGGGAATCAAAACTAGATGATTCCGGTGAAGAACTACTGCAAAGCGGTGCAAACGGAATAATCACTGAGGGGTATTTGACAATGGGTGGAAACGACGCTAAAAAGGACCGTGAATTAATAGAAAGAATTGGCCTCCAATCATAAACTAGACTTTATTGATTCTGAATTAGAAAAACTAAAGAAACAAAATATCTATAGAAAATTACGATACGGAAAGTCAAATGGCGCCTACATTACAATCAACAACAAAAAACTACTAAACCTGTGCTCAAATGATTATTTGGGAATTGTTACAGCAGATGTTCAGACTAATCAACTTCAATCAAGCTCCAGACTAGTATCGGGTAATGATGAATCATACAAGAAATTAGAAGAAATTCTTGCAAAACACAAATCACAGGAGAAAAGTCTTGTTTATCCTACAGGATATATGGCAAATTTAGGTGCAATTACTGCAATTGCAAAAAAAGGGGATCTTATTCTAAGTGATGAGTTAAACCATGCAAGCATAATTGAATCATGTAAATTATCAGATGCAAGAATAATTGTTTACAAACATAACGACGTTCAGGATTTAGAAAAAAAGTTAAAATTAAAAGGAAAAAACAAGTTTGTAATTACTGAAGGGGTATTCAGCATGGACGGCGATCTTTCGCCACTAAAAGAGATTACTGAATTATCAGAAAAACACAATGTAATCACAATAGTAGACGATGCACACGGTGATTTTGTGATTGGTAAAGATGGAAAAGGAACGCCAAATTATTTTAATGTTGAAAAAAAGATTGATTTGTACATTAGCAGTTTAAGCAAAGGCCTAGGATCTTTTGGAGGATATGTTGCATCAAAAAACAATGTAGTAGATTTATGCATAAATAAATCAAAATCATTCATCTATACCTCAGCGCTTCCATCTTTTCTAATCGAATATTCCACAAAGAGATTTAAATCAAATAGAGAAAAACAAAAGGAAAAATTAGAAAAAAACACAAACCAATTAATCAAAGGATTAAAGGAGATAGGATTTGAGATTTTTTCTACAACACACATAATTCCCATAGTCATAGGGAATGAAAAAAATGCAATGAAATTTGGGAAATTTTTGATGGACAACGGGGTATTTGCGCAACCAATCAGATATCCCACAGTTCCAAAAAATCAAGCAAGACTGAGAATTTCAGTCACATCATGGCTAACAAATAAAGACATAGAGAAATCGCTCGTGATTTTTGAAAAAGCTTTTAGAAAATTCAGATGACTAGCGCATAGAATCAAATCCACCAATTGCAGGAGAACCAATAATCACGGCAAGTGTGATAACTATGCCCAAGGCAATCCCTACAATAATGAATCGCTTATTCATGCTAAAAATTACATAATCCCAGATAAAAATGGATTGTAACCTTTTGGAACAGAAATGGAAGAATGCTTTAAAGGAAAAATTGTAAATTTAATGCATGGGCGAAGTTACTCTTGCAGTTGCTGCACTTGCAGGACTAGGATCATTTGTAGCACCATGTATTCTGCCAATGATTCCGGCATTTTTGGCATATATTTCAGGAGCCACACTTTCGGAATTAAATCAAAAAGGAAATTCAAAATCACTTGTCATAAACAGAACAAACATTGTATTAAATTCAATATTTTTTGTTTTAGGGTTTTCAGTAGTGTTTTCCATACTGGGAGTAATAATTAACAGCGTACTTGGAACTGTAGCTGGGGAATTTGTAGAGATATTAAATCAGGTGGGAGGAATAATCATCATAAGTTTTGGAATATTTTTAGTTCTATCCACAAGGATTAACAAGCTAAACATGGAAAAGAAATTCTTTCCTAAAAGAAACAAGGCAAGTTATCCAATGTCATTTGTTTTTGGACTGGCATTTGCAGTGGGGTGGACGCCATGTGTAGGACCTATACTTGGAACAATACTGACACTGGCCGCAACGACACCATCTGTTGCATTTAACTTACTGCTGGTTTATTCACTAGGGTTGGGAATACCATTCATTTTGATTGGAGTGTTTTATTCTAGGGCAAACAGAGTCATTCGCTCTATGAGCAAACATCTAAAATATTATAATGTCATCTTGGGGGGATTTATTGTAATTCTAGGAGTTTTGGTATTCACAAATCAATTAGCATATATTGCAAATTTTCCACTTCTCAACGAACTGATATTTCTAGGGTGAATAGATGAAATCAGAAATTAAGACAGCATTAATCCTAGGAGTTGTGATTATGATAGGTCTTGCAGTTACAAGCATTGCACTCTCAACTCTGGATAAATCTGAAACAGCGATAACTCAGGATGTAAACTCGAATGTTAAAATAGACAAATCAGACTTCAAACCCGCACCAGACCTGGTAGGAATCGTCCATTATCTCAATACGACTCCTGAAGAATTGAAAAAACAGATCAAAGACAAAGTTGTGCTTTATGACATTTGGACATACAGCTGTATCAACTGTGTAAGAACACTCCCATACATTACTGCATGGGATGATAGATACGGGGAACAAGGATTGTTGATTGTGGGAATACATTCACCTGAATTTGAATTTGAAAAAGATCCAGAAAATGTCAAAATGGCAATTGAAAAGCACGGAATAGATTATCCTGTTGTGATGGATAATGACATGGAAACATGGAAAGCCTTTGAAAACAGATACTGGCCAAGAAAATACATTGCAGACCATGAAGGATACATCAGGTATGATCACATTGGCGAGGGCAGATACCAAGAGACTGAAAAAATGATTCAGCAGCTTTTAGAAGAAAGAGCATCAGCACTTGGAATTCAGATGGCATCAGATACGTCACTTGTTGAGATAAAAGAATTTGAGCATACAACTTTCAGAACACCCGAATTATACTTTGGTTATAATTTTGCTCAAAACAGAAATCAGCTGGGAAGCAGTGAGGGGTTCCAACCAGAAGAAATTGTGACATATTCAGAACCTGACAAAATTGACTTGCATGAATTTTACATGGTAGGCGATTGGAAAAATAACGAAGACAGCATGGAATTGATATCTGAGAAGGGCTCCATCAAACTGTTGTACAATGCAAAAGAGGTAAATATTGTCACAGACAATGATGCAGAACTAGAGATATTTCTAGATGGAGAACCACTCCCACCAGGATATGCTGGAAAAGACATTACATCCAAAAACAAACTTACAGTTTCAGATGCAGGACTATACAACATCATAAACAGTGCCACTAGTTCATCGCATACGATGGAAATCAAGGTAACTGGCAAGGACTTTCAAATATTCACATTCACGTTTGGATAGTGTAACCAAAGCCTGTTGTCACCCCAGTTACACTGGCTACGGTGACAGATCTCTTTAAAACAAATATTTTCAGTTATATCAAGGAAATTAAGATTTGATCAGCAACTCTTGGAATAAAGCAGCGGGGGAAAGTATTTCTCAAAAAGTAATGGGTAAGGTAAGGCCAGATGAGCCATTAAGGAATAAAATCGACTTTGCACAGAAAAAATTACAATTTCAGATATCAAAATTAGAATCAATTAATGAAAAATTACAGAAAAAACACGATGTTATCTTTGAAAAGATTGTAAATGCACAAAGAAATAACAAGCCAAGTTATGCCCAGGCATATGCAGGGGAGTTAACCCAAGTAAGAAAAATGAAAAACATGGTCAGTGGTGCCAAACTCTCAATGGAGCAAGTCAAGCTCAGACTAGACACTGTTTCAGAACTAGGAGACGTGGTAGTAACTCTTAGCCCATGCATGTCGATCATTAAAGGTCTTAGTCCTTCACTTAACGGAATTATGCCAGAGGCAAACGCTTCAATGCAGGACTTGTCAGAAATTCTAGGCGATGTCATGTCAGGCTCATCAGTAAACATGGTAGATACCATGGATGTGAGCACCGGAACAAACGCAGACACATTGGCAATTCTTGAAGAAGCTCACAATGTCATTGCAGGACAAACAAAATCATCCATCCCAGATGTTCCAGAGAGTCTTAAAAGTCAGAGTATCAAGAGACAATCAGACGTATTCATCTAGTGTTTAATTTTAAAAAATTCTGAGCGCATTCTAAGAAATCAGTGTAAAGATGAAGATTGTTCCTAGGATTTAATACAAATTTTTTTATTTTGATTTTGTTTTGCTTTTTTGAATCAATATTTTTTTTATTCTAGAAATTGTAGGATAGCTGTATCCACGTCGACGATAATTTGCAATCATCATCTTCCAATTTTTCAATCTCCATTGAGCTTGCTCTGTAGTAACAGAATGCACTTCTTTCTGGATGATGCTTTTTCTGCCCACCTTGAGAGTTCCTGCATCTTTTGCAGACCATCTGTTTTTTGCAAATTTTAAACCTGTAAGAATCTCAGTCAAGGGCATTTCTTTGAAATATTCTTTAAGTTTCTTCAGTTCCGCGTCAGTGGCTTTTCCAGAAAGGGGCAACTCAACGGTATTTTTTATCATGAACAATGTGTTTTCTAATGCTTTAAGAGAATCGTGCTAAATCAGAATTAACTAAAATGAAGAATAATTAAGATTCTTTTGACGTAAAATCAGCAATTAAGAGGGATGTTAGTATTTTTACATAATGTGTTATACATGCCAAACCCGAAAATAATTGATGCAAAGACAACTAACGGAATCAAAATGAAAACTTTAGTTTTAAGACCCATGTTCAAAATTAAACTAGTGCATATAAAATTGTGACAGTCTTAATCAATATTGATAGCAAGGATTCCTTTGATTTTTGGGTTTTGTAGCAATGTGACCATTTCTCTAGGCAATAGATCAGAGGCCTTATCGCATTTTATTGCCAGAGTTCTCGGGCAGATAAAATCACTTTTTCTAATTACAATGTCTTCTGTATGAGAAAGAATCAATTCAGGGTGTCCTTTCCCTTCCAAAAGAAACTCATAATCACCAACACGAATTGAGAAATTAATTTTCGAGTCAGTATTTTTTAATTTCTCTTTTAATTCTAAAGGCAAGTCAGAACAACTAGATGTTGCATTAACACCAATTATACAGTCACCTCGTGGTGTTAGATGTGATTCCTTTGTAATCTCTATTGTTTTTTGATGGTTTGACCTGATGTTTTCATGACCTGTGAACTGAATTTCAAATTTCATTATCAAACAAGACAAGAAAACTCAAATTAAACTTTCACAGGCAATGCGTCACAGTCAAATTCATCGATTCTATTTTTGTGCTTTAGAATTTACAAAAAACACTCAGATAGCAAATCAATTTTTTGTGTTCAAAATAGGACAAACATATGACATTCTACAATATGTAAAATTGTTCATACATTATTGATTATCAGACATTATACACATTTTTGACCTTTCCATGTTTTGTGTAGAATTTGCTTCTTTTGGAATTTCAAAGAATGCCAAAATCAATGACACGAATAATATCAAACACAGCAAACCACAATTACTTTCACCATTCAAACCATAAACAGAAAAACCAAGCATCGAATTGATTTTCTAGATCTATAATACAGCAGATGCAATGAAAACAAGATGTTTTATTTTAATACACAGGATAATAGGTGTCAAAATCATTTTTTTCAAAAATGAAACATACGATCAGCATTTCATTGAGCCTGCTTAAAATTGAGAAATATTTCTCAAAGAGAGTACGGTTTAAATTGTACATTCAAAGCATTGGAATCAAATGCTTCCTGCACAACAAGGTTATGATAGAGCAATTACAGTATTCTCTCCAGATGGTAGACTATACCAAGTAGAATATGCAATAGAAACAGTACGAAGAGGAACAATAGCTGTCGGCATAAAATGCAAAGATGGAATTATCATTGCAGTTGAAGAAAAACCAAGAAAATTACAAATCTCAAATACCGCTCAAAAGATTTTCCAGATTGATGATCATGTGGGAGTTGCAGCAGCGGGATATATCCCAGATGCAAGAAGTCAGGTAGACAATGCACGATTCTTTTCTCAGAGTAATAAAATGATTTACGATGAGGCAGTAGAAGTTGAAACTATCGCAAAACACCTAGCTGATCAATGTCAGCAATATACACAATTCGCAGGGGTAAGACCATATGGCGTTGCATTAATTCTCGGTGGAGTTGTAAATGGCACTCCACAACTGTATCTGACAGATCCTAGTGGAACATACATATCATATGATGCAATTGCAATCGGTTCAGGCTCAGATCAAGTTACAGACTTTTTAGAAAAAACATACAAAGATGAGCTTTCATTAGATGATGCTGCCACACTAGCTGCGGCAGGAATCTATCTATCAAGTGAAGATAAGGAAGGTACAAACCACATCAGAATGGCACACATTAAAACAGAAACTGGTTTGTATGAACTAGTTTCCGATGAGCAGATTGCAAACTATGCAAAATCTGCTAAAGAGAAATACCCACACGACCAAAAATAATTACAAAGGTTGGCCTGGGAGAACAAATTATATTGAAATTATCTGTTGCTATTCCAGAATCTGCACTATCTGATGAATCACTCAAGATAGACAAGACAAGAAAAATTTCAGTTCTGGCAAGAGCGTGCGCGATTTTCAAAATTGATACGATATACGTATACCAAGAAGGAAACAACAGGACAGACGGAAATTTAATGATAATGATATTGAGATATTTGGAGACGCCGCAGTTTTTGAGAAGAAGATTGTTTCCAAAAATGAATGATCTAAAATTTGCAGGAGTTCTCCAACCCCTTAGAATTCCAAGTCATGTAACTCCAGCCAATGCTAAAAAGATCATTCCAGGAGATGTTCGAGAAGGAATTGTAATGAGTGTAAAGGGCAAACGATTTGTAGATGTAGGAATTAATCAGTTAATCCCATTTTTTGGAAAGACATCAATTGGCAAAAGAGTCACAATACAATTCAAAGAGGGCTATCCAAAATTATCTGTAAAGGAGATTGACAAAAGTGAAGTCAAATCTTATTGGGGATATTCAGTAAAAGAGAGGGCAAACTTGTTTTCAGTGGTATCTGAATGGAAGGGAAACATTATCATCACATCCAGAAAAGGCAAGACCGCAACAAGAGAGCAGATTTCCAAATATGTCAAGTCAGATCAGCCTACACTCGTAGTTTTTGGCTCTCCAGAAAAAGGCGTTCATGAAATCCTTGGGAGCAAAATGAAAAATGTTCAGAATGCAAAGGCATTGAACTTTTTTCCCAATCAGGCCACTGAAACTGTGCGATTAGAGGAAGCCTTGCTTGGAACACTGGCCATACTTAACGCATCAAACTAGGTATGTTCACAAAATGTATCTGTAAATCCTAAAATGTGTTATCTTTCATTAAATAATGAACTGGTTTTTGAATATGTATCATTCAAGAGATTTTTTTGTGCATATGTGGGAATGAAATCGACTAGTCCAGACTAAACAAAATAATGTAAATATGATTCTTCATTCTTGAGATATTTTTGGTTCAAATTTGACTGGGAGCACAACGTGTATGGGGATATAGTTAGGGAAGTGTATTTCGGACCCACGTGTAAGTTTTTTTGCTGACCAAAAGACACCAATTGGAAATTTTTTACTGATTCCTTAAAACTAATCAAAATTAAATACCATATTGACTAGTTACATCCTGTCAGTAGATATTGAATGTGGTAATTGTGAAAAAATAAAAAAACCATGAAACTACTCAGATCATTAAAAGATACGATGAGGAATTTTCTAACAGATGCACTTTGTGTGGAAAGTCACTTTCTATTGCAGATCTTTCAATAGACGTTAAAAAATTATAATGATTCAATTTTTTAATTTGACATTTTTTTCTCATATTTTTTGATACTTTTGAGATTTTGTCACCTTTATCTATGTTGTACGCTACTTAATGTATGTAAGCATACCTTATCATCAATTGCAATACGGGAAGTGAGAATAGTCTTATTTCAGAGTTTAAGGAACTGCCAGAAATAACAGAAATAAATGGAGTCTGGGGGAAGCATGACATCATTTTAAAGATTGAGACATATGATACTCGAAGAGTAGACGAGATTGTCAAGAGAATAAGAAATCATCCCGGTGTTGTCAAAACTGACATCATGCACGTGTTGTATGGACAAGGTGGAAGCATTGACCAAGAAATAGATGTATGATGATTAAATTTTTCTTAGATTACATTTTACAATAAAACAAAATCAATCATGTGCATGGGGGTTTGCAGAACCTGATTCCATCTTTACAAAAGTTCCTGCTTCCTTTTCATGGAATTCCTGGTTACCTTGATCTACCTTAATTGCTTGTGGGGGACACACAGAAACGCATGCCATACACCATATGCAATCGTGCTCCCGTATTGGATCTGCCTTGTCAGTGAGGTCTTTGCGTTCTTCTTTTACATCACTACCTGTTCCTGCAAAAGTTTGACCGACAACATCTTTTGCTGGAATGTCTTTTTCTGTTCTATACCACTGAAATACCTGCACAGGACAGGCCTCAATACATGCACCATCTGCAACACAAGAGTCCCAGTCAACTGCAATCATTGTACCGCTGACACCTAAAGGAACCTGCTCTTCTCCTCGTGCAGCGTATGCTGCAATTACCTCCTTGTTTTTGGATGCTTCAGCATCTGCTCTGCCAGGACCCCACATAAAATGAAAATTCTCACCATCAGAGTGGTTAATCCTTCCAATTGGCTTTAGGCCTTCAGGAAAATTTTCTGCTATTGGCATGACTCTATTTTGATAAGACATTCTATTAAGCGAAACTTATGTTTATGTAAATAAGACATACAAAATCGTCAGCATTCTCCAAATACTCATTTGCTATTATGATGATTGATGAAACTTTCACCAGTATACAACCTGTATTGGTCTTAAGTTTCAGTCATTCGTTTACTTTGATATTGACACACTTTCTAAAATAAAAAATAGGATTTCCCCATTAGTCAGTAGAGGAAACAGTAATGAACAAGATGAGGGAGATGACTTGTCAAGTATTTCGGACACTAATTGAATGACCACATAGGCAAACTAAAAATATATTTTGATCTGCAGTACTAACTACACTGTATCTTTTTTCCCAAAGACAAATTTAACATAACAAATCCCCCACAAACAAACTCATATTTTATCGCCAGTTGGCAGATAGAAAAGCATGATGGAAATTATGGCCGCCGTTAGAAGGGAGTAAAAAATTTTGGAGTAACGGCCACTGCCAAACTGTATCTCAATTATGCTATTAAGTAACGCTGACTTTTATGTTACTTTTATCGACAAATCTGTCAGAGGTACAAACTAATTTGTCAGACAGTCTCTGCAATCATATAGGAAAATTCTTGGCCACTTTTAGTCAGGACCACATTGATTTTACTATCCTTAATTGTTGATTTGGCAAGGCCTTTTTTCTCCATCCAGAGAACATGTTTTGCAAGTCTTGAATAGTTTAGGCGAGTATCCTGTGACAGCTGAGTCTTGCCTTTAGCGCCATTTTCTGTCAGGACTTTGAAAATACGTAATAGAGATTTCATGCTTGGTTTAAAGCCTGATTCTAATTTTATACGCTTAATGTCTGTTATTTGTACAACCAATTACCAATCCTTCCTCAATAACATGTACGGGACACCTTATTTAACAGATCTAGGCATAATGCAAATATCTGTAGGTGTAAAAAGAAATATTCTCAAATTTTCAGAACCAATGCTTAATACACATGATGAGTCATAGTAAGCCTGCCAAGAAAAGAGTACAAAACCATTAGCATAAAAGTGAAAACTTTTGTGAGATTTGTAAAAGGTGCAAAAGATGCACGTAAAAAGGATCATATAATAACCAATACCAGATTCCTAGACCATCTTCTTGATCTTGGGCATGTCTGATTAGAACAACAAGTGTTTTTCAGAATTGTTTTTCAGAAATAATGTTTTTCGATATTAATTCGGAGATTTTCGCGAAACTGTAGATGGAAAGTTTGATGAAACATGGATTATTGTTGTGGGTTTATTTTTAATGCCTGACAGTACCACAAACCAACACTCCATTTTTGTGAAATATACAATACATCAAGGCAAATTCCCAATCAAGGCAACTTAACTCACAATACAAAATGATAGTTGCTTTATAGACTTGATTGCATTGTAAAGTAATGAATGTCATTTGAGAATCTGTTTTTTATCCCAGAAAATTTTTCTATAGATCTAATCCGAACGATCATCATCCTTTTTGTGGTGATTGACCCCATTGGAACAATTCCAATTACAATTGGCGTGACTAAAAACATGGAGAAAGGCAAGAAAAGATCACTTTTCAAAAATACTGTTATGGTGGTGGTCATTTTGTTGCTAGTCTTTGCATTTGCAGGAAATGAACTTCTCTCAATTTTCGAGATTCAAATCTCCAGTTTCATGATAGCAGGAGGAGTACTGCTATTCATAGTTGCCATTGAATTTCTGACTCATGGCGAATGGAGAATGGGTGGAGGCAACATAGAACAAGAGCAAGGGATAGTACCATTGGCATTTCCATTGCTTTCTGGTCCAGGGGCATTGACTATTGCGCTAATATCGTTTCAAACATCTGGAGGTCTGGTGACCCTGATTGCAATCCTGGTTGTAACTGCAATAACCTACCTTGTATTGCTATCTTCTGAACCCATAAACAAAATTCTGGGAAAGCGTGGTTCATTGATTGTGACTCGAGTCTTTGCGATTTTTCTGGCCGCTTTTGCAATTCAGTTCATGATAAATGGAATAAGCGAAATCTTTCACTAGATTCATTTTGGGAGTTTCATTGAATGGATTTGTGATATTTTCTTTTGTTGACTTTCCCGTGATATGTTTAATGGCCCTCTATTCACATTAAACAAGATTAATCCGAGGAATTATACTCTCATGACAAATAGATCAACGATATATGCTAGATTCGCATACTTACACTATGACAAAATCAAAAAAAGAAAAAAGACCACAAGTAAACAAGAACAACAAGACAATTCCAGAGAATCTGAAGAAGAAAGAATATTTGGAATCCTATGACAAATTAAAAAAAGATGTCAGAGCAAGCCAACAAGCATGAGGGAACATCTATCTAACGTGAAGATACATTTTTGGATTATAGCAAAATGACACTTGTAAATGGTATCTGGGATGACAATGAATTAAACTACAAGTACGGAGACCACAAGTTTGCATTGTTGCCAAACAGCGATGGCATTTCGATTGTAAAATGCTTAACATGTCTAGAGTCAAGAATGTACCTGTCTTTGATGAATCTGGTTGTATGCAAGTCAACAATGGAAATCAGGTAATGAAACACTCTTCTAAAATAAAACTGAACAAAGATGACTTTATTGTAGTTGGGATGAACTATAACTATTTCATGATTCCAAGATTGGCATATCCCAAAGAAAATCTTGAAATGTTAAAGCAACAAATTCTTGAAAATCAGAAGATGATAGCAGAGTTAGAGACAATGTGGGATAAAGGCGAACATGGAATAATCGCTGATGAAGTCTTACAAATAATGGAGAAATATTTTGGCAAAAGAACAGCATAACAACAAACCAAACATCACTACAAAAGATGACGAATTCAAGATATCTCTCTCAAGTGAGGATATCGACAATATAGATGAAAAAATCAGGAATGAAGATAACGATGTTCAAGTACAAAACAACCGCGAACTCATTAGTGGTGTGATTTTGCTTAACACATGTACAAACTGTGGCATCAAGTTTGTTCCAAAAAACAGCATGACTTATGAAACATTGTGCTGTTCATGTGTTGCAAAAAAGCAAAAGAAAACGGGGCTGGCTGTATAATAAAATGACTTTTGATCATGTTGCTGGCAAAACAAAATTGAAGAAGATCCGATCAGTACATGGGATAAGATGGTGCATGCACCATTTAAGAAAATAGTCAAGTTTGATCTTGTCTGTATCGGGATAGGCATAGTTATTGGCATTGGAATTGGCGCATTTATCGTCAAGGAAGTATTGACAATATAAGAAATCAAAAAATGATTTAACAAATACAAATTATGACAAAAAGAAATATCATGCATGATGCAATTTGAGAAAAATCTCGTGATCAGTGATAATCAATTTTTTTAATTCTTACATTGCTCCCTTTATTTTCAAGATAATGTCCTACAAAATTAGTCATCTGCTCTCCGATTCTATATCCCAATGCGCCTTTCATCATACCTGACTTTTCAATGATGCCGACTAACTCTTTGCCAGTATTCATTATCTAACTTCATGAGATTTGTTTCTGAATTGTGGTAGGATCTTCATTGTATGTAGTGGAAAGTTTCGAGGTTTGAGGTCTTTGTCTCTTTCTTTGCTACGTTTTCTTCTTGTATGTTAGTCATCAAATATTTAAAAAAACAACAATCAATGCGACAGCATAAAACACCTAACTATAATTAATGTCAAACGTATTTCATAGTGTGCCAGAAAGAAAGAACTTTCTTTTGTTTGCAATTGTACTAGGGGTTGCAGGAATAATTATTGGTGGAATCACCATTTGGAACATGGCATCAGATCTGCTAAAGCCATAACATTTTAGGCTCACATCGTTAACCATAAAAATTATTGTGGTTAACGATGTCTCACATGGTTTAATAGAGGGAAATCGAGACGCGTTTTATCTATGGGCGCTAGAAAAAACCATCAACCACGTAGAGGAAGTCTTGCATATTCACCAAGAGTACGTGCAAAAAGTATGGAGGCTCGCATTAGAGCATGGCCAAAATTAGATTCAGAAGAGCCAAAGATTCTGGCTCATTGTGGTTTCAAGGCAGGATGCGTTCAGATAGTAAGTATTGATGATAGAGACAAAGTTCCAAATGCAGGAAAGCAGCTTGTAAGTCTTGGAACAGTTCTAGTGACTCCACCGGTACTGATTTTAGGAGTCAGAGGTTATTCAAAAGATCATGATGGAATGCATGCAGAGTTTGATGTGTATGCAGATGATATTCCAAAATACATATCAAAAGAGATTACAGTAAAAAACAAAGAAGGGGCATTAGACAATGCAGAAAAATCCCTTCGAAAAATAAAAGAGATTTTTGCAATAGTTGCAGTTTCGCCACATGCAGCAGGACTCGAACAGAAAAAACCCTACATTTTTGAAGCTTCAGTTAGCGGAGGAGACATACAAAAACAATTTGCCCACGTAAAAGAACTGCTTGGAAAAGAAATCAAGATTGATCAAATTTTTGAAACAGGTGCAAGTGTGGACGTTGCTGCAATTACCAAAGGCAAAGGATGGCAAGGAGTAATTCAAAGATGGGGAGTAAAAAAGAAACAACACAAATCAAGAAAGACAGTCAGAGAAGTCGGTTCATTAGGTCCAATTTCACCACAGAGTGTCATGTACACAGTACCGAGGGCAGGACAAATGGGATTCCATCAAAGAACAGAATACGATAAACGAATTATGATTATGGGAAATACAGATGATGAAAAGATCAAAATCAATCCAGATGGAGGATACAAGCATTTTGGATTGGTGAAGGGAGATTTCATTATTCTAAAAGGTTCAGTTCCAGGAACATATAGAAGACTAATCAAACTGAGAAGTCAAATCAGAAATGTTCCAGCCAAAGTCAACAAGCCGAACATTTTGGAGGTAGTAGTATAATGAAGACAGCAACATACACCACTACTGGAACAAAAGATGGAGAAGTAGAACTACCACTATTATTTTCAACCCCATTTAGACGAGAACTAATACACAAGGCTTTTACAAATTTAACTTCACACAAATTCCAACCACAAGGAAGACATCCTTCTGCAGGTCAGGACGTAGTTGCAGATTCAAACGATCCTCCAACAGGCCAAGGTGTTTCACGTGTTGCAAGAAGCAGTGGTGGCGGAGGAGGAAGACAAGGTCAAGGCGCAGAAGTCGCATCAACTAGAGGCGGAAGGCAAGCACATCCACCAATTGTTGGCAAAGTAATTTACAAAAAATTAAACAAAAAGGAAAACAAACTCGCATTGTGTTCTGCAATTGCTGCAACTGCATCAAAAGATCTAGTCGAACTACGTGGTCACAAAATAGAAGGCATTGAATCGTTTCCAATTATCGTATCAGATGACATTGAATCGATTTCAAAAACAAACGAAATGACCAAAATACTTGATGCTCTAAAACTAACACAAGATGTGAAAAGGTTAGAAGCAAGAAAATCACGTTCAGGGCAATCAAGACTTAGGGGAAGAAGTAAAAAAGTTGGAAAAAGTGTTTTGTTTGTTACCAAAGATGATTCAAGTATTAAAAAAGCAATAGGAGTATTACCGGGGGTAGAAGCAAAGAGTGTTAAAAATTTGAGTGTATTGGATTTAGCACCTGGTTCAGATCCAATTAGATTAACAGTGTATTCCAAATCTGCAATTGAAGAAATCGGAAAAATCAAATCAACGCATCTTGAGGTCATGGTGAAAATACAATGAATATAGATCAGGCAGGTAAGATTATTCTTAAACCATACATTACTGAAAAAACGTTTGCAATGGTAGAAAACGAAAGCAAGATTTGTTTTATTGTAGAACGATCAGCAAGTAAACCGGAAATTGCCGAAGCTGTAAAAGCACTTTACAAAGAAAATGTCACTGACGTCAATACTGCAAGAACAATTTATGGCAAAAAAGCATTTGTTCAATTCGAAAACACTGCAAAAGCCAGAGATTTGGCAACAAAGATAGGAATGCTATAATATGGACCAGAAAACTCGAAGTACACTAACAGAGGAGAAAAAGGATGGTTAAAGAATTTCTATACAGAGGTATTCCAAAAGAGGAGCTTGATGGTTTGTCCCTAGAAAAATTATTCTTGTTATTCAACTCTAGACAAAGAAGATCCCTTACAAGAGGAATTACTGACGGAAAGAGAAAGTTAATTGAGGAAATCAAAGCTGCAAAAGCAGGCAAAGTAAAAAATCCAATCAAAACTCATGTTAGGGATTTGATCGTCTTACCATATATGGTAGGTGTTACAGTAAATGTATTTTCAGGAAAAGAATTTCGTCCAGTAAGCATCACATCTGAAATGATTGGACATTATTTAGGAGAATATGTAATAACAAACAAGAGAGTTTCACACGGTGCACCAGGTGTAGGCGCATCAAGATCCAGTCTCTACGTGCCACTAAAGTGATTATTATGAGTAGATTCAATTACGCTTTCCAAAACTATGACGCAACAAAACATGTCCGTTCCGCATTAAGAGAAAAAGACATTTCACACAAACATGCACGTGAAGTAGCAGTTTCCATCAAAGGGTTATCAATTGAAAAAGCAAGAGACTATCTTATTGCAGTGATTAACAAAAAAAGAGCTGTCGCATTTAGAAGATATAAAAATCAGGTTGGACACAAAGCAGATCCTGGAATGATGGCAGGACGTTATCCACAAAAAACAGCAAAGGAATTCATTAAAGTTTTAGACAATTTAGAATCAAATGCAGAATACAAGGGAATGGATTTAGACAGATTAAGAATTGTAAATGCTACTGTTCACAAGGGCGTTATTGTAAAAAGATTCATTCCAAGGGCTATGGGAAGAGCAACTCCCAAAAATAATGTATTGACTCACGTAGAGTTGGTGGCACAGGAGGTATAACATGTCAGCAGTCAAAAACGTAATCAAAGATAACTACAACATGATGCTTCTCAAAGATTATCTCAGAGAGGCAATTAAGGATGCAGGATTCTCACATGCAGAGATTGCAAAGACCCCAGTAGGTACAAGAGTTGCACTACATGTTACTAGACCAGGCATTGTTATTGGAAGAAAAGGTTCTGGAATCAGAGCACTTACAGACAAACTTGCAGCAGACTTTGGATTGAAAAATCCACAAATTTCAGTAGTAGAAATTGAAAAACCAGAATTAGCTCCAAGTGTAATGTGTAATAGAATGGCAGCTCATCTTGAAAGAGGCACTGCTTTTAGAAGGGCAACAATGTGGACATTAAAACAAATTATGGAAAATGGTGCTATGGGAGTTCAAATTACCATTTCAGGCAAACTTAGAGGTGACAGATCTGCATTTGAAAAACATACAGCAGGGATATTGCCCAGAGCAGGTCACCATGCAGAAGTAATTGTTGCAGAAGACATTGCACATGTAAAAACAGCAATGGGTTTAATCGGAATTAGGATAAGAATTGCCAATAAAGCCAAACTCGTTCCAGAATTTGAAATGAAGACCGAAAAAGCTATGGAGACGAAACAAATCAAAGATAAAGGAACAGGAAAAATGAGAGACGAAACTGCAGCAGAGACTAAAGCAAGAACAGAATCAGAACAGATTGCACTTGAAGAAGAAAAGATGAAAGAACTTGAAACCCTAGAAGAAGAAGAGGTCAGACTAAAATGACCAGAATAAGCATGAAGACAATTAACCAATTAAATGAAAAAGATCTTAAAAGTAAGATTCAAGAAGCACGTAGTGAACTAGCAAAACTCAGAGTTGACGCTTCAAAAGGCACACTAAGAAAAGAGAGTGGTAAACTAAAACCACTTCGTCACGACATTGCAAGAATGCTAACCAGAGTAAATGAGATGAAAAAACAAAAATGATTACAGCAGACAACATAACATCACATGAATTCATTGGGTTGAACACAGAGATTGTCAAATCTACAAATCCTCAAGTTATAGGATTAAATGGAAGAATCATAAATGAAACAAAATCAATGCTTACAATAAATACAGAAAATGGGGTCAAATCAATTGCAAAATCTACAAACAGCTGGAAATTCTCAATTGAGAACAAAGATGTGATTGTAGAAGGAACTAAAATTACCAAAAGACCATTTGACAGATTAGGGGCAAAGGCATGACACGTGATATAGGACTTAAAGTAAAAGAACCAAAAGAGCAATGCACAGACAAGCATTGTCCATTCCACGGAAATCTATCAATCAGAGGAAAACTCTTTGACGGTAAAGTAACAGGAAGTAAGGCAAAGCAAACTATCACATTACAAAAAGATGCACCAATTTACTTTAGTAAATTTAAGAGATATGCCAGAGGGACAAGCAACATTCATGCACATGTACCAGAGTGTATTGATGTTGAAACAGGAAATCATGTTTTAACTGCAGAATGTAGACCTATCTCAAAATCAGTCTCATATGTTGTTGTAGAGGTTAAAGCATAATGGCAAAACAAGCAGGTAAAGGAGTAGAAGAATTCCGCCCATATGTTACCAGATCAATTCCTGTAGGTGCAAATATTGTATGTGCAGATAACTCTGGTGCTAAAATTTTAGAAATTATCAATGTTCCAAGACACAAAACAAGAGTGTCCAGACTTCCTGCAGCAGCAGTAGGGGATTTCTGTAATGTGGTAGTAAAAAAAGGACCAGCAGAATTAAGAAAGCAAGTCTACGGAGCAGTAATTATTAGACAAAAATATGCAGTTCGCAGGTTAAATGGTGTAAGAGTTTGTTTTGAAGATAATGCAGCCGTGTTAATCACCCCTGAGGGAGAAACAAAAGGAACAGACATCAAAGGACCAGTAGCAGCAGAAGCTTCTGAAAAATGGCCAAGAGTAGCTAATTTGGCATCAATGGTGGTATAAGAAAATGAAACCAACAAAGATGCGCAACAATATGATTTATCGTGCAACATTCCATACAAGAAGTAAGCAACTTGGAAGTACATTGTCGAAAGATCTCCGTAAAAAATACGGAAAAAGAAGTGTTCGTGCAATTGAAGGCGACAGTGTAACCATACTCAGAGGAGAGTTCAAAGGAGTTGAAGGAAAAATATCCAAAGTGTCTACTCAAAAAAATAGTGTTGCAATTGAAGGAATTAAGAAAGAGAAAACAAAAGGAGATAAATTTGACGTATATATTCACACATCTAATCTGCTAGTAACTTCGCTTAATACTGATGACAAGTGGAGAATTTCAAAACTAGAGGGTAAGAATCCTAGTAACCAGCCTAAAGAAACAAAAGAGGTAGAAAAAACTGAAAAAAAGGAAGATGAGAATTAATGGTAAGTATAGCAGGAAGTAAAAAACTCAAACGTCAAATGGCCCCGCAGTTTTGGGGAATTAATAGAAAAAACAAAAGATTTGTAGTTACAGTAAAGCCAGGCCCACATAAAAAAAGTCGTGCTGTACCAACAGCAGTATTTCTAAGAGACATGTTAAACATAGTAACAAGTCTTAGGGAAGCAAAAACTGCAATTTATTCAGGTAAAGTAAAAGTTGATGGAATCGTAAGAAAATCACTTCATCATGCAATTGGATTGATGGATGTTGTGGAATTGGAAAATGTTTCAGATATTTATCGTCTGGTTCCAACTAAAGAAAAATTACTGCAACCAATAAAGATTAATGAATCAGAGAAATCAAAAAAACTAGTTATAGTCACCAGCAAAACTACGATCAATAAAGGACAAATCCAGATAGGATTTCATGATGGACGATCAATTATTTCAGATGAAAAGGTAAATGTTGGAGATACATGTTTAATTCAAATTCCAGATGTAAAAATTCTTGAAATAATAAAATTAGAAGAAGACAGTCAAGGACTAGTAACACGTGGGAATAACACAGGCAGAATTGGAAAGATTGAGACAATCGAAGAAGGAACATTCATTCTTCCAAAAAGAGTCATATTATCATTAGAAGACAGAAAAATTGAGATTCCGGCAGATATCATAATGTCAATTGGTAAAGGAGAGCCAGTAATTCAAATCAAGTGATAATATGTCTCAAACAACAGAACCAATAATGAAAAAAATTTCCCTTGAGAAAGTAGTTCTTAACATGGGAGTAGGAAAATCAGGAGATATTATCGATATTGCAAAAAGAGCACTTGATCAGATATCAGGAAAAAAATCATCCTCAAGAGCTGCAAAAGAAACACAAAGAGATTGGGGGGTTAGAAAGGGAGAACCAATAGGTGCAGCAGTTACAATTCGAGGTAATGATGCAAAAGAATTGCTAAAAAGATTGTTAGAAGCAAAAGGTAATGTAGTTAACGGAAAATCATTTGACAATTTTGGAAATTATTCATTTGGAATTAAAGAGCACATAGACATACCAGGAGTAAAATACGATCCACAGATAGGAATTTTAGGTTTAGGAATTTCCATCACACTTACAAGACCAGGATACGGGATTAGAACCAGAAGTAAACACAAAGCAAGTGTTGGAAAAAAACACATCATTAGCAGTCAAGAAGCAAAGGATTATCTAGTTAAAGAATTTGGAGTGACAGTAGCATAATGGCAAAAGATAGATCATATGAAGCCACTGGAAGAAAAAAACACGACTTTGGACGAGGTTCACGATGGTGTAAAAGGTGTGGGGATTATACAGCTGTTATTCAAAAATATGATTTAATGTTATGCAGACGATGCTTCAGAGAAGTCGCAACATCTTTAGGGTTTAGGAAAAATAAGTGATATAAGATGCCAGCAACTAACATTTTAGCAAATCTATTTGTCACATTATACAACAATGAAACAAGAAGAAAGGGTGACTGTGTGATTCTTCCAACATCAAAGTTAGGAATTGAGGTTCTAAAGACACTCCAAAAAGACGGATACATTGGAGAGTTTGAGCATATTGACGATAAAAGGGGAGGTAAATTCAAGATTAAATTATTGGCAAAAATTACAAAATGTGGAGCTATTTCACCGAGATTCAAAGTGAAAACTGACGAATATAATAATTGGGAACAGCAGTACTTGCCCGCTTATGATAGAGGAATGTTACTAGTTACAACAAATCAAGGAGTAATGTCACATCATGACGCATCAGAAAAAGGAATTGGAGGGTTTTTGATAGGATATGTCTACTAAGCAGATGGAAAAATTTCAAGACGAGGTCATCATCCCAGAAGGAGTCAAACTTACACTAAACAAACACATGTTATCATTTGTGGGACCTCTAGGTAAAACATTCAAAAGTTTTCGAAGTATTCCAATTAACATCGAGATTACAGAAAACAAAGTCATCCTAAATGCAATTGGAAGTAGAAAGAGAGATTATGCAATTTTACATACTGCAAGATCCATTATCAGAAATATTTGTGAAGGCCTAGTAGATGGTTACACAATTAAAATGAAAATTGTCTATGCACATTTTCCAATTACATTAAAAGTAGAGGGCAAAAAAATTCTAATTGAAAACTTCCAGGGAGAAAGAGCACCAAGAGTTACAAAAATTGTAGGCAATACCAAAGTAATCCCTAAAGGAGAAGACGTAATTCTAACTGGTGAAGTTTGGACAGACATTACTCAAACTGCGGCAAACATAGAACTTAAAACGAAAGTAAAAAACAAAGACCACAGAGTTTTTCTTGATGGCATATATTCATTTGAGAAAAAGAAAGGTTTAGAAAAATAAGATCTTAAGTTTTCCTAATGACTCTTGATCCTGAATTTCAAAAACAAACAACAAATTTAATTGAACAGACCCTTGAATTGTATAAAACAGCAGGCGCATCTCCCAGAGTTGGTGAAACGTGGGATTGTGCAAATATTGGTGATTTTCTGTGTGGATTTTTTGTTGGAGAGATGGTCGGTTCAGCACTTAGTGCATTTCAGATTGTGCATAAAAGGGAACCCACAGCAGACGAGCATTTAGAAATTATTGAGTTAGTTGAGAGCCATGCAAAAGAAATCAAAGGGTTTTTCAGTAAATTTAATTAAACTATGAAAATCGTCTGACTTAAGCGTATAAAGAATCAATAGTGGGAATTATTTGTCGTAACGCACAGAAACAGAGTATAATCAAAAAGATATTTTTACACATTTAGATTACAAATGAATGAATTGAAAAAATCCACATTCTAAAACCATGCTCATGAATGGATTACAATGAAACTAATTCAAAATCAATTTGTAAAATATTACATCATAATTATCGATCAACTAAAAATAAACGATCAAAAGATTATTAGATTCATCTAAAAGTAATAATGGTAAAAACAAATTAAAAATAATATTATTTTTGAAAGGCTAAACAAATTAGAATTATTTTAGAAATAACAACAACAAAATCGTCAAGAACATGATTTTTTTATTTTTAGTTTCAGAAAAGCGATCTGTAAAAAAATTCTAAAAATGCATGTAAAAAAATATTCATGAGTAAAAAATGAAAAATTTCAAAACAAATTTATTTTTAGAAAAATGATCGATCAATTAATAGTTTACAAATCCTTGACAATGAATTAAATAAAAACAAATACGTGAGTTTATACAATTTAATTTCATTTCATTATCTCATGAATAAGGATAAAAAAGCAGTCTCCTCGTTTTCAAATAATATTTTTTCATTTGAGTATGCCTTCAAATCGATCAAAGATATTGGCAAATCAATGTGTAGGAAAAAAGGACATGATTGGGTGTTAGTTCCAGTGAAAGGGTATCTTGCAGAAGATTATTATAAATGTAGTAAATGTTATAAAAAACAAAAAACTATTGAATGGATCAGAGAAGAAATAAAAAAATAAACTAGCCAACATATTGACAAAATTCCACTTGATTGCACCTGTAATGTGTCAAAAATTAGTCAAAAACAAATTTCTAACATATAGGGTATTTCGCAAAGATTAAATCACTTTTGTTAAGGTACAACCTTGTGCCTCCCTAGCTCAGCGTGGTAGAGCATCCGACTGTTAATCGGATGGTCATCAGTTCAAGTCTGATGGGAGGCGCGTAATGTTTCTAAATTCGAATTTAGAAATATTGATCGATTGATAGTAAATAGTTTAGACTATTAGACAACATGGATCTAATAGATGATCGCATATCTAAAATAATGCAGGAGGTTTACATTGGTCAGAACTAGAAGGGCCAATAGGTATTGTGTAGATTGTGGCGCAAGACTAGTGTATTACCCAAGACTATCTAATCCAAAAGCACCGAATGAACACAGAGTATTAGTTTATGCATGTCCTGATTGTACTGATGACTTTGAAAAACCAAAAATGTTTTCAATAAGAAGAAATCAAGTCGAGGATCCATTAGAAACAGTTGAAATCGAGATCACACAATTACAGAAAAAATCAATAATGCAAAAAAACTAGGTAAAGTATGGGATATGCTGAAAAACCAAGGAGTAATGCATGGTTTTTGTTACCAGTTTTTTTAGGAATTGTTGGAGGAATAATTGCATTCTTTGTTTTGCGTCAAGATGATCCTCGAAAGGCAAAGAGTTGTTTGTATCTAGGTCTAGTGTTAATGGTAATTGGAATCATATTTAACATCGTGGTAGCTTCGTCAATTCCTTATATGGATTCAGGATTTAATGTAAACATCTAGGTACAAATTATCTTGTTTACATGTAGCAATTTCAAACATTTCTAAATTCGAATTTAGAAATATTAAAAATTTAGAGTATTAAACTAACTAATTTAGAATCATATAGAACCAATTTCAATTGTATTTAATGGGCGAATCTAGACTACGAGATAGTGTCGAGAGATGGTTAATTCACGAAGGACTTTCTTTTGAATCAATCAAAAGTACAGAAAACATTTTCCAAATGTTAGTAAAGCATGCAGGTAAGACAGGAATTCCTGTAGAAATATTTGAACCAAAAGGTCAGCCAGGCATTCTAGTAATAGGAGCCAAAGTTGTAATGAAAAACAGCCAAATTGCACGTTATTTGGGATTTAATCAGCAAGAAAAAGAAAGATTTGAAAAAAAAGTCACAGATTTTTGTTACTCAATTCAAGCAATTAACAAAAACATCACTGAGGATGGAAAACAGAAAATTGGAGTGTACGTTGTTCTAGATGACAAAGAGAACATCAACCAACAAACAGTATTTGATGCAATAGAAAGTGTATCAGAAAAACATGAAAAAACATCTAGATTTTTATTAAAAACATTTTAAAAAAATAGATGATTTATCAGTTATACGCGGTTCTTATATCTAAAATTTACCAGGATATAGTATGAAACCAATAAAATTTACAACAAAATCAAGTTTGATGGGAAATCAAATTGTTAAATTCAAGGCTGCAAAAAACAAAGTTTTTGTTTTGACAACTATTGCAACTTTGATGGAGTTTGTAAAATGAATGTTTACAACATTTTATTCAGACATGCAACAAAGAACTTTGAGATTAGTGTTAGCATAAATGTTAGCAAATTCAAACTTGAAGATGCAACTACAAAATGGGAGGCAATTTGAAATTGAACATTACCAAAATAATAGATGAAATTCTTGATACGTATGATAAGAAAGAGGCTGGGCCACATGAATAATTTTTTCAAAATGATTGGATTAGCATTGGCAGTACATTTTATTGTAAAAACAATTCAAAAAGAATTGAAACAGTAAGAGTGTAAATGACAACTAGTTATACCCAGAGATAGAGACCATATTGCTAAGTAAAGGCGTACCAGATTACTAAAAAATACAGACTAAACATACACCCTACATCAATTTCTAAAATTTTTTTAAAATAAACAATTTCTTAAAAACAAGCCTAGCCGCTAAACCCCCCCCTAAAAATTAGTGTGTTTAGGCATAATGTGATATTTTGAAAAATAGCGGTTTTGAGGGGGGGTGTAACACTTGTGCCTGAATATGAAATGCAACCGTCAAACCACCAAGCTCTCCCAGCTAAACATGTATCAAGTTTTTTATCTAGGCGTAAAAGCTAAACCCCTTTATTTTAGAAAAAATAAAGAGATTCCTCTAAGAGAATTCTTGGAAATCTACATCATACAAACAGAGGTTTGTAATGTTAGATTTTCCATCATGTAGAGGGAATATGTTGAATGATGCTACTGCTTGTACCCCATCACCACCTATATCGCTAATTGGAATATTTCCAACTGTCAGGTTTTTACCGGAGTGTTTTACTAGATAGTCACTTGGAGAAATGTTGTTTTCAACAGAGTTTGCTACATCGACCTCAACAGCAATACCTTCACCAGCGTCAAGATTGTTTGCGGCAAGGGCAGCAGAACAATCAGATTCCATTGGTTTCAAATCCAGTATGTGAGGATGTATTTTTCCACCATCATTTGCTTGATCAATTTCACCTTCAGGTAGTCCACCATAACCTGGGACGTTATCTCTAAGGAATTCTAAAACGCCAATAGAACCTTCTGGGTTAAATGGACATCTCTTAATTTCATTAGCAGTGTCTCCTTGAACTGGTGAATCTGCAGCACAGATATGTCCAGTGAATGACAAGACATTATTTGTGATCACGGATTCATCTGTGAATACAGCAAAGCCAAATGCACCACCATTATTTGGAATGGGGCTGGCTGCCCTGAGGTCAACTTTAGCCATACCATCAAAAGTCTCAAAATTGAACTCGTCAATTATGAGATGACGGTTGGCTGGAGGATCAGCAACTGCATTTTGAGCAAAAATCATAGATACTGCAAATACGGCAGCTAATGAAATGCCCAAAATTGTTTTTGTGTTAGTCATTGGTACAAGTCCCAAATATGTGATATTTAACTAATATTACATATTCATGAAAATACGATATTCATCATTTTGATCGCAAAAAAAGATCAAAAGTCAAGAGACAAAGAACAATGACGAAATTGTCTCTAGGCTTGATCAAACATTCTAGAATTAATTAACAGATAACCATGGGTCTGTTTTTACATAGTAAATCTCAAAAAAGGATCCCAATTTGGCTCAAAATAAGAGGGTTTTTAGTACAGAATTACACGAAACGAGCAGTTTCAACTATATATCAAAATAAATCAGATTAATCATGGGAGGAATTGGCATCATAATAGTAATTGGAGCAATCATAGGTTCAATGGGATTTGCAATGATAATGTACACACAATATACAACTAATTTCATAGAGTCCACAATTGGAGAAACAGTAACTGTGGGACCAGTAGAATATATCGTAACTTTCGAGGGAACACATGAAGGAAGTAAAGAAGTTATGCCAGAAAATACATTTGTGATGATAGGAGTAACTGCAAAAAACACAAGTGATGAAAAAACAATAATTTCAGGAGGACAGTTTTACATTGTCGATGAAAAAGAGCAAAAACACAAAGCAGTGTATGGTGAATTTTCTTCAAAAGATTTATTTTTAGAAACTCTAGAACCAAACAAACCAATTGAGAGAACAACACAGTTTGACATTCCATTTGATGAAGAAAAACAATATAAAATAATTATTCGACCACAAAAAGATCAATCAACTGTTGATACAGCTGTTGTTTGCATTACAAATTGTTGATCGAAGAATAGAATTGTGTCAAATTTTTCTATAGTTTGTGTAGTAATGTATGACTTTTACCATATAACACACATGGTTTTTGCAAAAAATTATGGTAACATCCAAAGCCAAGAGAGTCGAAGCAGCAAAGAAAGCAGCAAGAACTCGTAAGAGAAATGCATCAAAAGCTGAAGCACTAAAAGCAGCGGCAGCTCGTAAGAGAAAGGCAGCAGCAACTAGAAGGAAAAACGCTAAGGTATCTCCTAAGAGACGAACTGCAGCAAAGAAAGCAGCTCCTAAGAGACGAACTGCAGCAAAGAAAGCAGCTCCTAAGAGACGAACTGCAGCAAAGAAAGCAGCTCCTAAGAGAC